>JBEPYG010000032.1:0-20110 GCA_041641515.1 Roseiflexus sp.
GAGGCGGAGGCGCGGGCGCAACAGGAAGCGGCGGCGCGAGCGGAGGCGGAGGCGCGGGCGCAACAGGAAGCGGCGGCACGGGCGGAAGCCGAGATGCGCGCTGCCTATCTTGCAGCACGTTTGCGCGCGTTGGGTATTGATCCAGATGATGTCTCATAGGGTGGGCAGGCTTGAACTTGGTGTGGTTGCCGGCAGTGCAGGTTTCTCCAGATGCGCGTTTCTCATTCCAGCAGTGTGTGGATGACGGTTGGGGCGATTGGACTGGCAGCCACATGTCTGGCTGGCGGGCTGATCGCGGTTGGTGAGACGCTCTTTGCGCTGGCGCCGGTAACGCTTAGCGGTATGTGGGTCGCAGGGGTCATCCTGCAGCGACGCTGGACTCGTGTGGTTGCGCTGCCAGGGATGGTCGTTGTTACTGTTGGCGCGACGTTCGCTCAGGTTGCACCAGTCGTTGCGCTCGTGGGGCTGGTGATGACGCTGCTTGCCTGGAACCTCGACGACCTGGAGCGGCGTTTGATACGGGCAGAGCGTGTTATCGATGAACAGACGCTCCGGCGTGCTCACGCTGTGCGTTTACTGTCCGTTTCCGGTCTGGCGTTTGTAATTGGTGTCCTCGCGTCAGTCGCGCGCGTTGAGATCGGTACGATTGGCGCATTGCTCCTCGGAGCGCTGGCAGTTCTTGGTCTCAGCCGAATTGTGACGCTGTTGCGTCGAATGGCACAGGATGATCACTAGTGATGATGCTTCGTTTTGCCATACCATCGAAGGGTAGCCTGTACGATGGCACAATCGCTTTTCTCGAAAGCGCCGGGTTGCGGGTGTCACGTCCGAATCCCCGCCGCTACACGGCATCCATTCGTGCGCTTCCCGGCGCTGACATACTGCTCCATCGCCCGACTGATATCGTCGAGAAAGTCGCAGCGGGAGAGATCGATCTGGGGATCAGCGGTCTCGACCTGGTGGAGGAACTGCGCGGCGATCGCGATGACCTGATTGTGCTCTTCGATGATCTGGGCTATGGCGCCGCTGAACTGGTGGTCGCCGTACCCGAAACCTGGATCGATGTCACGTCCTGGCACGATCTGGCGGATCTGGCAGTGGAACTCCACAGCCAGGGACGACCGTTGCGCATTGCAACCAAGTATCCATCGCTGACGCGACGGTTTTGCTATGCGAACGGTATCAACTACTTCCGCCTGATCGAGTCGCAGGGGGCGACCGAAGCGGCGCCTGGACTCGGCTATGCTGACATTATTGTCGATATTACCGAAACCGGCGTGACCCTGCGTGATAATCAGTTGAAGATCATTGGTGATCCGATCCTTCGCACCCAGGCCTGCCTGATCGCCAGTCGTCGTTGCCTGCGCACCAATGCTGCGGCGCTGGCGGCAACCCGCACGGTGCTGGAACTCGTCGAAGCGCGGCGGCGAGCGCGCCGTTTTGTGCAGGTGACGGCGAACATCGCCGGTGAGTCGGCAGAAGATGTAGGACGGCGCGTTGCGGCCCGTCCCGATCTGGCCGGCGTCCAGGGACCGACAATTGCACTGGTCTGGCCCAGTACGCCGCGTGCAGCTGGCGCGCCTGGCTGGTACATGGTGACGCTGCTCGTGCCGCAGGATCGCGTGCTTGACCTGGTAGCGCACCTGCGCCAGTTAGGTGGTGATACAATCGCAGTGATGCCTGCGCAGTATGTGTTTGACGCAACCTGCAGCAGTTATGACCGTCTGATTGCGTTGCTCGAGGAACACCCCTATGACCATTCCGATCTTCGATGATCTTGCAGTTGCCCGTCGCACGATCCTGCGGCGGGCGCCCTTCGATGAAATTGATGTGCCGGTGACGCTGCTGAATGCGATCGAACAGCGGTTTGGCGCGCGTCTGACGCCTGCCGAAGCCGTTGATCGCATTGTGCGTGATGTGCGTGAGCGGGGCGACGACGCACTGCGCGACTGGTCGCGGCGCCTTGATGATTATACAGGTCCGCTGGACATCTCGGCAGAACGCTGTGCAGCGGCGCTTGCCGGTCTCGAACCCGATCTGCGCAGCGCAATCGAACTGGCGATAGGGGAACTGACGCGTTTTCATCAGCGCCAGATGCGCACCTCGTGGGTCGAATTCGGTGCAGAGGGCGCTCTGGGGCAGATCGTCACTCCACTGCAGCGGGTTGGCATCTACGTTCCCGGAGGATCTGCGCCGCTCCCGTCGTCGCTGCTGCATGCCGCGATCCCGGCGCGGGTGGCCGGCGTAGAGGAGTTGATCGTCTGTACGCCGCCGCAGCGCAATGGCGATGTTGATCCCGTCGTGCTCGCTGCTGCCGCTGCTGCTGGCGTGGCACGGGTGTTCGCCGTCGGCGGTGCACAGGCGATCGCGGCAATGGCGTATGGGACAGCAAGTGTGCCGCGCGTCGATAAGATCGTCGGTCCTGGCAACCTGTTTGTGGTGCTGGCAAAGCGTGCAGTGTACGGTGTCGTCGGGATTGAAGCGCTGCCAGGCCCGACGGAGACGATGGTTATTGCCGATGCACACGCCGATCCGCGTCTGGTTGCTGCCGATCTGCTGGCGCAGGCAGAGCACGTGCTTGCATCCGCCATCCTGGTCACTCCGGATCGTGCACTAGCTGTGCAGGTGCAGAGCGAAATTGCGCGTCAGCTCGAAACGCTGCCGGCGCAGAACGTTGTCGCGGCTGCGGCTGCCGTCACCGGACGCGGCGGGATTGTGCTGGTTTCCGATCTCGATGCTGCCTTCGAGGTCGCCAACGACTACGCTCCTGAACATCTCTGTTTGCTGGTTGATGATCCGTGGCGCTATGTCGGAAAGGTGCGCAATGCAGGCGGCGTGTTCCTCGGCGAACGCTCCTTCGAAGTGCTCGGCGATTATGTGGCCGGTCCGTCGCATATCATGCCGACCGGCGGAACAGCGCGCTTTGCGTCTCCCGTCAATGTGGACGATTTTCGCAAGGTCATCTCGCTCGTCGCCCTGAATGACACAGCGCTGCGCCGGATCGGGCCTGCTGCAGCGCGCCTGGCGGACGGCGAAGGCCTGGCGGCGCATGCGGCGGCGGTAAAGTTGCGGATGTCGTCGAACACCGAAGGTTGAGTCGTCAACACGCAAAGGCGGCCACGTGCAACGTTGCACGCGGGATGGGGTGAGCAGGTACAGGCAGGATGGCGGCGGTTTATCGAGTGATCTGACCCCCTTGATTCCCCAACTCCAGACGCAATGTGACGCTCAAGGTCTGGTATAATGCAGGTGTTCTGAACAGATGCCGCGTAAGGAGGCGGGCCGGTATGCCGTCGAGTTTTATCGAAAGTTTTATCTTTCTCCTGATTGAAGTGTTATCGTTGGCGATCCTGTTTCGGGTGCTGCTTTCGTGGGTCGATCCAATGGCAAATATGCGGATCACACAAATGTTGCGCGATCTGACCGAACCAGTGCTTGCTCCCATCCGCAGTATCTTGCCGCAGACGATGATGTTCGACTTTTCGCCGATCATTGCCATGTTGCTGCTGCAGGCGATCAGTCTGCTCATCCGCTCCGCTCTGTGAACGCTGCCAGCATAATTGCTGCGTTACTCGTGATGGATCCGGTTGCAGAACGTGGATATGGGGTCTTGAGTAAAGCGCTCTCCCTGCATCGTTCCACCCGCTTCCCTGGAAAGTTCTGTCCATGAGCCAGGAGGCTACGGTTACATCTCCAGAGACGAACGAGACGGCAAAGACGGTTTCGCACGCCGCCTCTATGCTAGCGGGTACAGTCTTTCTATGCGGCGTCGGGACGCTTGGCGTCGAAATGATCGCCTCGCGTTTGCTTGCTCCCTACTTTGGCACATCGCAACCGATCTGGGCTGCAGTGATCGGTCTGACACTGGTTTACCTGGCGGTTGGGTATCACCTCGGTGGACGCATCGCCGACCGCTACCCCGACGAACGCCTGCTCTATCGTCTGGTGCTGCTGTCCGGTGTCGCGACAGCGCTGATTCCGCCGCTTGCTGCGCCTATTCTCGGTTTTGCCCAGCAAGCGGTTGCGCAGATTGCAGTTGGCGGCTTTATCGGTGCGCTGTTCGGTGTGCTGGCGCTGTTTGCCATACCGGTGACGCTCTTGGCGATGGTCGGACCATTCGCGGTGCGTCTGCAATTGCACCGCGCCTCGGCTGGCGTCAAAGTGGCTGGCGCTACCGCCGGAACTGTGTCCGCCATTTCGACCGTCGGCTCGATCGTTGGGACGTTCCTTACCGTCCTGGTGCTCATTCCTGCGATTGGCGCCGCTGCAACGACGTATGTGTACGCTGGATTGCTCGTGGTGCTTGGTGCGCTCGGTGCGCGCGGCTGGAGCGCACTGGCAGCGCTGGTGGCGACGGCAGCACTGGCAGGATACACGTTCGCCTCGTCGGGCCCGATCAAAAGCGCCGGGTGCGATGGATGTACCCTGATCGCTGAGTACGAATCGCCCTACAATTATATTCAGGTCGCTACACGCCAGGACCCGGAGTATGGACAGCAGGTCGTGCTTTTGCTGAACGAGGGTCTGGCGATTCATTCGATCTACAACACGGCATACGACGGTGATCCGCTCGATACGCTGACCGGCGGTGGTCCGTGGGACTACTTCGCAATTGCGCCATTTGTTGTGCCAGGGCGTGATCCAGCTTCAGTGCGCAGCTTGGCCATGCTCGGCTCGGCAGCCGGAACGACGCCAGCGCAATTTCTGGCGATCTTCGGACCCAAGACGCATATCGACGCCGTAGAGATTGACCCGATGATCATCGAGGTGGGTCGTCGGTTCTTCAACATGCGTGATGCTTCGACCGGTCCGGATCACCCGAATTACCGGGTATACGCCGAAGATGCGCGTTACTGGCTGGCAACCAGGGGCGGCGTCTATGATGTGATCGGTATGGACGCCTACCATCAGCCCTACATTCCATTCCATCTGACGACGGTCGAGTTCTTTCGGCTGGTACAGCAGCATCTTGCGCCTGATGGCGTGGCCGTGGTGAATGCAGGCCTCGGACTCGATGGTGATGACCGATTGAGCCGGGCGATCGTTGCAACAATGGAACAGGTTTTTCCGCAGGTGATTGTGATCGAAACGGCGCGCCTGAGCAACCAGATCATTATTGGCGTGAACCGGGATGTTGGCGATGGATACGCCAATCTGCTTGAGGCGTATGCGCGCATCGAGCATCCCGCGTTGCGACGCACCCTCGAGCGCGTGTACGTGCCGATGCGTCAGTCTACCGCACCATTTGCGCCGTTCACTGATGATCACGCACCAGTTGAGCGCCTGGTCGACTCGTTGATTTTCGATGCGTTAACGCGCTAGTACGCGGAAAGTGCCTGCGCTTCCTTGGCGAACATCGCCCTGGTTGCAGGAGACGGGCCTGTGCACAACCGGCAGCGGCGGCGCTGGCCGGTTGTGCTGATCGGTGTTGGACGTCGTTGCTCATCTGCTCTCTGCGTTGTACTTCAGGCAGGCGCATTGCATGTTTATTCTTTCCGCTTTTGTCGATGTTTTGCTGCCTGTCACTATTGTTGTCGCGAGCGGGTATGCGTTACGGCGTCGCTTCGTACTCGATCTCCCCTCACTCAATCGACTGAGCATGTATGTGCTCGGTCCGGCGCTGATTTTTACGACGATTGTTCGAATTGATATGGCAGGCGGTGAGGCGCTGCGTATCATTGCCGCCTCGGTGGCAGTCTGTCTGGGGATAGGGGTCATCGGGCTGATCACCGGGACGATTCTGCGCCTGGAGCGCAGTAGTCTCGCAGCGCTGCTGCTCTGCGTTATGTTCATGAACTCGGGCAACTATGGCTTGCCGACGAGTCGTTTTGCCTTTGGTGAAGCCGGTTTTCAGCGGGCATTGCTCTACTTCATCGCGCAGACGATCCTGGCGCAGACGCTGGCGGTGCCGATTGCTAGCGCTGGTCGAAGCGATCTCAGGAGTGCAGTGCGTCAGATCTTTGCCATGCCACAGATCTATGCCGTTGCGCTCGGGTTGCTGGCGCGTTTCAGCGGTATCGATCTGCCACATCGAGGTGATGCTCTGGGGAGCGTATTTCGTGGTGTGGCGCTGATGGCTGATGCGGCATTGCCGCTGCTCCTGCTTCTGCTGGGGATGCAACTGGCGAACGGAACCACCGTGGAGGACTGGCGCCTGACCGCAACGGTAGCCGTGTTGCGACTGGGGATTTCACCGGTGCTGGCGTATGGCATTGCACGCGCGCTGATGCTCGATGATCTCGCGCTGCGTGTCGTTGTGCTGGAAGCCAGCATGCCTTCCGCCGTCAATATGGTGCTCTACTCGCTCGAGTTCAACGCGCGACCGCGTTTCGTCGCCGGTGTTGTAGTGGTGACGACGTTGCTGAGCCTGGTGACGCTGACGCTGCTACTCAGTGTGTTGCGCTGAGCAGCCCAGAGGTGAGGGAAAACTCGGTGCGAAGGCGGCGGATTAAGTCAGGCGTCTGATTGCTCACTCCTATGCCCGTACCACCAGATACCCGATCAGCAGAAGCAACTGAAAGACGACCGGGATCAATCCGCCACCGATGAGTTGCCCGCCGCGCCAGTCGTAGAGTGCGCTCCACAACCCTGCCGCCAGCCAGAACGACCAGCCAATGGCGCCCAACCAGAGGAGCGCCGCCAGCGGTTGTGCACCGAGCACCAGGACGATCAACGCCGCCAGCATGAGGAACAGACGCGGTTGTTGAACCGGCGGATAGAGATACAGCGGGCGCAGGCCATCCTCACCGCCGCCGCTCATCTCATCGAACGCGATGGCAGCAAACGACACCAGTGGCCATTCAAGCAGAGCCAGCAACAGCATCACAACGATTGCCCCCGCCAGGCGTCCATCCGGGAGAATGTGCTGCACGAATGAACGATCGGCGAACAGCATCAACGCGGGGAATGCTGCCAGCCCAAGTGCTGGTAGCAGAACGCGTATGAACCGTTCAGTTGTAAACCCCTGGGTATTCGGGTCGTTGCGTGACTCTTCGACCAGACGGTTGACAGCAGCGCTTGACTGGACGCTCAACAACAGAAGATCCGAACGGGCATCGCTCTGGAACGGCGCCGTCCTGATGTCGCCAGTCGCTTGATGATGTCGCATTGCTTCGAGCGCAATGCGTTGCAGCAATGTGTCGGCATTGCTGATCGCCGACGTGATCAGAATGCCTGGCGACCAGCTGCCATCGTACAGCATGCTGACGAAGCGCGTATCCAACGGCAATCCGCCGGCGACCTGGATCAGCACCATCTGGCTGGTTTCCGAAAACTCAGTCACCTTCATGACCCGCAGGTGCGACCAGGGCACGAGCAGCCGTCCACGCAGGCGATGAACGATCAATCCTTCACTGCGCGCTTCTACTGCAGGCAGCGCGTGGTACACGAATGATGCAACGCCGAGCAGGAACACGAGAACAATGTGCGCCTCGATCAGCAGCCACCAGGGAGCGGGAAGCACGCGCAGGTCGAGTTGATCGATGATCGGCAGCGAACGCACCCCGGGAAATGTGATCGCCAGGAACGTCAGCACGAGCGTCAGATACCGCAGGATTGCTGCGCCGGCGATGAACGCCGCAGTCCACGTCAGGGTGATGCGGATATGGCGGGGATATTGCCCGATCACGACATCGCCGGAGACGCCTGCAGCGGCAGGTGCAACGTTGCGTTGTGCGAAAAACGCAGATGGACTGAGCAAGAGTCGGAACAGCGGCGAACTGGCCTCTTCCTGCAGTTCAACGCGTCGTTCCATTGCCATGGTGCGCGCGGCGCGATCGGCTTCGCTCAGCAACGTCTTGACCAGTTCATCGAAGTCGCTGATCTGCGACGTGATCAGGAATGCCGGGCGAAAGCCAAGGCGATAGATGAAACTGTACCAGCGATGCCAGCCGGTGAGCCATCCGTGGTCAGTTTCGACCAGCAGCACATAGCGATCACCCGCTTCGGTCACTTTGATCGTGCGAATGTTCTCCCACGGCACCGGCAGCCAGTCGTTGACGAACGCCACCAGCATGCCGCGCGCGCTGGTACGCACTGTCGGCATGCTGTTGCGCAGAAACAGTGCAACCGTCAGCGCCAGCGCCATCCATGCCAATGCTGGCAACACATCCGTCGGTTGTGCTGGGGGAGGCGTAGAGGCGTCAGAAATCACCAGTACCAGGTCGGTAATCCAGGGGAAGCGGGCAAACAGCGCCGTATCGAGACCATAGATTGACCAGAGCAGGCGCAAAAGATCGCGCCCCAGCAGCGTCAGGGCGATACTAACAATGATGGCTGACAGTATTTCTATGGTAATGGTAAAAGGGCGAGGGTATCGATGCACTTTTTCGACGTTCACACGTCCGTCTCCGTTATAGCAGGTGATTGATCGGCGCTCTCCATCAGAGTGCGAACACGCAGCGCCGCGTGATCGAGCAGACGCTGGCACGCTTTGGCGGTCGCAACGCCTTCTTCATACAGCGTCAGCGCCTGTGCCAGGGGCAGATCGCCGGTCTCGAGTTGCTCGACGATCTGTTGTAAACGTGAATACAGCATTTCGTACTCTTCACCGGGGGCGGGTTCGATAGTTTGCGTCATGTCAGTGTCTGTTTCTTGACCTCATTCACTGCGCTATCGGCAGTCGACCACGGTTCCACATGAGCGCGAAAACGTCCGCGCCGCACGACGATCTCGATGCGATCATCGGGTGCAACCTGGCTCGCATCGGTGATCAATGTCCCTTGAGATGACTGAACGACGGCATAGCCGCGTTCGAGCGTTGCCAGTGGGCTCAGCGCCTCGAGCCGACCGCGCACGCCGTCAAGACGAGCGCGCGACAGGGTGATACGGCGCTCCACCGTTGTCGTGGCGCGGCGTATGAATTCATCGATGTGTTGACGATCACGCCTGATGCGACTCTCCGGCGACCGTATATCCAGGCGCAGTTTCAGGCGAGCGATTGTTTCGCGCGCATTCGCCAGGCGTTGGGTCATTGCAGCGCTCAGGCGGCCGCGCATCTGAGCAATGTCGTCGTTCAGTTCCTCGATGTCAGGGGAGACCAGTTCAGCAGCAGCGGAAGGGGTGGGTGCACGTACATCAGCGACAAAGTCGATGATCGTCGTGTCGGTCTCGTGTCCTACCCCGCTGACGACCGGAACTGGGCTGGCGAATACGGCGCGCGCCACCTGCTCGTCGTTGAACGTCCAGAGATCCTCGGCGGCGCCACCGCCACGCGCAACGATGATGACGTCCACATTGGTTTCGTACAGTGCGTACAGGGCGTCGATGATGGTGTCGGCGGCGCCTGCGCCCTGCACGCGGCATGGCGCGAAGATGACTTCGGCGAGCGGGTAACGGCGACGCAGAACGTTGAGCATATCCTGGAGCGCCGCCCCGGTTGGCGATGTCACAATGCCGATGCGGTGCGGCAGCAATGGCAGAGGACGTTTCCGTGACGGTTCGAACAGACCTTCAGCTGCGAGGCGCTCCTTCAGGCGCTCGAACTGCGCCTGCAACAGCCCGATGCCGGCAGGTCGCAGCAGATCGACATAAAGTTGAACCTGACCGCGCACCTCGTAGAATGCCACACGCCCATGGGCAAGCACGGCCTCGCCGTTGACCGGCAGCGTCGCCAGACGCGAGGCGGTCGATTTCCACATCACTGCACCGATCTGGGCGTCACCTTCTTTTAGCGTAAAGTAGCAGTGCCCGGAGAAGTGACGACTGAAACTCGAAATTTCCCCTTCGACCCACACGTCGCGGAGCAGATCATCGGCGTCGAGCAGGTCGCGCAGGTAGGTGTTGAGTTGGGAAACAGTCAGCAACTGCATGGAAAGGAACCATCACTCCTTCGAACACCCCTTGAGCGATGATGCCGCCGTTACGACAGTGGTTCGATGACCATCAACGGCTGTCCATACTCCACCGGTTGCGCATTCTGAACCAGAATCTTTGCAACCCGGCCAGCAAATTCGCTTTCGATCTCGTTCATCATCTTCATCGCCTCGATAATGCCGACCCGGTCGCCGACGTGAATGACATCGCCTTCCTGGACGTAGGGCGGATCTTTTGGCGATGGAGCGGCATAGAATGTTCCCACCATCGGCGCGGCGATAATGTTGCCCGGCGGCATTGCTGCTGGTTCTGGAGCAGGCGCGACCGGCGGCGGCGTCTGAACCGGAGCATTCACGAGTCCAATCGGCGGCGCTGATGGTTGCACATTGGCGGTGATCGATGGCGTGACGAACATCGGCGCCGGCGAATGGTGATGAAGGGATGGTCCTCGTTTGACGTGCAGGCGTGTCGTGCCACGCTCGATCGAGATCTCACTGACGTCGGTTTCGCTGATGATCCGCAACAGTTCACGCACGGCGCTCAGACCGAACTCTTCCTCTATCGATACGGAAAGATCGCGCTCGCCTTCGTTCATAGTGCTTCTCGCTTCCTGCTGCGCTGCTGCATATGAGAGACTTTTCACAACGCAATTATAACATGGAGCAGGAAGGTTCCGGGAACAGCGTGGCGCAGCGTATCACTGATCTGGCTTCTGCGGTACACTAGTAGCGTGGAACGTGGGAACGTAGAACGTGGGACGTGGAAGGTGATCATAAGCGCGCGCATTGCTACGACAAACGGGTCGGTTACATGCGGAACGTGGGAACGTGGAAGGTGATCATAAGCGCGCATTGCTGCGACAAACGGGTCGGTTACATGCGGAACGTGGAACGTGGAAGGTGATCATAAGACCATCTCGTAATCTCATAATCTCATGATCGAAACACGGCAGGGTCAGGTCATATGATCGAACCCCCATCCAGGGAGGGCACATTAATGAGAGTTGATCAATATCTTTCGACGCTGGCGGCAACGCTTGCTGCAACGCCTCGTGAACCGTTGCGCGCAATCGAAGAAGCACTGTGGCAAACCTACCTTCGTGATGGAACGATCATCATTTGTGGAAATGGCGGCAGTGCCGCAAACGCATCACATTTTGCGTGTGATCTGGCAAAATGGACGATCAGCGACGGTCGTCGTCGGTTACGCGCGCTTGCGCTGACCGATAATGTACCGGTGATGACAGCCTGGTCGAACGATACCGCGTATGATCGGGTCTTCCTCGAGCAGGTCATGTCGCTGTACCGTCCTGGTGACACGCTGGTGGCGATTTCGGGAAGCGGCAATTCGCCGAATGTCTTGCGCGTAGTCGAATGGATGGCAGCGCAGGGCGCTACGACCATCGGATTGACCGGTTTCGACGGGGGCAAACTGGCAGGTCTGGCACAGATCGCCGTTGTCGTCCCCAGCCACTTTATGCCTGAGGTTGAAGATGCCCACAGCGCTATCTGCCATAGCCTGGCGGTAGCGCTTGGCGAACGGATCAGCGCTGAACCCATATGACACTGGTGCTTGGTCTCGATTTTGGCGGCACGAAACTGGCTGCCGGTCTGGTCGATCTGATGAATGGCGCGGTGCTGGCGCGCCGTTCGATGCCGACGCCAGTATCTGGCGGGGCGCGCGCCAGCTTGGACGCGATGCTGGCAATGGCGCGCGAGTTGATCGGCAGTGCATCAGCGCCGGTGCAGGGCGTCGGCATCAGTTTTGGCGGACCGGTAGCTGCAGATGGACGCACAGTGCGGCTCTCCATGCATGTCGCCGGATGGGAGAACCTTCCACTGGCGGCGCGTGTCGAGGCGGCGCTTGGATTGCCTGCCATCGTTGCAAACGACGGCGATGCCGCTGCGCTGGCAGAATTCCATTTCGGCGCGGGACGAGGCGTGCACCATCTCCTCTATCTGACGGTGAGCACCGGTATCGGTGGTGGCATTATCATCGACGGGCGGCTGTATCGCGGCGAGCGCGCCTGG
This sequence comes from Roseiflexus sp., assembly GCA_041641515.1. Lineage (GTDB taxonomy): Bacteria > Chloroflexota > Chloroflexia > Chloroflexales > Roseiflexaceae > Roseiflexus. The sequence goes on from JBEPYG010000032.1 coordinate 11,844, forward strand.
GCAGGTGAGGCCGGACATCAGGTGCTGAAACCGGACGGACCTCCCTGCCCATGTGGGCGCAACGGCTGCCTGGAGGCGCTGGCGTCGGGGTTGTCGATTGCCCGTGAGGCGCGTCTGCGGTTGCGCGGTTTGGAGGGTGCATTCAGCGTGCTATCCAACATCCCGCCTGACTCGCTGACAGCGCACCATGTCGCGGAAGCCGCTGCCGCTGGCGATGCACTGGCGCGCGCCGTGTGGAACGAGGCAATGGAATGGCTGGGGATCGGCATCGCCTCTGCCGCCAATCTGCTCAACCCCGGACGGGTGGTGCTCGGCGGCGGGCTGACCCGCGCCGGCGCCCTGTTGTTCGACCCGGTGCGCCACGTGGTGATGCAACGCGCCATGGATCCGGAGTTGACGGTTGTCCCTGCAGCACTTGGCGACGATGTCGGCATTCTGGGGGGCGCGGCGCTGCTGCGTGAATCTTGACAGCCCTGGATGCGGGTGCTAGAATGCCTGTAGATACGGCCCCGTAGCTCAATTGGATAGAGCGGCAGCCTCCGGAGCTGCAGGCTACTGGTTCGAGCCCAGTCGGGGTCACCACTCCACTGTTACGTCTCTCCCCCGCCGTTCGAGCGCAACAATGAGGATCGCCACATCAGCCGGGTTGATGCCCGCAAGTCGTGCTGCCTGACCCACAGTCGCCGGGCGAAACCGCTCGAGCGTCTGTCGCGCTTCGTTACGCAACCCGCGCAGTGCCGCGAAGTCGAAATCTGGGGGAATACGGCGTGACTCCATACGACGCAGCCGTTCGACTTCGCGCTGCTGTTTGTGAAGGTACCCGCCGTACTTCGCTTCGATCTCGACCTGTTCCGCAATGTCATCATCGCACGCTGGCAGGTCGAGCGCCTGTCGGAGTTGTTCGTAGCGCACATCGGGGCGGCGCAACACGTCTTCGGCGCTCATTTCACTGCTGAGCGGGGCAATGCCGGCATCGCTCAGACGGGCATTGGTTGCTGCCGATGGGAACAGACGTTGCCCACGCAGCATGCGCAACAGTCGCTCACTCTCCTCGCGTTTACGTTCGACCGCTTCGACACGCTCGCGGTCAACCAGCTCCAGCTCGCCTGCCAGCCGCGTCAACCGCAGGTCGGCGTTGTCGGTGCGCAACAGGAGGCGGTGCTCTGCGCGCGAGGTGAACATGCGGTACGGTTCGCGGATCTCTTTGGTAATCAGGTCGTCGATCAGCACGCCAATGTAAGCTTCGTCGCGGCGCAGAATAACCGGCGGTTTTCCCTGAATGAAGCGCGCCGCATTCACGCCTGCCATCAACCCCTGCGCCGCCGCTTCTTCGTAGCCGGTCGTGCCGTTGATCTGACCGGCGAAGAACAATCCGGGCGCGCGGCGTGACGACATATCAGCAGCGATCTCGCCGGTTGCGAGCGCGTCGTATTCGATGGCATACCCGGCGCGCATCAACTCGACACGACGCAATGCCGGAATGCTGCGCAGCATTGCCCATTGTACATCTTCCGGCAGTGAGGTGTTGCACCCCTGCACATAAACCTCGTGCGTCGACCAGCCTTCGGGTTCGAGGAACAGACCGTGGCGCTCCTTATCGGCGAAGCGCACGATTTTGTCCTCGATCGAGGGGCAGTAGCGCGGACCCACTCCCTCGATGATGCCGCTGAACAGTGGCGCACGGTCCAGGTTGCTCCGCACAATGTCGTGGAACTCCGGCGTTGTATGCACCAGGTAGCAGGGCAGTTGCGGTCGCCAGGCGTTGAGGAACGGTTCCGGGTAGGCGGCGGCGGGTGCGCCGGCAAAAGCCGGTTCCGGTGGCGTCTCACCCAACGCGCGATAGTAATGACCAAAGAAGAGCGGCGTTGCACTGCCGTGTTGCACACTGGTCTGCGAGAAGTCGATGGTGCGCGCATCGATGCGTGGCGGTGTGCCGGTTTTGAGGCGCACCAGCGGAAAGCCGAGCGCTGCCAGGTCTTCACCGAGCGCCGTAGCCGGAGCTTCGCCAGCGCGTCCCGCACCCCAGATCGCTTCACCAGTGATCGCCCGGCCGCGCAGGAAGGTGCCGGTCGTCAGCACGAGCGCTCTGCTCTGGTACACTCTGCGAGTGTGAGTGACGACTGCATAGTGATCGGGTTGCACACCTGCCAGATCGTCTGCCAGTCCATTGCTGCCATTGCGGTTGAGTGGTCGCGGCGGAATGATACGCTCAATCATCGCCTGCCGCAGATCAAGGTTTGGCGTCGTTTCCAGCGTTTCTTTCATCACCTTCGCGTAGAGGCGCTTATCCGCCTGAGCGCGCGCTGCCTGTACCGCCGGACCTTTGCTCTCGTTGAGCAGGCGTATCTGGATGAACGTGCGGTCGATCACACGTCCCATCAATCCGCCGAGTGCATCGATTTCACGAACCAGGTGCCCTTTGGCTGGACCGCCGATCGATGGATTGCACGACATATGCGCCAGTTTGTCGAGGTCGATGGTCAGCAACAGCGTGCGGCATCCCATGCGTGCCGCAGCGTGCGCGGCCTCGCATCCGGCATGACCGGCGCCAACAACGATCAGATCGTATGTGTAAGGATGGATGCTATACATAATTCCATTATACATGGTTTGATGGAGAAGATCGGGACGATATGCTACAATGAGTGCACTGTGGTTCGGTATGTTGGTTCCCATATGTGCACGAATTTGTGTCGCATCCTTGGTTATGTGTTTGTTGCGTATCTCCTGGTTGGGTGTACGGTTGCTCCTGCAGCTGAAGAAGGGGTGGTGGGAGGCGGTTTTTCGCCGGAGTCGGTAACCGAGAGTTTCTTCGAGGATCTACAGCAAGCGCTGCGAGACCCGAATCTGGGGCAGGAAGAGGCGCGCAGTTTCTGGGCGGAACGTCTGGCCGGGTATTTTGCGCCTGCTGAACGTGATACACAGCGGATTGCGCTGCGCCGCGCCCTGGCGTCGTTTGCGAGCGGTCTGCGTCAACTGGCGGATGACGAGACTGCCATATTCGAGCTTCGCGGTCTTCAGCCGACGGAAAAGGTTGCTGATGATGGCGAGCGGGCGCTGGTGCGTCTGCCCTCTGCTTCGATTTCGCTGACACTCGTGCGTACCACAGAGCGAGGATCATTTGTGTTCTATGAGCAAACCATTGGGCTCAGTCAGGTGATCGGACGTTCCGATGGCACGGTTCCACTCGTCAAGATCGATGGACGCTGGTATTTGACCGAAGGATGAGCGCGTATGGGGTCGAAGGGTGCATCGTTCGAGCGTCAGAGGGTCGTGACATCATCGAGCGAAGCGACGTTACGCTATCGAGAGCAACGTCAGCAACAGACGCAGATGCTGGCGCGTCTCGATTGTTTGCAGGGCGTTGCCCCCGATACGCTGGCGCGCCTGGCAGCCTGCGCAACGCTACGCGCATTCACGCCTGGATCTGTGATTGCGAATGAACAGCATCCGCTTGCCTTTCTCATGCTCATCGTGCAGGGCTCTGTCGGTTTGACGCTTCACGACCGCGCCGGGCATGAGGTCCTGATCGGCGTGCTCGCGCGTGGTGATTGCCTGGGTGTGGTGACATTGTTTGGCGACCGGTTTCGCGGAGCAACGGCGCGCGCCGAAACGGTGTGCTACCTGGTGCAGATTCCGCTGGCGGACGTGCGGGCGATACTGTCTAGCGCACCAGAACTGGAACGAGCGCTGCGTCAGATCTATCAACGGCGGCTGGTCGAGGCTACACTTGGACGGGTACCGCTCTTCAGTCGCTTATCGCCGGTTGAACGCTTCCACATTGCCAGAGCGCTTCGCCCGATGCAGTACAGTCGTGGCGCAATTGTGCTGCAACAGGGCGACGTTGGTGATGCCCTGTATATCGTCATGTCCGGCCAGGTGGTGGTCGAGCAAAATGGTCAGGCGATCGCCTATCTGGAAGAGGGTGATTTTTTCGGCGAGATGTCGCTGTTGACTCGCCAGCCGCACAATGCCGACGTGCGGGCGCTAACACCGGTCGAGGCGCTGGCATTGCCTGCGCGGGATCTGGAGGATCTGCTGGCAGGCCAGCCTGAACTGGCAATACAGTTGCGTGAAGTCGTCGAGCGACGGAAAGCGTCCAGTCGGGCCATCCAGAGCGATGCGGATCGCCAGGCGCAACTGTCGGCGATGCTCGAACATGGATTACGCCGCGGAACCCATATTCTGGTGCGTGATCTGAGCTTGTGCAAACCGGGATGCAAAATCTGTGAAGATGCGTGTGCATCGCGCCACGGTTCCACGCGTATTCATTTTTCCGGTCTGATGTTGAATGGGATGGAGATCGCCGATGCGTGCCGGCAGTGCCGGGTCGGCGCCGAATGTGTCGAAGCGTGCCCGGAGCAGGCAATTGTCTGGAATGAGAGCGGGGCGCTGATGATCACCGATGCCTGCACCGGTTGCGGCGAATGCGTCCCTGCCTGCCCCTATGATGCAGTGCGTCTGGCGCCGGTTGCTGCAGCGCATCGATCGCCGCTGTGGGATCTGTGGCAACGGTGGCAGCGCTGGAGAACGCCGGTCATTCATCTGGAAGCGACTCACCAACCGCATCAGCGTGCTCATAAATGCGACTTCTGTCATGGCTACAACGATCTGGCGTGCGTCAGCGCCTGCCCAACCGGAGCGCTGCGTCTGGCGCCGGTTGAGGAAGTGTTCCCATTGTAGCGAGCTGTATGCTTGACATGAGCATGCAGTCGCGTTATGATGGCGCGCAGAACGGGTATAAACACGGTTACGGTTGTGCCGCGTACAGCACGCGAACGGTCGCGTAAGGGGGCGCGATGGCGACTGGAACTCAACGAGCGGCAGGCCTGGCGCAGCGGTTTGGCGCCTGGGTGAGCGATCATCAGGCAATACGGTGGTGGTTGAGCGTCCTGCGCCTGGGGCTCTTCCAGCTTGGCATGGGGATTGCACTGGCGCCGATCACCGGCACGCTCAACCGCGTGTTGATCGGCGATATGTACATCCCTGCCGTTATCGTCGCGTCGCTCATGGCCATTCACTACTTCGTCTCGCCGGTGCGCGCGATTTTTGGCTATCAGTCGGATGTGCATCGCGCGAAGGGGCGCTGGCGCACGCCATACGTGGTGTTGGGCGCGGTGCTGACGTATGGAGGGCTGGCGACAGCGCCGTTTTCGTTGATTCTGCTTGGCGCCGATAGTTCGATGCCGTTCGTCGTGGCGCTCGTTGTGTGCGCTGCCATCTTCCTGGCATATGGCATCGGCGTCAATATTGTCGAAACCACGTATCTTGCCCTGGTCAGCGATATTACGCCGCCGCGCGAACGAGGTAAGGTGCTGGCAGTGTTGTGGATGATGCTGGTTGTCGGGACGATTGTCAGCTCAATCATCGTCGGCGCCATTCTCGAAAACTATACGCCGGTGCTGTTGATCCAGGTCATGCAGGGCTCGGCGGTGGTCTTCGCAGTGCTGACCGTCATCGCCCTGCTGGGTCGCGAGCGGTTGCGTGCCGATGGGACGCTCGTCAGCCATACCGATGATATTCGTGTGCGGTTGACGCTGGTCGAGCAATTGCGGGTGGTCTGGCAGCAGCCGGGGCTGCGCGCGCTGTTCGTTGTCCTGTTCGGCGGAACGCTGGCGCTTGCCACGCACGATGTGCTGCTCGAGCCCTATGGCGGTCAAGTGCTCGGCATGAGTGTCGCCGCAACGACGCGGCTGACGGCGCTCTGGGGTGTGGCAATGATCGCAGGCATCACGGCAGCCGGTCTGCTCCTATGGCGCGGGCGGTCGCCGATTGGTCTGATCATCGGTGGATGCGCGGTTGGCGCACTGGGGTTCCTGGTTGTCATTGGCGCCGGCGGAAGTCTCGATGTGACCGTGTTTCGCAGCGGCGTGGTCTTTATCGGCATCGGCCGCGGGTTGTTTATCGTTGCTTCAGTAGCGCTCATTATGACGCTTGCCGATCGTGCGCATGCTGGATTGTTCATTGGTCTGTGGGGTGTGACGCAGGCGCTGGCGCAGGGGTTCGGTACGGTGGGCGGCGGTCTGGCGCGCGATATTGTGCAGTCGCAAACCGGCAGCATTCTGCTGGGGTATAGCGCGGTCTACGCAACATCATTCGTCGTTCTGCTGATCACGTTGGGGCTGATCGCGGCATTGCGCCTGGGACGACAGTTGCGCGAGGGTGCGGTTCGTTCGCCCTGGTCAGGGTTACAGGATTTGCCCGGCGATCAGATTTTGTTCTGAGAGGCGAGAGGGGCTGGAAGGCGGGAAGGTTGCACGTTCCACATGCCCGACGTATCTGCCATACTTCTACGTTACCTTGCGCCGCTGCTCTATGCACTGGCACTCTGGTGGGTTTCGACCGCCGTCATCATTCTGCTCTATCGTCTACCGCATCGCACCTATCGCCTGAGTTTCGCCGTCATCACCCTGGTTGCGCTTGCGTCGCTCTCTGGTGTGTGGCTAGTGCGGGATGATACCGGGGTGTGGGGGGCGTATCTGGGGTTTACTTGCGGCACGCTGGTGTGGGGATGGCAACTCGCTGGATTTTATATGGGGTTCGTGACCGGGCCGCGGGATGAGCCGTTCGTCTGGCATCCGAGCGACATTGTGCGTTTTGGACAGGCGGTGCATGCGAGCCTGCACCACGAGATCGCAGCGCTGGCAGGCGTCGGAGTTCTGGCGGCGCTCAGCTGGGATGCGCCGAATATGCTGGGGTTGTGGACCTATCTGTTGCTCTGGCTCATGCACCTGGCCGCCAAGATTAACATCTTTCTGGGAGCGCGTAATTTTCACGCCGGATTGCTGCCGGATCACCTCCGTCATCTGGGGGTCTTTTTTCGCTATCGCTCGATGAACCTGTTCTTCCCCCTTTCGGTAACCGGCGCTCTCGTAATGGCGACATTGCTCTGGCGTTGGGCATTGGATCCGAACGCAACCGACTATCAGGCAGTCGCAGGAACGCTGCTCGGTTTTCTTACGTTGCTCGGCCTGCTCGAAATCTGGTTGCTCATGACCCCGCCGGTGGGCAAAGCGTGGGGTGAGCGTCAGGCGGATGCCGGGTAGCAATTCACCAGTAATGGACGAGCGGTATGTCGGTCATACTCAGCAGTCCCGGTTTTGCCTGGCGTATGCTGGCAATTGCATTGACTGTGATGGCGGCGGTTGCAATGTCGCCGTGAATGCCGCCGGCAATCGTCATACGCAACGGTGGATCGCCGTCGATTTCTACAGTGTCCTGGGGGTCGGTCGCGCCGACATACATGCGCAGCTCGAGTGTGATGACTTCGCGCTCATTGATGTAGCCGCGCGCAATCTGGTGCACGCCGGCAACCTGTCCGGCTTCCACTGCAACATGCTCTGTCACGATGGCGTGCTCGGCAAGGATTGGCATAATCGTGTCACTGCCGGCATCAAGTCGCCATCCAAGGGCGGCAGCGATCATGTGCAACGACTCGGGCAACCCGACGTGGCGCACAGCGCCGTCGCGTACACGCTGCGCGAACTCATCCGGTGTCAATCCGGCGCCAATTTTGCGCTGCAAAGGACCTCGTCGCTGTGCCGCATCCACGATACGCACGACGCGAACTACACGCACCTCAGCACACGCCGCTGTGAGCATGACCGGCAGCGCATCCATCGCATAGCCGGGGTTGACTCCTGCGCCAAGCAGCGTCACGTCAGCTGCTCGCGCAGCGGCGTCGAGGTCTGCTGCGAGTTGCGGCTGCCTGCCCCACGGGTAGGCAAGTTCCTCGCACGTCGAAATGACATCCGCTCCGGCAGCGATACATTCCTGGAGTTGCGGTGCTACAGCGGCAAGCGACGATTGCGTGGCGTGCAGCACGACATCGGGGTGCACGCGGTGCAATGTTCCGGCTGCATCGGCGCTGACCGTAACACCGATAGCGTTGCCTCCCAACAGTTCACCGAGGTCGCGTCCAGCTTTCTGCGGATCGACATCGATCGCGCCGACCACCTGAATGCCGGCGCGCATGCATGCTAGACGAGCAATGCCGGCGCCAATAGGACCGAGTCCGTAGCACACGACGCGAGTCGTCATATGTTTTTTCCTTATGGATCAATACAGGCCATGCTATAATAACGCGCTATCAGGAGAAATGTCAATTTCTTATGAATATTCCGACCATTCTGATCATCGATGACGATGTGGTGTTGCTGGCACGGCTGGCAACACAATTGAAAGAGTCCGGTTTCGGAACCGTACAGGCGACCAGTGTTCGGCAGGCGGAACAGGCGCTTGCCAGCACAACGGTTGATCTGGCGCTT
>JBEPYG010000033.1:0-11284 GCA_041641515.1 Roseiflexus sp.
GCCGCTTCCGCCGTCGCCACCCCCAGCGCAGCGCGTGCACGCTCACCGACCATGTTCTGCCACATACGACCAGTGTAGCGATCAAAGGCAGCGGCGCGCCAGTAGCTATACTCAGCGGATCGCACCGTCATCACCAGTGCCGTACCCAGTTGACGGGGACCGCCAACGCGAGCATTGCGGGTCAGAAACGTCCCTGCCGATCCCGGTGGCGCATTGATCGTACTGAACGCCTCCTGCCACTCCTCGCGCAGCGCCGTTATCGGCGCGCGAATGGTACGCCAGAGACGCGCCAGATGCTCATTGTCCGGCTGTTTTGGCAGGAAGGCAGTGACGGTCAGCAGAAAGACAAAGGCCAGCAGCGAAGCCAGCAGAACGCGCGCCGACAGAAAGTCGGGGAACTCGATGCGCATGGAGCGCCAGAGACGCTGATTGCGGTCAATATGCAGGCAGGCGATCAGCAGCAGCGCCGTCATCAAAAAAACAAAGAACAGGCCGGTTGGTTTTGGCCAGGCATAGGTATAGTTGATCAGAACGATGCCTGCCTGCAGCGCAACGGCAATCCAGACGCGCTGATGGCGAAAGATGAGCCATCCCGTCACATACCCCATCCACCAGATGATCAGCGCCAGGGTCAGGACGAAGAGGGCAATATCTTCACCGCGTCCACCTGCCTGCAGTGTGCGCAGCCAGACGATGACACGGATCGCAAGTTCCGCAGCAATATCGCCCCATGTTGTCAGACGCTGCGCCTTTGCCGCACCGAACTCTGCCGTTGTTTGCGCTTCGACGATCGGGCTGATCTGCTGCACAACGAACACGACCCCAAGGAGCGACGCCAGCGGATGCGCCAGCAACGGATGCATCCAGCCAACCCGTGCAAAGAGCGTGCCGGCGAAGAGAGCTGCCAGACCGATGACTGCCAGCATGGTGAGCCCATCCGCCCAGTTTGCAACCTCGAGGCTGCGCGTCACGCTCCATGTCATCGACACTGCCAGCAGAAACGGAAGCGCAAGCGACCCCAGTTCGAGCCGGGCAAACCAGGAACGGGCGGAAGTCTCGTTTGGAATCGTCGCGACAGAAGAACTCATAGCCCAAAGACCGCCTCTGCGTTGCGCCACGTCGCCTGAGCCAGAGATTCGAGTGTCATGCCGCGCAGATCAGCGATCCGTTCGGCAATCAGGCGCACATACGCAGGTTCGTTTCGTTTTCCGCGAAAGGGATGCGGCGCCAGATAAGGGCTGTCGGTTTCGATCAGCAGACGGTCGAGCGGAGCGCGGCGCGCGACATCGTGCAGATCGACAGCTTTCGGAAAGGTGATCGGACCACTGAACGAGAGGTAGAAACCGATGTCCAGGCATGCCCGCGCGTATTCCCAGTCGCCCGAAAACGAGTGCATGATGCCAGACAGACCATACGCTGCGTCACGCAACACGCGGATCGTATCGTCACGCGCATCGCGACTGTGAATGACGACCGGAAGGCGCAGGGAGCGCGCCAGATCGAGTTGTGCGCGGAAACATGCCTCCTGTACATCGGCAGGCGCCACATTCCAGTAATAATCCAGACCGATCTCGCCAATAGCAAGAACTTTTGGCTGTTGCGCCAGGGTGCGCACCTGATTGAGCCAGTCGTCCGGCAGAGCGACGACATGGTTCGGTTGCACGCCGACCACCGCATAGATCGATGCATGCTGTGCCGCCAGCGCGACTGCGGCACGCGAGGTCGCCAGGTCGTAGCCGACTTCGACGATACGCACCACTCCTGCAGCTCTTGCGCGCTCCAGCACAACAGTGCGATCCGCATCGAACTGCGCCAATCCCAGGTGCGCGTGGGAGTCGATCAGACGAATGACATCGTTCACAGCAGGTATTGTACCATGAGCCTGCCATGTTGCGCCGCAACCACCCAAAAGACCCGTGATACAATAGCGTCATGCGCGATCAGACACGCATCATGGTTGTTGAGGACGATCCGACGATCGCCAGTCTCGTTGAATACATCCTGCAAGGAGCGGGCTATCAGCCGCTTCTCGCAGTAACCGCTGCCGATGCGCTCGCCTTCATCGAGACGGACGACATCGACCTCGTCATTCTCGACTGGATGCTGCCAGATATTCCAGGAGTCCAGATTTGCACTGCGCTGAAGGCGCGTTCGGGTCGACGATTTCTGCCTGTTCTGATGCTGACCGCAAAAGGTGAAGTGTCAGACCGGATCACGGCGCTCGACTCGGGCGCCGATGATTACCTGACCAAACCATTTTACATTGAGGAACTACTGGCGCGGGTGCGGGCGCTGCTCCGTATTCGCGCCGCTGAAAGCGAACGTGATGCGGCGATGGCCGCGCTTGCAGCGCAGAATGATGCGCTTCGAACGGCAAACGAACAATTGCGCGAAATGCAGGCGCAACTGGTGCAAAACTCGAAACTCGCAGCACTGGGAGAACTCATTGCCGGTGTGGCGCACGAATTGAACAATCCCCTCGCCATCATCCTTGGCAACGCCGAACTCCTCTCACCGCAACGCAACCCCGACGATCAGCGATCGGTCGAACAGATCATCGAGAGCGCCAAACGCGCCCGCCGCGTGATTCAAAGCCTGGCGACCTTCGCCCGCCGCGGACCGATGCTCAAAGAATGGACGGCGCCTTCCGATCTGATCGAGCGTGTGCTCGACCTCAAACGGGCAGCGCTTCGTTCTGCCGGTATTGCACTCGAGGTCATCTGCCAGCCCGATCTTCCGATGCTGCGCATTGATGTTCCGCAAATGCAACAGGTTCTGCTCAATCTGCTGATCAATGCTGAACAGGCGCTTTCGAGATCACCCTCACCGCGAGTGCGGTTGAGCGTCTCGCGTGGGCACGCCGAATTACCGCCGCTGCTGCCAGCCTGCGCAACCGCGAACAGTGGCGCATTCGTGAACTTCGATGTCGCAGACAATGGACCCGGCATCCCGGCGCACATTGTCGAGCGCCTGTTTCAGCCATTCGTCACGACTCGTTCGCCAGGTCAGGGATCGGGGTTGGGTCTGGCTATCGCATACGGCATCGTCACGCAACACGGCGGTCAGGTGCTGGTGTCCAGCCAGCCGGATCAGGGAACAACGGTGCGGGTTGCGTTACCGATCAATCCGCCGGAAGGCATGGACTGGCAGGAATAATTCGGGTATGGTCACGCTGCTGCACCATCAGGACTGTGAACGCTGTCCGGCGCTCGTTGCCAGCCGGCGGCGTATTGTGCACGGTTACGGCGATGCGTCAAGCGGGATTGTCTTCATCGGCGAAGCGCCGGGTCGTCATGGCGCCGATCAGACTGGCATTCCGTTCTGGGGGGATCGTTCAGGGCAGGTGCTGCGCCGCATCCTGGTGCAGATTGAGCTGGCAAGCGATGAAACTGCCGCAGCGACGCTGCGCTGTTTCATCACCAACGCGGTGCGCTGTTGCCCGCCAGGGAATCGCACGCCAACACCGGGCGAAGTACGCGCGTGCAGCGAATGGTTGCACTTGGAACTCGACATGATCGGTCCCCGACTGATCATTCCGGTTGGGCGCATTGCTCTGCGAGAAGTGGGGATCCGGCATCTGGGGCGCGATCCGGGTCCCATCCGCAATGTGCACGCAACCGTACTTCGCAGCAGAAATGTTGCCATCCTTCCGCTGATCCACCCGGCACGCATCAGCCACGCTGACGTGCAGACGTTCATTATGGCAGTGCAGCCGCTCGTGAGAGGAATGAACCATGAACTTTGATCTTACTCCTGAACAGCAGCGCATTCGTGCTGAAGTACGGCGTTTTGCCGACCAGGAAATCGCGCCGCGCGCCCGTCACGTCGACGAGACGGGTGAGTTTCCCGCCGATACGTTTCGTAAAATGGCGGAGTTGGGGCTGATGGGGCTGCCATTCGCCGAAGAGTATGGCGGCGCGGGCGCCGACAGTATTTCAACGGCGATCGCTATCGAGGAAATTGCGCGGGCATGCGGCTCGACGGCGCTGATCTACTCGGCGCACCTGGGATTGGGATGTGCGCCGATCGCTATGTTTGGCACTGAGGATCAGAAACAGCGCTTCCTGCGACCTGCCGCCGAAGGGCGTCACATAGGCGCCTTCGCGTTGACGGAGCCGCATGCCGGCTCGGATGCCGGCGCCACCCGCACAACCGCTCGCCTCGAACAGGGAGAATGGGTGATCAACGGCGCAAAGATGTGGATTACCAGCGCATCGATCGCCGGTCACCTGATCGTGACCGCAGTTACCGACCCGGGGGAACGGCATTCGATCAGCGCGATCATTGTGCCCGCCGGAACACCTGGGCTGAGTTTTGGCAAGCCGGAAGCCAAAATGGGATTACGTGGCTCGATCACCAATGCTGTAACGTTTGAGAACGTCCGGGTGCCCGAAGCGAATCTGCTGGGGCGACGCGGGCGCGGTCTGCAACAGTTTCTTGCCGTCCTCGACGGTGGGCGGATCGGCATCGGCGCCATGGCGATCGGTCTGGCGCAGGCCGCCTTCGAGATTGCATCCGCCTATGCACGTGAGCGCACTGCCTTTGGCAAACTCATTGGCGCCTACGAGTCGGTTTCGAATATGATCGCCGATATGGCGGTTGGGCTGGAAGCGGCGCGTTTGCTGGTCTATCAGGCGGCCTGGCTGAAAGACCAGGGGCGCCAGTACAGCCGCGAGGCGGCGATCGCCAAACTGTACGCTTCGGAAGTCGGCGAGAAGATCTGCCGTGACGCGATTCAAGTGCTTGGCGGGTATGGGTACAGCAGCGAGTATCCGCTCGAACGCATCTACCGGGATCAACGCCTGCTCACCATTGGTGAGGGTACGTCGGAGATTCTGCGCGTGGTCATCGGACGGCAGATTCTGGGTGAATTCGTTGGGCGGTGATGGTGGGGAGCGTTGAACGTGGAACGTGCGAACGTTAACGTTCGCACGTCACTCCCCTGATACCGGTTATCGTTGATAATATCGCATTGCCATATGCGGTTTCAGGCTTTGTGATACCAGGCGTCGTACTCCAAAATCTAGAATCGTATGACTCCCCGTTCGCGCCAGCCTGCCCCGGTATCCATCCCTCAACGCGGGCGCAGTACTCCAAAATCAGAATCGTATGACTCCTCGTTTGCGCCAGCCTGCCCCAGTATCCACCCTTCGACGCGGCGGATGACCGGATCTGCAGGTTCACCGGCGGCGCGGCGACCAAGGACGACATTGAGGGCGCCAAACAGTCCCACCGTCGCATCGAAATCGTCGTCGCCGCCGGGTGCAGCGCCAAATCCCCCGGCAATTGCACGGCGGAGGGTCGGTTCGAGCGCAACCCCTGCCGTCTCTGCCCATGCCAGCAGCGCCGCTCCAGCAGCGGCACGGGTCGCCCGGGCACGTTTGCTGCCGTGCAGTGTGACACCCAGATGATGGCAGCACTCGGCAGGGTAAACCTCGGCGACCACCAGACGCCCTGCAGCAATCAGGTCGTCCAGGCGCCCTTCGAAGGGCCAGAGCCAGGGAAACATCGCATCATCCCGGGCATACGCGCGGCGCGCCGCTCCCAGCATATCGCGCCAGCCGACGATCGTCGCCTTCCCTACCTGTTGTGCGCCGAGCGTCCAGAAGAGCGGCGCAGCGGCGCGCCGCGCGGCGGTCGTCCGGTCGCAGCAGCGACGCAGATCGTCGATGGTTGTCATGCCGAGCGCCCGGATCAGGTGCGCCTGCCGCGTTCCACCCGGTCGCAGCGGGTAAAATGGACGAACGATGCTGATATCGTCTGGATGGCCCGCAACGTCGTAGAACTGCGCCCATCGCCCCGAACCCAACTCTGGCAGAAGCGCTGCGAAGTCGGTGATCCCGGCGGCAGCCGCGTAGCGCAACGGGAGTCCAAGTGGAAAATCGACGCCGAACAGGATGCCGCCATCGGGCGCAAGCGCGCGCAGTCGCTGCAGCAGCGTCTGCGGATCGCCCGCCGGACCCGGCGCACATGCAAGGAATGTTCCATCAGCCTGGCGTGATGCATACACCAGACGCCTTCGCGCCGCGCTCGACCCCCAGTCGGCGTGAACAACCAGAACAGGAAGGGTAGACATTGTGCGGTATCAGGGAATCGCGACGGGTGCAGCAGTCAACACCCAATCGCGGTAGAAATCAGTGAGGTCGCAGGCGCAGGCGTTTTCGGCAGTCGCGCGCACATCGTCGCTCGACGCAATACGGTAGCGAAAGGTGGCATAGTAATCGCGCAGAAAGCGGTCGAACGCCGGTTCGCCGATACGGATGCGCAACGCTTGAAAGAAGAGCGCCCCTTTTGAATACGCAATAGCCGTGTAGTTGCCGCGCAATGCGGAAACCGGGCGCTTCAGCGGCGCGTCGCGTCCCGCCTGCCGCGCACGCAGGTAGACGCTACGAAACCCGTCGAGTTCGCGTTCTGCTGCCATGGCGCCACGAATTTCCTCCTGATAGACGATCTGCGAAAACGAGGTCAATCCCTCATCAAGCCAAGCTTCGTTCTGTACATCATTACCGACCATGCTGTACCACCACTGATGCGCAACCTCATGCGCCACAATGATTTCCAGACCCTCACGTTCGCCGGCGTACAGGCGGCGGTCGATCATGATCAGACCAGGATACTCGACGCCGAGAAATTTGCGCGCATCGATCTGCACAATATCGAGTTCGGTCAGTGGGTAGGGTCCAAACCGGCGATTGAAGGCGCGTAGCGCATTGGCGGCGGCATCAAGCGCTGCACGCCCACCTTCGGCATGTTCGGGGCGAAAGTACGACGTGATGCGCGTGCCTTCCACCTCAGTCGAGATCGACGGGAATCGGGTAAGCACAATCGTAAAATCGCGCTGTGGACCGCTGATGAAGCGCGTTGTTCGGGACGCGCCATCGGTCTGACTGTCGATCGCCGTCCCGGTCGTTACGGCAGTCCAGGCGACAGGGACAGTCAGCGTCACATCGTACAGCGCCGTTTCGCTGGTGACAAGATCGCCGCGGAAGAGCGGCGTTGCCAGTTGCCAGGCGCCATCGACCCGCCGCGCGACCATCGGCAACGCCGACGCCAGCGCCAGCACGCCGCGCTCGCGGTTGAAGGCGGCATAATAGCGCTGACTGGCGTCAAGCGGCGCAGCGGCGCTGAAATCGAGCACGACATCGGCAGAAGCGCCGGATGGAAGAGATGTGGGAAGATCGAGCCGTAGCAGGAACCGATTCGACTCATACCGCACCCGCACGGTCACGTCGTTGACGGTGGCGCCGCGAATATCGAGCCGTCCACCAAACTCTGGCAGATTGGGGAAGAGGTAGAAGTAGATACGGTCGAGCGGATCGGCAGCGCGATTGGTATACTCCAGCCGCAGCCTACCGGCGATGGTGCGGCGCTCAGGATCGACGCGGGCGCTGACCGTGTATCGATCCCACTGCGCTGCAGCGTCGAGATCGGCGTGGAAAGCCGGCAGCAGCGCAGCCTCTTGGCGCTGCACATTGAGCGGCGCGGCAAATGGATCGCTGACATTTGGCGCGGCAAAGAGCGGCTCAGCGCTCCAGCATGCTACTGCTACGACCAGCGCCAGAAGGACCCATCGCCCTGTCACCATCAGTAATCGTTGCATAAACGCATTATATCATTGTATCTGGAACTGCCAGGAAACCCATTGCAGTACTGTTGGCAAAACAGGATCGTGCTATACTGCCGGGCTATGACG
Source organism: Roseiflexus sp. (assembly GCA_041641515.1). Classification (GTDB taxonomy): domain Bacteria; phylum Chloroflexota; class Chloroflexia; order Chloroflexales; family Roseiflexaceae; genus Roseiflexus. The sequence continues at coordinate 7,694 of JBEPYG010000033.1, forward strand.
ACACTCGAAGAACTGAGAACCATTCCGCTCTTCGCCATGCTGGATGATCGGACGCTGGCGGACACAGCGCGCTACATGGAAGCGCGCACCTATCGTCCTGGCGAATATATCGCCTACGAAGGCGAACGACCGGCGGGGGTATACTTTGTGCAACGCGGCAGGGTGCGCTTATCGCGCACTGCGCCTGATGGTCGCGAGCAGGTGCTGGCGATGGTCGGCGCCGGCGAAAACTTCAATGCCGTCGCCATTTTCGACACCCATGGCACCCTGACGACAGCGCGCGCAATGAGCGCAGTGCACTGTCTCATCCTACCGGGAGATGCGTTAATCACCCTCATCCGCCGTCACCCTGACCTGGCGCTAGCTATGCTGCGTGAAATGGCAGGGCAGTTGCGCAACCTGGCAGTGCTGGTCGAAGACCTGGCGTTCCGGTCGGTGCGTGAGCGACTGGCGCGCGAACTGCTGCGCGAGGCGCGTGAAGGCGCCGCTGAACTGACTCATCAGGAACTTGCAGAACGCACCGGCACCGTGCGCGAAATCGCCGGACGTGCGTTGCGTCAGCTGGCGCAGGAAGGACTTGTGCGGCTGGAGCGCGGGCGTGTGGTTGTGCTCGACCCGAATGGATTAGCACGGGTCGGAAACGGCACGTAGGCGCCGGGTCACGATCGAAACTTCATAACGCGCTGTGTTGTGGTACTAAAGTCGCAGAAAAGTTGCAGTGAGCGTGCTATGATGGCAGGCGTAGCGTATTCTCAGTTCTGAAGGGAGACAGATATGGCGTATATTATCGCGGAACCCTGCATTGGTGTGAAAGATGCGTCGTGTGTGGCGGTGTGTCCGGTTGACTGTATCTACGAGGGTGAAGATCAGTACTACATCAACCCCGAAGAATGCATCGACTGCGGCGCCTGCGAACCGGAGTGCCCGGTCGAGGCGATCTTCGCCGACGACTCGGTGCCGGAGCAGTGGCAGAGCTATATCGAGAAAAACCGCGCGTTTTTCGGGTTGTAATACGTCTTCTGGCACACAGGAAACGGGCGCCCTGCAAAGGGCGCCTTTTGTGTTGCCGTATACCAATGGTGAGCGTGCACTACACCGTGTGATAGAGAACTCGCATCATCTCATACCAGCGTCAGGTGAACACGCTGCGCACAGCGTTGCGTCAACGTGCACCAGGATGTCGTGCGCGACCATCTCAAATCTTCAACCTAAAGGAGGCGTCTAACCTCGTATAGAATGGTGACGTTTTTCGCATGGTGTATGGAGGACGCCGATGACCGCCACAACCTCGCAGGCACGCATTATGATCGACGAAGAACGCACGGTTGGCGCCATTTCCCCACTGCTGTTCGGCGGTTTCGCCGAACACATGGGACGCTGCATCTACCAGGGTATCTTCGAGCCAGGTTCGCCACTGGCCGATCAGCATGGCTTCCGCACCGACGTGCTCGCTGCGTTGCGCGATCTCAATCCACGTGTAATCCGTTACCCCGGCGGCAACTTCCTCTCCGGCTACCACTGGCGTGATGGCGTTGGACCCGTCGAGCAGCGCCCGCGACGGCGCGAACTGGCGTGGCAGTCCATCGAAACTAATCGCTTCGGTACACACGAGTTCATAACCCTCTGCCGCACGCTTGGCGCCGAGCCAATGCTGGGTGTGAACCTTGGCACCGGCACGATCGAAGAGGCCGGCGCGCTGGTCGAATACTGCAACGCGCCCGCCGGCACCGCTACTGCTGACCTGCGCATCGCTCACGGCGCAGCAGAACCGTTCAACGTGCGTTACTGGTGCCTCGGCAACGAAATGGACGGACCGTGGCAGATCGGACACCTCGACGCAACTGCATATGCAGTCAAGGCGCGTGAGGCGGCTAAGATCATGAAATGGCACGATCCGTCGATCCAGCTTGTCCTCTGTGGTTCATCGAGCACCGGCATGCCCACCTATCCGGAATGGGACCGGATTGCGCTGGAAGTATGCTGGGAGCACGTCGAGTATCTCTCGCTGCACTATTACGCTGGCAATCGCGACGACGACACCGACAGCTACCTGGCGCTAGCGCGCCAGTTCGAGGAGCATCTCGATACGCTGGCCGCAACGCTTCGTTATGTTAAGTCAAAACTCCGCTCACGACACGACGTCTTCCTGAGCTGGGACGAATGGAACGTGTGGTACAAAGACCACGTCGTGCATGGTGGATGGAGTGAAGCGCCACACCTCATCGAAGAGGTCTACAACCTGGAAGACGCGCTGGTGGTCGCGCAATGGATGAACGTCTTCCTGCGCCGCTGCCATGTGCTAAAGATCGCCTGCATCGCGCAACTGGTCAATGTCATTGCACCGATTCTGACACGCCCCGATGGACTGGTGCGCCAGTCGATCTTTTACCCGTTCATGTTATTCAACCGTCACGCCGCCGGCGAGTCGCTCGACCTGAACGTGCGCGCACCGACGTACCACACCCGCGCCTACGGTGAGCAGCCAGTACTCGATGCAGCAGCTAGTTACGACACGACGCGTGGTGAAGGCGCAGTGTTCATAGTGCATCGCGGGCGCAACACCTCTCTGGCAACCGACGTGATCTGGCAGGGACGCGCACCAGAACGGGTAACAGCTATCTACCAGGTTGCCGGGAGCGACCCGAAGGCCGCTAATTCGTTCGAGCACCCTGATGTCATCACTGTACGCGAGTCACCGGGCGGGCCGATCGATGATCGGCGCTTCCGACTCGATCTGCCGCCACTCTCATTGACGGTCGTGACCTATCGTCAGAATCAGGCCTGATGGTGCATACGAGTCGCGCGGCGGGCCGGCACGTGCACGCCGTGGGCGTCAATACCTCGACCTGGAGCGATGTTGCAATGCAACGTCGCTCCAGGTGCGGTGCGGTAATGTTATGAGCCATCAGCGCAAAAGCGCGCAGTTCAGCAACGGATAGGTGGAAGGTGGAGCGCGTGGAGCAAAAAGGCAGGGACTGGAGTTGCGATCAGCACAGATTCCAGAAGACCTCCCCATCCCAGAGGCAGGAAACAGCCAAAGAACGCGCGAATGGTCAAGTGGGCATCAAGCGATGCGCTCATCATGCTGGAGGTGACGAACGGAACAACAACCTGTATCCGGCTGTGCGGTGTGCTATAATTTGAGGGGAATACCAGCGTATGGAGCTGCTCGCCAATGGCGCGTTTCGATATCCGCACATTTCTGCTCATCTTTGGTGCAGCATGCCTGGGTGCGGTTTGGGCGATATATCAGCGCAGCACGACCGCCCCTCCCTATGGCGAAGCGCAGATCCCCGCATTGATCTGGACGGTGTTCGCCACGCCATTTGCAATGTTCTGGGGATGGTTCGTGGCGCGACGTGAGGAACGCTGGTGGGCAGCTTTCGTCTGTTTCTGCATCTACTTTCTTTCCACATTTGTGGCAGCACGCTACGAAACGTGTGTTGTCGTGCATGGATCGTTCAACCTTGTCAGTTGTTTTATCGATACAGAACAGGCACAGGCGCTCGCCAACGCCGCCGGTCATCGCGTCTATTTCGAGTCGATCGTCGTGGTGCACCTGATCGCTGCACTGGTTACGTCGGTGGGGCG
>JBEPYG010000033.1:11294-19740 GCA_041641515.1 Roseiflexus sp.
CCCCCACGACGTACAATGCAGGAAGTGTCGCTTCGCTCGGCAGGCGAAGCGACCTGACATCTTCCGTCCGGTTTGAGATGGTGTTCCCGGGTTCTATATACGGCAGCGGTATCTGACGTTGCCAGTGCTGGAGGTTCGGCATGAACCGAGCGCATGCTCGTGTACGCCAGCGCATCGAAGCGGAGGAGCGCGCGCGTCTTTCGCCTTTGGCGGCGTTCAGTGATAGCGCCCAACGTCCGCGCCCTGAAGAACCGTCGCCTGTGCGAAGCAGTTTTCAACGCGATCGCGACCGCATTCTGCACTCGAAACCGTTTCGCCGCCTGAAACATAAAACGCAGGTGTTCATTTCACCGCAGGGCGACCATTACCGTACCCGCCTGACCCATACGCTCGAAGTGACGCAGATCGCACGCACGGTTGCACGCGCTCTGCGCCTCAACGAGGACCTGGTCGAGGCGATTGGTCTGGGGCACGATCTCGGGCACACGCCCTTCGGTCACGCAGGCGAAACGGCGCTGTCGCACGCGATGGGGCGCGCTTTCCGGCATAATGAGCAGAGCCTGCGCGTCGTCGATGTGCTGGAGCGGAATGGCGCCGGCTTGAATCTGACCAATGAGGTGCGTGAGGGCATCTACATGCACTCAAAAGCTCGGCGCGACATCACCATGCGCGCATGGGGCACAGCTAGCACGCTGGAAGGGCAGATCGTGAAACTGTGCGATGCCATCGCCTATATCAATCACGACATCGATGATGCGATCCGCGGCGGTTTGCTACACCTCGAAGACCTACCGCGCGATGCGATCGAGGTCCTTGGCGAAACCCACGGTCAGCGCCTCGATACGATGGTCTGCGACCTGATCGACCAGAACTGGTGGGCGACCGGAGAAGAACCGCCGCCGGATCCAATGGAACTGTCGATGAGCCCGGAGGTGCTGAAGGCGACGAATACGCTGCGGGAGTTTCTGTACCAGCATGTGTATCTCGGATCGAAGGCAAAAGCGGACGATGGCAAGGTGGTGTTGATGATCGAGTTGCTGTACCATCACTTCCTCAAGCATCCGGATCGGATACCGGCGGATCTGCTGCGGATCAACCAGGAACGCGGCGAACCGATCGAGCGCGCGGTTGTTGACTATATCGCTGGTATGACCGACCGCTTTGCGCTCAAAGTGTTCAACGACCTGTACGTGCCGCGCACCTGGAGTGCATGAAGCGCGGCGCATAACTCCCGATGGAACAGGCATGACTGGCGTTACCGATCAGATCAAGGAAAAGATCGATATCGTCGAGTTCATCTCGGCGTATGTACAACTGCGGAAGACAGGGCGCAGCTACGTTGGCTTCTGCCCGTTCCATCCCAATACCCGCACGCCTGCGTTTCACGTCTTTCCCGATACGCAAAGTTTTCACTGTTTCGGTTGTAAGGCGTCGGGAACGATCTTCGACTTTCTCATGCGTCGCGAGGGACTGGAGTTTCGTGAAGCGCTCGAGCGCCTGGCGCAGCGAGCCGGTGTCCAGTTGCACCCGCGCACCGAAGCCGACGAGCAACTCGATCGATGGCGCACCCGCCTCCTGGAGGTAAATGCCGCCGCCGCTGCATTCTTTCGTCACATGCTGGTGAAGTCGCAACGCGGTGAGCAGGCGCGCGCGTATGTTGCCAGACGACGCATCGACGACGCTACCAGCGAGGCGTTCCTGCTCGGCTACGCTCCTGAGGATTGGAGTCTGCTGCTCACCTACCTGACCGAACGGCGCGGCTGTTCGCCGGAGGAGATCGAGGCAGCCGGTTTGGCGATCCGTCACGAAACGCGCGGATATTACGACCGCTTCCGCAACCGGCTCATGTTCCCCATCCGCAACGCGAACGGTGAGATTGTTGCGTTTGGCGGCAGAGCGCTGGGAGATGCGCAGCCGAAGTATATGAATTCGCCGCAGACGCCACTCTTCGACAAAGGGAAGGTGCTGTACGGGCTCGACCTAGCGCGCGATGCGATTCGCCAGAGCGATGCAACCGTCATCGTCGAGGGGTATGTCGATGTCATCATTGCGCACCAGTACGGCTTCCGCAACGTCGTGGCGCCGCTTGGCACGGCGTTGACCGCCGATCACGTGGCGCTGGTGAAGAAACTGTCGCACCGGGTGTATCTGGCGCTCGACGCCGACGCTGCAGGCGTGCGGGCGACGCTCAAGGGGTTGCAGGCGCTTCAGAGCCAGCCAGACGGTGAATTGACCGCAGTGACCTCGCCACACGGCGTAATCGGGCTGCAGCGCCGCCAGGATGTCGAGATCAAGATTCTGACCCTTCCCGAAGGAAAAGACCCCGATGAGGTCATTCAGGAAGACCCGGATCAGTGGCGCGCGGCGCTGGCGGCGGCGCGACCGGCAATGGATTTCTACATCGAGACGCTGACGTCCGACCTCGATCTTTCGAGCGGACGCGGCAAAGCAGACGCGGTCGAACGGATTGCACCGCTCCTTGCACAGCTCGCCAATCCGGTCGAGCAGGCGCACTACATCCAGCGACTGGCGCGACTGATCGATGTCGAAGAACGGTATATACTTGCAGCGCTGGGAACCAAAGCGCGTCAGGAAGGGCAGCGCCGTCTGCCGGATCAGACGCACGCGACGAAGGTTCTGGAACAGCAACCTGATGCCGCAAAACAACAATCCAGCGAACCAACGCCGGCGCCCCCGGCACAGGAAGAGCATCTGTTGAGCTGGATGATCCGCTACCCGGCAGTGCGTGCAGCTGTGGAAGAGAAACTCCACAACGACCTGGCGCCGTACCCGGCGCTGCAGGCGCTTATGACCGGCACGGTTGACGAGTTGTTCACCCGGGATGAGTGCCGCGCACTGTGGCGTGCCTGGATCGCCGCTCCTGCCGATAGCGATCCGGCGGTGTGGGCAACCACGCTGCACGCGCCGCTGGACGCAGTGGCGCAACGCGTTCTGGGGTTGCACGCACCGCAACCCCAGGCATACCGGATTGTCAACGATGCACTGGAATGTGCTACAATCCTTCAACGCGACGTTGCAAAACGCTGGCTCGTCCAGATCGCACGTATGCAGGCGGAGGCGACCAGTGAAGCAGAGCAGGATCTCTTGCTCGACCGGCTGGTACAGGTCAAACAGTTTATCAATATGCTGAGCATCCCGCGCCGCAGTTCAGCATATTCCGACCTGCACGCCTTGCACACGATCTGACATGTGCGTGGCATGCAATTCGTTGCCGGGTGCAAGAAACGCTTTTGTAAGCCGATACTGGTATTCATGACAATGGCCGCATCTCTCTGCTGCCAGGTCTTCTCAGCGCGCCACATACGAAAAGCGTCTTGAGTCACGCTGATAGGGAAGGCAGTGGTTGCCTGCGGAGGTTTCGATGGAACAACCGAACGAGCCACTTCTGGAAGACGATTTGCTGCTAGACGATCTGGACGACATGACCGGCGCCTCCCGCGAACCCGAAGAGGAGCCGCAGACGATCACAAACCTGAACGATCTGCTGGCGATCGGAAAACAGCGCGGTTTTGTCACCGAGGGAGAAATTGCACAACTGCTCGCCGGCAGCGACGCCGACAGCGACCGTCTGGCGGAGATTCAACAGGCGCTTCAGTCGGCGGGCATTGCCACGCGGGATGAGATGATCGCCGGCGGCGCCGATATTGATGTCCAGTTCGAGGAGGAAGGCGATCTCGAAGATCTGAGCGTCGAAGGCATCAGCATCAACGATACTGTGCGCATGTATCTGCGTGAGATTGGGCGGGTGCCGCTGCTCACCGCGCGTCAGGAAACCCTGCTGGCACAGAAGATCGAGATCGGCGAATATCTGGAGTCGTACCGGACCCAACTGGCGGCGGACTGGCGCGTCGATCAGATCGATGTCGTCGGCGCGCAAATGTACCAGCGCCTGCAAAAAACCTGGCCCGTGGTCGAGGATGCGATTCGACTGCTCTACACGATTGTCGAACAACCGCTTCCCGACCCACTGACCCCCGGCCACCTGGGCGATGTCTCTGCCATTCAGGAGCGTATGACCTTCGAACAGCGCCAGTTGTTCGACAAACGACGCAACGAATTGATCAAACACCACCGCATGACAGCTGAGCAGTTCGATCAAACTTTCGCACAGGCGACGATCATCTTCTCACTCTTGCCCACCGCGGTTCAGCAACGGCTGTCCGCCCCTGGTGACTGGCCTTCAGTTGAGGAAGTGCAACAGATGTGCGCCGATGTGCGCGATCAACTCTGGCGTGACTGGAATCTTGCCATTGAACAGGGTAAAACGGCGCGCGAGGATCTGACCCAGGCAAACCTGCGTCTGGTGGTGTCGGTAGCGAAGAAGTATATCGGGCGCGGACTGCAACTGCTCGACCTGATCCAGGAGGGGAATGTTGGTCTGATCCGTGCGGTCGAAAAGTTCGACTATCGCAAAGGGTTCAAGTTCTCGACGTATGCGACCTGGTGGATTCGTCAGGCGATCACTCGCGCCATTGCGGATCAGGCGCGCACCATCCGCATTCCGGTGCATATGGTCGAGACGATCAATCGCCTGATGCGTGAAAGTCGTCGGATGCTCCAGGAACTGGGGCGTGAACCGACCGACGAGGAACTGTCGCGCGCACTCGGCATCCCGGTGGATAAGGTTCGTTCGATCCGTAAGACCTCACTCGAACCGGTCTCGCTCGAAACACCTGTCGGTCAGGAAGAAGACAGTCAACTCGGTGATTTTATCGAGGACTCAAAGGTGCTGGCGCCTTCCGACGCCGCCAGCCATCAGATGCTGCGTGAGCAGGTCGAGCAGGTGCTGAACCAGCTCACCGAGCGTGAACGTCGCGTCCTTCAATTGCGTTTCGGTCTCGAAGATGGCCATAGCCGCACCCTCGAAGAGGTCGGCAAGGAGTTTGGCGTCACCCGTGAGCGTATTCGCCAGATTGAGGTGAAAGCGCTGCGGAAACTGCGTCATCCGCGCCTCGGCAAGAAACTTCGTGATTATCTCGAATAGAGGGCGTGGTCTGTCCTCGTCGCCGGGCGCCCTTCCCGTCGCCCGATATCCCATGGTGTGCCAGTGTACGACTTCGAGGAGTTAGACTTCTACGAGTTGCTTGGTGTGTCGCGTTCGGCATCGCCAGAGGAGATCAAACGCGCATACCGGCGCGAGATTGCCAGGTATCATCCCGACCGGTATATCAATGCCAGCCCCGAAGACCTCGAGTATGCACGCCGCCGTAGCCAGTTGCTGACCGAGGCGTATGCGACGCTGAGCAATCCGTCGGCACGGAGCGCCTACAACCTCGACCGCCGCCGTCAATCCGATCGGAAGCCGTCTCGTCCCACGCCACCGCCGCCGCCAACCCAACGCGACCATCAGGCGGAACTCTACCAGCAGGCGCGCGACCATTTCGAGGCGGGACGCTATGTTCAGGCGATCGCGGCACTGCGCCAGTTGCATCAGATCAATCCGTTCTATCGCGATAGCGCTGAACTGCTGGCGGATGCCGAGTCCCGTCTGCGGGATCGTGCGACCGCAAAACGCGCTGCTACGTCGCCAGCTACGCAGCGGCGCCTGACCCTGGCTGTTGGAGCGGCGGCAGTTATTGTCCTGGTCGGTGGCGCAGTCTGGTGGCTGGGAGCGCAGAACACGCTGCGCTTCGCCGATGCCGGTATGGTCGCCACATCTGCGGCGCCGGCGTCGCCAGCGCCGATTGAAATGACCCCACCCGCGCCAGAGCCGACTCTGTCACCGCCAACCACGCTGCCAGCGCCAACGACCCCTCCCTCGCCGCTTCCGGCGCCGACGGCGATGCCAACAACCGAGCCACCGCTTACTCCAACGGCAACCCTGCTCCCACCATCACCCGAGACGGAAGGCGCTTTGCTCCTGCGCGACGATACGTTCGCCAACGGGTGGGCATCGGTGCGACGCGCAACCTGGAGCGTCGGTCCGCGTGACGAACGGTATCGTATCACCGCTGAGGCGCCGGTTGGGGTGATCTGGAGCTATCGCAGCGTCTCTGCAAGCGACATTCGCATGAATGTTGACGTCGAAGTCGTCGAAGGCGAAGGGGGGGTCATCCTGCGGTTCAGCAATGAACAGAACTACCTGATCTTCACCGTTGCGCCGCAAACAGGATATTTCCTCCTCGAACAGATGCGCAACGGGACGCCGACGCCGATCGCCGGTGGGATGCGCAGCGATCTCCGCTTTCCCGATGGGCGGTTTCGCCTCGATGCCCGTCTCAGCGGCGATCAGGTTCGGATCGGCGTCAACGGACAGATCGTCGTCGAGACGGATGTTCCCTCGCTGCCGGCGGCATCGCGCTTTGGGCTGGCAGTGGTTGCACGAGATACGCGCAGCGAAGCCTGGTTCGACAATCTGGAAATACGAGCGTTACCTCGATGATGCGCCATCATGCTCATCCGACCCGTCCTGCCAGGCGTTCGCTGTTTGTGAGCGGGCGCTGGCTCTTTCTGTTGATCGCGGCAATGATCGCCAGCGGTTGCGGCCCGGTGAACGATCCACAACCCGGCGCTCTGCCGCCGGTCACCGCTGATGGTGACCGCCTGCGCGCCGGAGGGCGCGCCTTCGAGGTGCGCGGCGTGAATTATATTCGCCTGACGGGCGATGATGAGCGCCGTTGCTGGACGCTTCAGTTCGGCGCCGACATCAACTGCCCATGGCGTATGTCCGCCATCGAAGCCGACCTCGATGCCCTGCGCGCGCGCGGGGTCAACACAGTACGCATCTTTCTCAACTATTACGTCTTCGGTGGTCAGCGTGAAGCCGACGCCTCCTACCAGAAGAGCGAGGCGCTGCAGCATCTGGAAGAGTTCATTGCAGCGGCAAATCAGCGCGGTCTCTACATTCTGCCGGTGCTGCTCGTCGAGTATCCACAGGATCAGTTTGGACCGGCTTACTACGAGCGCGCGCTCGAGTGGCACGTGCGACCGCTGGTCCGCCATTTCGCCGGCAGACCCGGCATTCTGGCGTGGGACCTGTTCAACGAACCGGATATTGGCAGCCCGATCGATGTGCGCTGCTGGGACTGGGACAATGGTGATTTTCCGCTCTGTTTCCAGCTTGCCGAGGAGCGCAAGCAGTTCATCCGTGTCATCCACGACGAGGTAAAGCGGCTCGACCCTGAACGCCTGACGACCGTGGGCATGGCGTTTGCGAAGAGTTACTTCGAACCAGCCGAGGCGGCAATCCGCATGGCGGATGTGGTCGATTTCTACACCTTCCATTACTACGACAACGAACCCTACGACAGCGGACGCTACCGGCAACACTGGTACTACGGCGAAGGATTCCCCGCCGACCTGCAACGCGCCATTGACGAACTCCACGCACTTGGTCTGCGGAAGCCGGTCGTCGTGACCGAACTTGGATTTCCGACCGGCGCCGGTGCTAGCCGCACGCTCGCTGATCTGCGCCGCGATCAGCGGATCGCCCTGCAAACCATTCGCAATGCGCGCGGCGCGGGAGTTGTGCTCTGGTCGTTCCAATCATCGCCAGAGGAATTGCTCGGCGACCTATTCACACGTTAGGAGTTTGCCAGTCGCTATCTGCCGCTCAATGCAGTCGCCGCCAGCTGCCACGCCTGCATCGTATCGGTTCGCAGCCGGTCAGGGCGGCCAATCAGCACCTCTGGATAGATGGCGTTTCAACACCCACGCATGGTCAATTGCGCTTATGGCACAACAGTCCACCCGAATGTAGGACAAGAGAGCCGCCTGCTGGAGGCGCACAGCATCATTCGTACCAACAATACAAACACGCAGCTGGCAGATCGCATTCTGCCTGGCAACGCCAGAACAATGGCATACCCGTTCTCTATGCGCCAAACCATACCTGCGCAAAGGTTGCGAGACCATATACATTTGGTTATGACAACTCTACCCAAACCCCTGGATCATGGAGTATCATATCCGGGTAGAGGGATGACTCCGCCTTGAATGCGGGCAGTCATCCCTTACGTGTAATCGCCTCTGACACAGGCGGCGCAGAATGCGCCAGACAGCAGCGTTTCGCCACCCTCTGGCGGCGCTGTGCAGCTGGCAGAGACGCAATGGAGCGCAACACAACGGCAATGGCGCCAATGTGCAACGTCAGCACAGACAAGGAGGCTTTCCCAATGTATGTCGAAGCCAATCGCGCGATCGCGCGGTACGTCGCCGAAGCTGTGTGGAACCAGGGGCGGCTGGAAGTCATCGACGAGGTGTTTGCCCCTGGATTTATCAATCATGACCCGTCCGCGCACCAGGTGCGCAGCGCAAAGGCGCTCAAGCGCTGGATCGAGCGACTACGCACTGCGTTCCCCGATATGCGGATGACGATCGAAGACCTGATCGCCGAACGTGACCGGGTCGCGGTTCGCTGGAGCTGGACGGGAACGCACACGGGATTCTATGGGTCGATCCCGCCGAGCTACAATGCCGTTACCCT
>JBEPYG010000034.1:0-19650 GCA_041641515.1 Roseiflexus sp.
GCACCTGGGGCGGCCCCGGCATTGTTGAGAGCGGATGCCGGCGCATCGATCAGCAGTAGTCCGTTGATGAATGCCATGATGGTTCCTCCAGAGAATACAGTTCGATAGTCCTACACTTCGTCACTATTGGTCGTGTCGTTTGGAGCGCTGATAGTCTGGCTGAGTTGTGCAATCGTGCCACGCTCATAGAGCCGCTCGATAATGCGGATCAGTAGCAGGTCGCGTGCCAGCATCCAGGTGTACTGGTTATCGCTGTTCTCGAACACTGCCAGAAACTCATCGAGCGTGAACAGCGGCCCGCTCCGCGGCGCCACGCGGTAATCGGCGCGGATGAGGCGTTGCCGCAATTCCTGGTAATCCTGCCCGCGATTACCGCCGTAGAGCAGCGTGCGAAACAGGGGCTGATCGTTCTCGGCGTCGATGTAATCGGCCAGGCGGTCTGCCATGGTACGAATGGCTTCGATGCGATACTCTTCCACGTTCATCACCTCCTTGAGAAACAGCGTTGTCAGAGACCAGGAAACAAGGTCGGTTTCAGTCAGCAGGCTATAGGTTGCGCGCGGATCGTTTTTCCTCTTCTGCACCTGCGGCAGGCGCAGGATATAGGTTCGCAGAAAGCGACGCGCATCGCGAGGCAGATCGAACAGGTCTTCGTACAGCACATTGCGCTGCTTCGCAAAGCCGAACTCATCACGCTCTGGATTATCCGTCTGACCTTCCCATGCGCGTCGCACAATCCGCTGCCAGACGTCACGATAGGTGACCTCGGTCGCCAGCACCAGGAAGCGCATCATCTGGAGCGGGACGTGATACATATCGACGGCAGGCTTCGTGCCGTAGTTGGTCATGTGGTACGCTGTGATCGAGCAGAGATCATGATCCACGCGCTGTTCTTCGATACAAAGCAGTTGATCGATAATCTGCGTTCTTGGGTGCTTTGCTCCTTCGTATTTCTCTGCCTGAGCATTCAGGCTCAGATAGCGCCGGTTGGCGTCGAGCGCTTTTGCCGCGAAACGGTAGGTGACGTCGGGATTGTCGGCGTGCACAAAGAGCAGTCGTCCCTCACATTTCCAGCTCCCCATGGGTAGCGCTTGGATCGCCAGTAACGCCAGACCGGAAACCGGCAGTCCACTTTCTCCCTCAGCGAAGAAATTGAAGCTGTCCTCCGGCCCGATCAGCGGAATAGCTTGCCGATGTACACGCGCGATTGCGGGCATATCGAAAAAGACGCACCGATCGTCCGCAGATGCCAATGACGTTTTCCATCCCAAAAGGACTGATCGCGCATAGGCGATTCGTTTTTCGGGTTGCTTATCGAATGCCGGTTGGGTAAAACCAGAATTCGGAAAGACGATCGTGAGCAGCGATTTCATTGGATTCTTGCTGTACTCACGCTCGATATACGCTGCGGTGCGCTCCAGATCCTCCTCCGTGACCATGGCGGGATCGTCCTTGTCGGCAAATGCCGTAATCGTCGCTACGCCAACGTCGAGCAGGGGGTGTCCGGTGTATCTGAGCATATGTTCCTCCTATCACGCACGAGCGTTGTCTACAGGGGGTGTAATGGTCTTTCAGCAATGAATCCAGTTTACGCCTGATGCCGTGGGGCTGAAGCTCTCGGCTACCAGAACAAAGCTCGCTTGCGCAGGCAACAGGGGAATTATTCACTGGAAAACCATTATTCACTCCCGGGTGCGGGCATCGTGCCTGCGTGCACACGACTGTGGCCGAGACGCCTATGTATCCGGTGAACAATACCAACTGGAAATGAACAAGCCGCATATGCACGTTCATCAGGGTGTATTGCAATGCCATCACAGCAATCGACAATGCCACAATCTACAATCTAAAATGGTAAAACCCCCTCCCGCGTCCTTCTCAAGTCTACCATCGTACCCTGCACTATATCTGCAGTTAACTTCCATCTGCAGACGACATCTGCGACTCATCGCGCTCATAGGATGCCAGTGCCGCGCGCAGGTCGGCGATGACCGCCGCGCGGAGTTCTGCCGGCGCTAGAACCATGGCGTGTCGTCCATACCCCAGCACCCAACGACGCACCTCGTCCAGTGCGCCGGTGCAAAGGCGCAGCGTAACGCCGCCATCGTCGTGATGTTCGATGCTTTGCGTAGGATGCCACTCTCGCCGCAGGATGTAGCGCGCTTGATACTCATCGAAGCGAATGACGACCTCGCGCGGCGGTCCGCCATGTTCGGTGAGAAATCCTTGAGCCAGGTACACATCGGGGGCAAAGTCGGCGTCGCGGATGAAGCGCTCATCGCGACGCACTTCCCATTGTTCGATGTTGCTCACGGCGAAGTTACGAAACTGGTTGCGCAGATGATCAAACGCGATGACCTGCCATTCACCGCGCACGTTGTACAAATGGTATGGTTCGATCACACGTTCGTTGCGCTCACCACGGCTGGCGGTGTAGTACGTCATCGCCACGCGCCACCGCTCGACAATCGCCTCGCTGAGGGCCGTCAGTAGGAGCGGGTCGGTGCTGACCGTTGCGCCGGGCTGGAAGGTGTAGTGTTGGGTGAGCTCACTCAGATCAATCTGTGTTTGTTGTGGCAGGCTCGTAGCCAGTTTCTCGATGGCGTTCCGCAGAGGTTGCTCAAATGCGGTTCCCAGATAGCGACGGACTAGTTCGGCGCTGAGAAAGAACGCGAGCAATTCGCCCTCGGTTGCCATGATCGCCGGCAACACCCATGTCGGGTCGCTGTAGTAGTAGCCGCCCCGACTGCGACTGTACTTCAGCGGTGCGCGCAGGGTGCTGCGAAGGTAGTCGATGTCATCGTATATGGTGCGTTCGCTGACCTCGAAGCGCGCCTTGAAATCCGCCACACCTGGATACGTTTCTGCGCGAATGAGCATGTCCATCTGGACGATACGATTGAGTTTTGATGACATACCGTCACCACTTATGTTGTACTGGCGTTAATGCTGCACCTGATGCTGTCGATCTGATGGTCCTGCAGAATAGCCAATAGTCGATAGAGTCGTCTGCGATGAGCTCGCGCCTGTCGGTGCTCGCCTGTCGGCTATTACAGAAGCTCACCAGCACGAGCGAGAACGAATTATTTCTGCAGACCGTGAACCCTGGAAGTCATGGCAGTCCATGCCCCTGGCGCGCCCGCGCGATCCGAGGGAAAACCGAAGTAGCGTGTAATCCGGTAAACGGACAAATAATACGAGCCCTAGCGCGCCCGCGCGCTCTGAGGGAAAACCGAAACCACCAGCCGATCGCCATGTCCGACGCACCCCTGTACTCCGGGGGAGACCTGCGCCAGGCGTTGAAGCGCCTGTGCGCAAGACGACCCGCCCGCGCGCGCCGGGGGGAGAACCCTGGTGGGGCACGGCATCGCCATGCCCCACCAGGGTCGGCACAGTAAAGTAAAGACCATCAACTGCCTGCAAGGGTATACTTGGCTTCTATAGTCGATCTTCATAGAACTCTCGGCCAGCAAGTCCAAGCTCTCTTGCTCAGGATAGAGTAACCGTCAGGTGGGCGACGACAGCGCGCGGTTGACACCCTGCTGTTCGGTTCGATATAATGGTTAATATACCAGCATGCTCATATGTTTGCTGATAAGGGGTTGCCCTGTAGTGCAACCCACGATCCTAGGCGATACTCCTTCACCCTGCTTGTGACGATAATGCCCTGGTCATACCGTTGCGCCTGAACAACAGCTATCCATGGGTGGTGGCGACAGGCAAGCGCTACGCCTGCTGTCAGCCAGAACGGTATTTTTCCACTGATGACAACGCCGCGCTGCGGGTCGAGTTCCGGCAGCAGCGTGCCGTTGGCCTCGTCATAGTCGAGGTACGAGGGGATGGGGCTTAGGTCGATCCAGGTATAGTGTTTATGCACTGCAATCTTCCACGATATCACGGAAGGTTCTGCTGACGGCGCGCATGTAAGTGACGAAGGTTTCACCCATCCCAGACGCGGGTCGAACAGATAGACGGCATACTGACCGGCATGCAACGCCAGTGCTGCATACAACCAGTTCGGACCGCGTCCATAGATGGCGATCGGCGCTGCTGGGATCTCATCGAGCGCACGAGGGAGATGCTCAGGCGTCCAGGAGTGATTCGCAACGCCAGCTCGATCTCCGAGACGTTCAAGATCGATCACCAGGTCGGTAGGAGCGTGGGAGAAGTGATACGATTTCAACTCAGGCTCAGGGTACGCCAGGAGCTGCTGCAGCCGTTGCGCCAGTTCCAGCGCCACCGGTCCGGCAGTCGCGTTGAAGCGTTCCAGTCCGGCAATCTGCCCGCGCAACACAGGGATCCTGGCATCGATCCGGTCGGTTCCATCGAGCACCGAGCGCACCTCTGCGATGATCGCCAGCCCGTGGCGTTCAACACGGTCGCGCCACTCGTCCAGACCTTCGGCAGTGGCGGAAATGAGCACTGCATGGGTGCACTGGTCAAGAATCCGTTCCTGGTCAAGTGTTGGCTTCCCGCCGACATCGACGATCAGCGGCAGGTGGCGTCGCGCCAGGTCGCGGCAGACGCGATCAACGAAGGTCTCGCTGAACGCTCCTTTTTGTCGGAGCAGGCGCACCGTATCAGGCGGCGCTTCCTGGCTCCAGTCACCTTCGCCGTCAGGGCAGGCGCGCAGAACATAATGCGCGACCCGCTCCTGGCGTAACTGCCGGGTCAACAGATAGGTCAATACCGACTTCCCGCTGTGGGGAGGACCGCCAATAACGATTGCTGGAAAAGGATTCATTGCCGGTTCCTTATCTTGATACCAGGGAACGTTTCTTGCTTTGAACTGAGTGACACCTGCCATGCATCCAACCAACAACGCCAGTGCCGCCACCCTGGTCGCAACGCTGGGAGGACAGCCGCAGATCGTTACCTTTGCGCTCGACGCTCTTCTGGCTCAGGGTGAAACGATCACCGACGTCTATCTTGTGCATCTGTCCCTCGCAAATCCGCGCACCCGCCGCTCACTGCAGATTCTGCACCACGAATTTCGCGACGACTACTACGCCGGACGGCGCTGTCGTCTGCGCCATGTCCCCATTCACGCAAATGGCATCGAGTTGCTGGACATTCGCACCGCCGCCGATGCCGAGGCTGCGTGGCAGTGCATTCGCGACCTGATTGCCGATCTGAAATCCGAGGGACATCGGTTGCATATGTGCGTCAGTGGTGGGCGGCGTATGCTGGCGCTGATGACGCTGTCGGCGGCGGCATTGCTCTGCGATCATCAAGACCGTATCTGGCACATGCATACGCCGGAGGAAACGCTGCAGCGCGTGAAAGACGGCGCCTGCATGCACGTCACGCCCGCCGACGGCGTGCAGTTGATCCAGGCGCCGATCATCCCATGGAGCGCGTACTTTCCGGCATTGCGCACACTGGCGCAAATCTCGACGCATGCTGTACAGGAACAGTTGCAACGTCTGACTGCCATCGATGAACCGAAGTGTCGTCAGGTGTGGGAACGACTGACGCCGCGTCAGCAGGATGTGCTGCGCGCCTTTGCCGAGGGTCGCCGTCCCGACCAGGTCGCGGCTCATCTGTCGATTTCGCTCAGCACTGTCAACACCCACAAAACCGCAATCCTGTCCGAGTGTCGCAACATCTGGAACCTTCCCGACGGCGAGTCGCTCGATTATCGCTTCATTCGCGAACGGTTCGCCAGGTTCGTGGAACAAGTGTAGCAGAGTCTGCGCGGGTCTGGATCAGAGGAAGTGCTGAAGGAGAATCAGCAGGGGTGGGGAGGCGGGGGACATTGTGGTGTGGTATCTCTACAGTATCTGGTTGTTTGTGGGGGAGGGGGCGAGATGTATGACCAATTCAGAGAAGAGGGATTTGAGAAAACGCACCCGCGAATACTGGGAAAAACGTCCTGGCTACGACTACTATATCCGCAATTTGCTAGCGGAAGAACTTCAGTATGCCGACAATTCTCAACACCTGCATGGGGTGGTCAATAAGGTTCATACCCTTGCCATCACAGTGGGCGAGTCATTTGAGCCATTGTTGCAACTGGTGTACGTATTACGTCCGCGTTGGATGAGATCATGAAATCTATGGAGCAGCCGCTCGGCAACGAACCACTCTTCGATCAAGCCGATCTTGAAAGCGTCAAGCGGCTGGCTAACATTCTGGAGATGTATGAGGCGTGGGAAAACGGTGACTACAAAGAGGCAAAGTTGTTGAAAGACCAATTGGCTTTGCCACCCAGTGCGATTCCGTGGAGTATTGAGGCGTTAGGCGACATCTGGCCGCACGCGACGGATGTACCAGATGCGCGGCAGGCTGCGAACCGGTTGCTCGATCAGCATCTCACGCTTAAGGAGGGCAAAGCGGGCGATCCCAAATTGTCATTCTTTGCGCAGCCAGACAAATTACTCGCATATGTGAGTGATGAACTGGCAAAGATCAAGCGATTGATTGAAAAGAACGAAGATTATCGCTCAGCGTATTTGCGCGCAGCCGGTCTCGATGAGTTTCTGCTTAAGGCTCGTCTCGCGATGTGCTGGCTTGAAGGCCGGCTTGAGGTGACCGTTGGCAGTAATCAACCCATACGTACTCATTCGAACGATCCTTATTGTCGCAAAGGCTTTAATCTGCTTGTCAACTATAGTGGCGCTGATGCAATGCGAAACGTGTTGCTCGGTAAGCAAGAGCTTAATCTTCGAAAATATAAAGTTAACCGCGCAATGAATTGCCCCCAACTTGAAGCGTACTGGAAAGGCAAAGCACTCGACTTCGATACATTTGTGTCACCCTCAGGAAACCCTGGATTTACCAAGCTGCGCGGTGAAGCGATTCACACTCATCTCTACATTCCCCGCAACATCGCAGAAGCAGCGTTGGAACTGGTGCGCGCTGCGGTTGAAGAGTTCGAGAACAACTGGCTCGAGCACCTGCATCCCGGCACACTTGGCCAGGCTGGTGACGGCCGAGTTGAGACGCCGTCGTGGTCACATTTGTGTAGTGTCTGTGGTCTATCTTTTCTGCCGCCTCGCTTGCGTTTGTGATGGAGGTTCATCATGCCCTACCTGCTGGCTGCCGAGGCTGACAAGATTCAGGATTTCATCTTCCGCTCCTCTCGTCTGCGCGAGGTGGTAGGAGCCAGTCAGTTGTTAACCCGCTTCTGCCACAGTATCGAAGCAACACTGGTCAGCGATTACAATGGTCGGGTCGTGGTGAACGACGGCGGCAGCTTTCGCGTGATCTTTGACAAACGGGAGGATGCGATCGCCTTCGGCCATGATCTGGCCGAATTGTATCGCCTGGCGCTTGGTGGCAGTCTGACAGTCGCAGAGCCGGTTGAACTACAGGGTAATTTTCGTCAAGCTAACGAAGCGGCCAGTGCGAAATTGCGCTGGGCAAAGAGTCGGCGGCAGGGGGTAGTTGCCGAACCGCATATGCCGTATGTGGCTTTTTGCGCCTCGTGTGGTGTGGCGCTAGCGCAGAATCATACGAGACTGGCAAACGAAGGAGGGGGTGAACGGAGGCGCTACCTGTGCCGCGATTGCCAGCAGAAAGCCAGAGAGAGCGCAACGAATCGAGAAGAGATACTGAATGAATTTCTGCGTGCAGTGGTTGATAACGCTGCGCAGTATGACCAATACGAATTTATCTATGAACCCGAACGGTGTGCGTTCTACGACCGGCGAAGTTACGTGGCGTATCTGGTCGCCGATGGTAACGGAATGGGGACGCTATTCGGCAGTATTGCCGATGAGAGCAAGCTGAGCAAGTTTTCAGAAGCACTCTCAGTCAATACGCGGAAGAGCCTAGCAGTGCCGGCAAAACATCTTCTAGATCGGCTTCCCAAACAGTCAGATCGCCGCCGGATCCTTCCCGTACTCCCTCTCATTCTGGGTGGCGACGATTTGTTCGCCCTTATTCCGGCGCCGTATGCGCTCGATGTCGCGCGCCGGTTTTGCTTGGCGTGGGAGGAGCAGATGGGCCAACTAGTGGCGCGCCACAAGCTCACCGGCGTGCCACGCCTGACCATTGCTGCGGCAGTGGTGATCTGTAAGAGCACCTACCCCTATGCACTGGCACATCGGCGCGCAGAGGACTTGCTGAAACAGGCCAAGCGTCAAAGCAAACTGCTGGCTGCCGAACGGGGAGAACATCTGTCGGTGGTCAATTTCGAGGTCATTCTGGGCAATCGTTTGGCAGGATTGACTGACGAAGACAGATCGCAGCCTATTACCACTTCGCTACGTCCGTACTGGGTAGCAGAGAACGGTTTGCCAGCGGAGGCTGCCGAGCGCGGCATCGATCTTAAACAACTGCTCGATCAACGCTTCACCCTCAAGAATTTGCCGAATAAACGCCTGGCTGAGCTGCGCCGTTGTTTTGCCACGGTTCAGAGAGATAGATCGATCCGCGACCACAATGACGTCTTGAAGAACTGGACAAACCATGATCTGGGCGGCATTCTGGCCCGCCTGAGCCAGACCGAACGAAGCGCTGTCGAGATAGCTCTGCACGCATTGGGCGATGGGAGTGCAGCCAATCACCACTGGCGCAGTATCCAACGTGGTGACGTTAATACGCTGGCGCACGGTATGCTCGACCTGCTGGAAGTCTGGGATTTCGCGCAAGACCTTGAGCGTAGCCTCGATGAGTATGAGCCAGAGGAGGCGGATGCATGAGTACCCGGCTGGAGTTCGAGATCACCTTCAAGAGCGATTATCACGTCGGCGCTGGTCACGGCCTCGGTCCGCTGGTCGACTCAGCCTTGCTGCGCGATCCCGATCGGGTGCCGGTGATTCGGGGCACGGTGCTAGCTGGCCTGCTGCGCGAACGGCTGGCCGACTTGCTCAACCTGAGTCCTCTTGCTGGTCTGCGCCATACCGATAACGAAGCGCGTCCGTGCCTGGAGTGCCGTATCTTCGGCAGTCCTGCCCAGAAAAAGCGCTGGCGTATCTCGTCGGCGCGTCCAAAGGGACTGACGTCGCCGCAGGCGCGATCTAACGACTGGCGTCCAGGTGAAACGGCTGCTCAGATTACCACGCGGGTGCGGGTCAATCCGCGCACCCGGCGTGCCGAAACAAATAAACTCTTTTCTCGTGAGGAGGGTGATGGCAGTCTGGTGTTTCGCTTTGTTGCCGAGTGCGATAGCAATGACGATGAGGTGACCCAAGAGGTTGAGCTCCTGGTGGCGGCAGCGCGCATGCTGCGCAATCTGGGAGCAGGAAAACGCCGGGGGTATGGCGAGTGTGAGGTTCGTCTTGTCGATCGCGCGCACGAAGCGGACATTCTGGCTCGGTTTGAACGGCGCTTGAAGGGTCAACCAGTCAATGGCGTCGCTTCTGGATCACCGGATTTCGCTTTGCTGGCGCTGCCTGATCCATCTCACTACCATACGTACCGGCTGCGTGTGCTGCTGCGTCTTGACGAACCCTTGTTGATCGCCCGCCGCGCTGAAGCCGGTAACCAGTTCGAGACGCTCGAAACCATCCCCGGCAGTGTGTTGCGCGGCGCGCTAGCGTGGCGGGTTGCGCAGCGGTTGACCGGGAAGATGCAACCTGGCAGTGTTGAATATCAGCACTTTGTTGCATTGTTTTACCAAGGTCTGGCGCATTTCTCGACGCTCCTGCCGGTCGAGGTCGAGAGCACAGGGAGTGGGTATCCAACCATCGTTGCCCCGCGCGATTTGGTGACCTGTGAGTTGCATTCCGGGTATCAGACTCCCAGCAAGGATGTTGGACACGGGGTGTGGAGTCTGTTCGACAGTGCGCCGTCTGCCTGTCCGGAGTGTGCCCAATCGGACAACGGTCGTGGATACCACTCCGTCAAACTCGAGACGCTTGGCGGATTTATCTCGCTCGTGAAGCGGTTGCCACGCTCGAAACATCACCCACAACAGACATCTGAAATGCACATTCGCATCGACTCTGCCAGCGGTCGTGTGCGCACCGGCGATCTGTACGGCTATGTCGCTCTGGAGCCGGGTCAGTATTTTGTCGGCGAAATCACCTGTGTGAACAAACAGGTCTGGCAGGCGCTCACGCAGATGGCCGATCTGCAACCGGCTGGTAGTATCAACGAATTGAAACTGGGGAAGGCGACCCAGCGCGGCTACGGTAAGGTCAGCGCTGTCTTCCAGCCAGTCGAGCAGCCGTTGTTTCTGCTGCAAAATATTGTCAATCGGTTGCGTTCCACCAGTCAGATCACGATCTTGCTGCTCAGCGATACCATCATTCCCGATCCTTGGGGGCGTTTCTGGCGTGGCTTTGATCCGGCGTGGCTCAAGCGCGAGTTGAACCTGCCCCCAGAGGTTGAAGTATCCATCGACCAGAATAACGGCGAACTGCTGGCCTGTTCGGCAACGCGAACCATCGATTCGTTCAACGCAACGCTCGGCTTGCCCCGTGCGCGGGATATTGCAATTGTTGCCGGTTCGAGTGCGCGGATCAGTTTCTATGGCATTGATCTAGCCGCTTTGCAAACAATCCTTGCGGAGGTTGAAGCGCGCGGGATTGGTCTGCGTCGCAATGAAGGTTTTGGGCGCGTGGCTTTCAATCATCCTGTGTACGCGAAATTGGGCAATATTGCCAGTCCGAGACTCGGTTTGTCGTCACTGGCGCTGGTATCGACGGTGGCGGATACCTCCTATCCGATAGTGCGAATGTTGTGGTTTGCGTTGGATTGGGCAAAGGAACTGGACCAGCAGGACTTCTATCACTGCGCTGATGCGCGGTTCGAGGCGGTTGCCCGTATGCTACACACGTCGCAGCATATCTCGCTCGAACCGATCAGGCATGAACTGCAACGCATGGGTAGCACCGAAGCGCTGCTGGAACGGCCACTGACCGGTCGCGACAAGCCAAATTTCTTCGCGACCGATGGTCAGCGCGGGATGCAGCTTATTGATCATCTGCTCGGTGAACTGGCAAAGAGTTTACAAGAACACCAGCTCGATCAGAATCTGCAGGCATGGCAGCTTGGTTTGCAGGCACTGGCTGCGCGCATCTCCGGCACCATTCGTCAGTCGAACTGAAGGAAGGTGGAGGCACCTAATGATCTTTCGCGCAATCACTGCAACTCTGACCACGCGCACAGCGTTGCACGTAGGAACTGGGAAAGATACGGCGACGACCGATGGTCTGCTCCGTCGCGATGCGCGCGGCCGTCTGCTCATTCCCGGCACGGCGATTGCCGGCGCACTGCGGAGCGTGGCCACTCGCCTAGCGCCGAGGTTCGATGGTGTAGGGCTATGCCAGGCGCTGACAGGCCTGAACAACAGTGTGTGTCAGTGTCTCGTCTGCCAGCTCTTCGGTGATGTGAATCCGCAGGAAGACAACGACGCGGCCACTGCGGCGCGTCTGATTGTCTACGACGCAGTACTCGATACCTTGCCGCAGCGATCTATCCGTGATGGGGTAGGGATCGATCGCATGACCGGCGCTGCTGCCCGGCGCGAGCGTCTCAAGTTTGACTACGAAGTGCTACCGGCAGGCACGACGTTCAACCTGCGCCTCGAAATCGACCCCCGGTTGCCATATCCTGATCAAACCCTGCCTCTGCTGGCGGCGGCGCTGGCTGAATGGGAGCAAGGCCGTGGCGTCATCGGTGGTCGGGTGGGGCGAGGGTTAGGTGCGTTTGCACTGAGCGACGTGCAATGGCTTGAATATGATCTCAATCAGACTACCAATCTACTTGCGTTTCTCTGCGATGGCCCGCCGTGGAACGCTCAAGGTGACCGTTCGTGGCTCAACAAGCAGGTTCAGCGTGCCCGGCAGCAGATCAGGTCGGCGAACGATCACGGTGGTCTGGTCCACAGTGCTCTGGTCGCTCGTTCGTGGGTGAAGGCCGAATTCACACTGGCTGCGACTGGCCCCTTCCTGACCAACGATCTCGCGCAGGCAGGGCGCAGCGGGTTCGATCACGCTCCGGTGCTGGCAGCCTACGAACGGGGTGCGAAACCGGTCTTGCCCGGTTCCAGCCTGCGCGGAGCGCTGCGGAGTCGGGCAGAGCGGATTGCGCGCACGCTGGCCACGCTCAAAGCATGGGATGCGGGACATGATGCGGAGAGCCGCCGCAACCAGTTTCTGACCGTATGCCCGGCATGCAATCCGCTGACGACCAAAACGACCGATCCAGTTGCAAGCTGCAACAGCCAGATAAAGACTCTGCCAAAACAAGATCGGGAACGTCTTGAGCAGCAAGGAGCGGAGGACAATCTTTGTCTGTCCTGCCGTCTCTTCGGCAGTCCCTGGAACGGCAGCCGTTTGCGCGTCGAAGATGCGCCGTTTGTGGGTGACAACGTCGAAACTAAGGTTCTCGACTTCCTCGCGATCGACCGCTTCACCGGCGGTGGGCTGGACGCTGCCAAGTTCGACGCTGTCGTGTTGTGGAAACCAAAGTTCCGCGTGCGCATTTGGCTGGAAAATCCGGAACCCTGGGAACTCGGCTGGCTGGCGCTGGTGCTGCGGGATCTGCACGAAGGATTGCTCACCGTTGGCTTCGGCGCTGCGAAAGGTTTTGGTCAATGCGAGATTAGAGATGCCCGCCTGACCATTGGCATGATGAGCGACGATGATTTTCCATTTCCTGAGTCGGCCGATCAACAGGCGATGACTGCTAGGGGACGAGTGCTCAAAGCCGGCAAAGGCGAAAGTGGAGTATACCGAACCGTCTCGTATAACCAGAAAATGAAAGATTGCTGGATGCTGCTGGCCGAAAGCTGGGTCAAGGCATTCAACAGTCGAGTGAACAGTTATCAGCATCATTTCGCGTCTGACCGAGACAGCTACTTCGATCAGATCGACAACTACTGGTTGTCTGACCTGTATCCGGCGAGGGTGTCATGAGTGAGCAGGGCATTGATTTCACAAAACTGTACGAGCAGATGAAGAAAGCACAGCTCGCTCAGGAAAACCGACCTGCCATCTGGGGGGGCGAGTTTCCGGCTTCTCGCTTGGGCAAGTTTCTGCGAGTCTGGCAAGCGCACCTGAACACAATGCCGTACCGGATGTGGGAGCATATCAGCCATATCGAATTTGCCGCTAGTCCGGCGCAACCCGAGTTCCTTCAGCGCGCCGAGATCTTCGGCGAAGGCGGGCACCTCTCGTTGCGCCGTGATATCGATCGCTGGTTGTGGCATTACATCGGCACACAGAATAATCCAATGCAGAATACGACATTCGATGCGGTCGATTTCTGGGCAACCCATCCCGACTGCCGGCTGCGACGCTATGCCGAGTCGGTTATGTTGTGGGGTAATCGTAAGGAAGGCGCACCCCACTGGTCTGACGATCGGGTAGCTGCAGCTAACCTGCACTATCCGCTGGATGTGAATGGCCGCGTTTACCTACACTTCTGGCGGTATACCGAGAACGGGCAAACGGTGTTCATCTGGTATCGAGCCTTGAGCGCTACACCAGATAGACCATCATAGGAGCATGATAATGAGCAATACCAGACGAAAGCGCAAGCGGAATGTGCAGAAGGTACTGGAGAACACAACGATACTACAAGGGTATCGTTTTCTCAATCCGTACAACTTCGTGCGCACCCTGGAAACGCGCAATGCGCATCTTGGCCGACTGCTCGGACGCTGTGCACCGCCGCCGCACGATCGGATGGTAGGGTTGAGTGGGCGGATTCACTGTCGCCTGACAGCAACTACCCCGATCTTTGTCTCGGACAGCGAAGATGTGATTGAGGAGAACGTTAACGGCAAAATTCATCGGTACTACCGTTTCTTCCGCGATCCTGAGGGGAAGATTGCCATTCCCGCGACCGGTCTCCGCGGCGCTGTACGCTCGATCTTTGAAGCGGCGACTAATTCCTGTTTTGCGCACTTTGCCGGCAACAAGCGCCTGAGCTACCACTTGCCGCCTAATCTTGCCCTGCAACTGGTGCCGGCGCGGGTGCAGCGCAGCAACGGTCGTTGGGAGCTAGCACTGTTGCCCGGCACAACAACCATTACTCTTGGTCGACGTCCGTCGGGACCGCAGTACGCTGCGTGGGTGCATGTCTATAATCCGCTGCAGAGGAGCAGAACTGTGCTCCAATCTCCTGGAACGCCATACGCAACACGGAAACAGCTCTTGCTGAAAGGCTATCAGCATGGCGAGCGGGTGCATGCAATCATCGAGCTGATCGAGCATCCGCACCGTAAATTCCAGTTCTGGAATGTTGTGCATCTGGCACGGTCTGCACAGGAGTTGCCGGCGCCTACCGGCAGGCAGCAGGTCGTCAGCGGGTATCTGTGCATTAACAACCAGAATATCGAAAACAAGCACGACGAGCGGCTGTTCTTTACCACCGAGCAGTTGCCGCCGGTGGCATTGCCTGACGATGTGCGCCAAAGATATGAAGAATTGATCGCCGATTATCAAGAGCGCCATCAGGATGAAGTGCGCAGTCGTCGCTATCCGCATCGACCGCATGGCAGCAAGCCGGCCTTCAGCCGCTTCATCCTGGAACGTACCGGACGCGGCGAGGCCAAGTTGCGAGATGGTGACCTAGTGTATGCTATGCTCGAGGATGTCAATGGGGAATGTACGGTCAAATTCATTGTGCCGGTTTCGGTGCCGCGGGTCGGTTTCGATCGTACCATCGGTGAACTGCTTTCTCCTGAGGATCTCAAAAAATGCACGGACTATGATCATCTCTGCCCGGCTTGCCGAACCTTCGGCTGGATATGGAGTGACGAGTCTGCGCAGGATGCGCCTGATCTGTCAAAACAGACTGCCTACGCAGGCCGGGTGCGTTTCAACCATGCCACGCTCGTCGAAGATGCCGGCACGTTTGATGCAACCCTAGCTATCCTTTCTACACCCAAACCCACAACCTATCGTTTTTACCTGCGACCGCGCAATGGGAAACCGCAGGATGGTTTGCCCGATCAAGAGGTCGATTACAACAATCCAGATCAAATCCTACGCGGGCGCAAGTTCTACCGGCATCATGGCGCTCAACTCAACTGGCAGGAATATTGTAGCGTGGATGGTGCGAAGAGTGACCAGAATCGCACTGTGCTGGGGGTGCAACAGGCGGGAAGTGAATTTATATTTACCGTCGACTTCACCAATCTGGCGCCAGTAGAACTGGGTGCGCTCCTTTGGAGTCTGCGGCTGGAAGGGTGGCACCATCGGATCGGCTATGCCAAACCACTGGGGTCTGGTTCTGCCCAGATCGATATTCAGGAGATGGAGATTCTAGATCCTGAAGCGCGCTATGCCTCGCTGTCTGCAGGTAGTGGCTGGATCAAAGCAGATGATCAGCAGATCAACTGGTGGATCAATCTGTTCAAGAAAGAGATGGGCTCGCGTTATGGCGCTGCATTTGATCAACTGGCGAACATCCGTGATCTCAAGGCGCTACTGGGCGAAGAACCAGCGTTACCCGTCCACTATCCCCGGCCAACCCGCCAACCACAGGCAGAGGGACGGCAGTACGAATGGTTTGTCCGCAACAAGCGGGATGGGAAAAATTCAGGACCTCGGTTGGGATTGCAGTTGGCAACAGATGATCATCAGGGATTACCCTTGATAGGATAGTAATGGTTCGATCGTTTAGGACTGAGCGCGGAGAGGCGAGTAATGTCAAAACACAAGAAGCGAAATGTCAGTCACGGGTCCGTTCACAAGGCGCCAAAGGGTGGCGGGAAACCATCGTCGCCATCAACCCAAACAGTCGCTGCACGACCTTCATCGCTCACGCACTCGTGGCCAGCGCCAACACGTCTATCCGGCAACACGGATAACTACCGCTTCATCAATCCGTACAACTTTGTGCGCTATCTGCCTGCCCCGAACATACCGGCCCACGATCACGATGCCCGCCTCTTAGGTCGCTGCATGCCACCCCCGCACGACCGCTTTGTTGGTCTAAGCGGACGAATCACCTGCATTCTGAAAGCGGCCACACCACTCTTTATCTCTGACAGTCACGATGTCCGGGTAACACCGATCGTCTCGTCAACAAACAAATCTTTCGATCACAAAAGCTATCGCTTTTTTCAATATGAAGGACGTGATGCAATTCCGGCCACCAGTCTGCGCGGCATGATCCGTTCGCTGTTTGAAGCTGTCACCAACGCGCCATTCTGCATCTTCAACGGTGATGAGCGCCTGGAATACCGCATCGATCCCGACGAAGCGCGTCGCTTCAAACCAGGTATCGTGCGGAGCTTGCCTCAAGGCGATGATCTTGGCGTTATCGAATTATGTGAGGAAGCGAAAATTGGTGCATACTACGGCGATTCCGATCAGAATGTGCTTCATGGCAACTGGCGATGCGGTGAAGAAGCCTTTGCGATTATTGGTCGGGATAAGAATAACGTGCCGAAAGTTGAGGTGCTAAAGCGCAGACGAGAAGCATTTCCGGATACCGTGCAACCAGTTCATGGTTGGGTAAAGAAGACTGGCCGCACCATCGAGACCAAACGTAACGAAAGTTTCTTCTTTTTCAAAAATGGTTCTGGAAAAGAGGTCTTTTTTGATGCTGAACGCGAGGCTGACTTTAACGCAATTCTCTACGCGCAACTGTATGAGCGGAGCGAAGACTTTCACACCGAGGTACAAAGTGAGCGACTG
This sequence comes from Roseiflexus sp., assembly GCA_041641515.1. GTDB lineage: Bacteria > Chloroflexota > Chloroflexia > Chloroflexales > Roseiflexaceae > Roseiflexus. The sequence goes on from JBEPYG010000034.1 coordinate 16,548, forward strand.
GCGCCGGGGAATCTGGTCTATGTTGAACTTGAACCAAACAACAATCGTCAGGTACGCAATATTGCGCTAGTGAAAGTTGCCCGGTTGCGTTACCGCCATTCGATCGGCAATCTTCTACCCGAACATCTGCAACCCAGCACACAGTATGATCAACTTGATATCGCCTCGCGTGTGTTTGGCTGGGTAAAAGGCCAATCGCCCGACAATCCGACCGAGCGCGTCGCCTATGCCGGACGGGTGCGTTTCAGCCATGCGGTGCTGACTGAGGATGCAGGAATATACGCTGAAGAAATACCCCTGGCGATTCTCAGCTCACCGAAGCCGACAACGACACTCTTTTATCTGCGCAAGATGCAGGGTGAATGGAGTGAAGCGGATCGCAAAAAACCGGGGGCAGCTGCTAAGACCGGCTATGATGGACCCAATCAGTTACGCGGCCGTAAGTTCTACCGCCATCACGGCGCACAGCTTAACCGTTTGGAATACGAACGCGCCGACTGTCGTCGTGATCACCAGAATCGGAGTGTGCGCGGCGTGCGCGCTCCTGGCAACGTATTTTGCTTTACGATCGACTTCCACAACCTGGCGCCGGTTGAGTTGGGCGCCTTGCTCTGGACGCTCAATCTAAGCAGCGAGGAGCGATGCTTCTTCCGGCTTGGCTATGCAAAGCCGCTCGGCTTCGGTAGTGTCAGACTCGAAGTAGAAGAAGTTGAGCTACTCGATCTTGGTACTCGTTACGCCTCGCTGCGATCCTCTGGCTGGCGGCGAGCCAAAACCTTGGAGCGTAGCACGTGGATCGAACGTTTTGCAAAAGCGATGGAGCGTTGCTACGGCCAACCTCTAGAAATGTTGCCGAATATTTGCGACCTCAAGGCATTGCTGAGCGAACCAAACCCTGCCTGGCCGGTACACTACCCACGCACAACCCTCTCCCCCGACCCGGACGGGAGGAACTTTGAATGGTTCGTCGCCAACAAAAGCAAATCACGCAAACCTGAGAAAGCCGGCCCCAACGTGCCTCTTGCCGATCCAGGTCAAGCAGAAGCGCTACCTTTGCTGTCATCGAAAACACAGTAGGAGATGCACCGTATGACTGACGGGATAAAAGCCATCACCTTTCTGGGTCTCAGACCCATTGACACATGCTATGTCTTTCCTGATGGCAGGGAACATACCGCGCCATTCTTTGGGATCGCGCTGGCGGAGTACATGCCGCGTCTGCGGATGCGGGTCTTTGTCACGGAGGCGGCCCGGAATTTGTATGAAGAACGGTTTTTGCCGCGCGTCCAACCCTGCGTTGCCGATGTGAGGCCAGTCGTGATTCCTGATGGACGCAGTATTGACGAACTATGGCAGATATTTCAGCAGGTCGTTGATGCTATCGAATCGAACGAAACAGTCATCTTTGATCTTACCCACGGGTTTCGTTCGTTGCCCTTCCTCTCCTTCCTCGCCGTGGCTTACTTGCGCAAGGTCAAGGATATCAATCTGCAAGGGGTGTACTTCGGTAATTTCGATGCCGGCGATAAATCCGTCTCTCCACCGCGAACGCCGGTGATTGATCTGACACTGTTCACCGGGTTGCTGGACTGGATGGTGGCTGCTGATCTGTTTGTACGCTTCGGCGATGCCCGTGATCTGGCCGATTTACTCAAGAAGCAGCATAATCGCATTAAGCCCGATCCGCGCAATGCCGACAGGGCCGAAATGTCTGCCTGGAACAATTTACCAGTTAGAACGGTGGCAAGCCAGCTTGACAACATTACTCAGGCGCTACGATTGGTGCGTCCGGCTGATGCATTAGATGCTAGCGCGCAGATTCGTGACCAACTCAGGGAGGCTATTCAGTCGATCGATGCTCTGGCGCAGCCCTTTACTCTTCTTACCGATCAGGTGTTGGAAAGTTTCTCCCCGCTTGCGCTTAGTCGTGCTGATCAGCAGAAATACCCGGTACGGACCTTACAGACTGAGCGTGATCTGATTATGTGGTATCTGGATCGCAATCAGACGTTTCAGGCTGTGGCGCTGGCTCGTGAATGGCTGGTATCGTGGGTGATGGTGCAACTTGGGAAGGGGGAACAGCTCTTGAATAAATCTGAGCGCGAGCAGGTCGAACATGATCTGGGGGAAGCGTTACAACAACGTCGCCGGAAACTTATCGTCAATGAACAGGCACGGCTACACTTAAACAATGTGCCATCGATTAACGTGGTTGTCGATCTCTTCGGCCAGCTCGGTAATCTGCGCAATGACCTGATGCATGCCGGTAAGCGTCCGAATGCTCTGAGCGCTCAGAAGGTCGAACAGCAGATACAAAAGCTTCGTGAACGGATCGTCAGTCTTCCCATTTCGTAAAATCTATTTATGCTGGTGAGGAAATGGCAGGCTTGTTTTTCTTCTATGCTACGATCGTCCTCTACCTCCTCACCACCCCTCATCCTGCATCAACCCACAAGCGAGGCATCTCATGACCCTCCGCGACATTCGTGATCAGTCCGCTATCGTTCACGATTATCACATCCTGCCTGTCAGGGTCTACGACCGCAACGACGGCCGTCAGCGCTGGATACTGCCCTGCAGCGGGCGCGAAGCCGGTGAAGGCGCTGCGACCTGTCTGCACCGCGAGGCGCGCGAAGAAACTGGTCTAGAAAGTTGCCGTTTGTAACGCCGGATATTCCCAAGGGCGGCTACGCCGAGTTGTACACGTATCTCTGCCGGGTGACCGGCGGCGAACTTCAGCCGGGTGTCGATCCCGACGATGCGCTCGATGGACAGGCAACGATCCGCGCGCTGGACTGGTTCGATCTGCGCAATTCGGCCGGCGAGAATCCTGAACTGGCGCAGGCGAATCTGACCCTGCCCACACTGCATCGGATCCGTGTGCTGCTCGGGTATGGCGGAGCCTGACACGACCATAGCCGATAGCTGATAGCGGAGTGCAAATGGAGTTGTGTTCGTCACCGCAGGGTGCAGCGCGGGAACGTGAGATGTGGGAACATGGAACGTTTCCGCGTACCAATCTCCAATCTAAAATCGAACGCGGCGAGGCTGTGAAGCGCCCGCATTCGTTTATTCGTTGCCATGCGAACGCGACCGACCCCTG
>JBEPYG010000035.1:0-19456 GCA_041641515.1 Roseiflexus sp.
AGATCAAGCGTTCTGGTTCAGGAAGATGGGTCAGGTTGACTCCTTCAACAAGCCGGGGTTTGAAGCGGACGTCTGGATTGCCGGTTTGCAGCATCATTACAGCGCCAATGGGATAAGAAAGGGAAATACTGGCAAGCAAGCTACGGATGTGTTCATCATCCCACACCCACCCACGCTGAAAATCGGGGAGTTGTGTTTTGCCGTCGCGAATACTTCGTAACAGGTCGAGCAGCGATTCTTTGGTGCTATCGAACGTTGTGACCGCGCTCATGGAAACCCCTTGACTCAAATGCCTCCAGCCTTGCAAGACCGATTATATAGCGATCCTGCCAGATTTGTAAACTGAGCAGCAGGTAGTTTCTCGATAACCGTATTAGCAAGCGGAGTAACCTGGATTTGCGAGCATGTGGGTTTGCTATAACACTTCACCGAGTATGAGGTGATACGAGGCTTAATGGGACGGGCTAAGTAATCCCCATTAAATCGGCAATCTTAGACGGAATCCATAAGACCTTGACCGACACGCACACACTACGCGGAACCCCTCCGCACAAGACGCACCACGGGCACGACCCGCCGCGCCCCGACGGAACCCCTCCGCACAAGACGCACCACGGGCACGACCCATGCCTGGACAGGTTCATCGTCTGCCAGAACATCATCCCCATCCAGCTCGCGCAGGCGAGCTGTGCCTCGCCAGTCGAGGACTTCAGACCCACGGCGCACCTCGGTGACCGTTGCACGACCGAAGCGTGGTACAATACTGCGTACCGGTACAGATGCAAAAAACCCGAAGATGCATCATGTCAGCATGTGCGCTTCTGCCACCCATTTATGATAGTTTTTGCTATAAAAATATGGTATACTAATACCACTGGAGAGACGAAGTGAGGACGTATGAGTCTCTTTTCACGTCATCACGACAAACTGAACGAGCAGGTTGTGCTGCAGGCGCTGGCGACAGTGCAGGAACCAGAGCTCGGCGGCGATCTGGTGTCGCGCAAGATGATCAAGAACCTGGTCATCGAAGGCGATGCGGTGCGCTTTGCAGTCGAGTTGACCACCCCTGCATGCCCGCTCAAAGACCAGATTCAGCGCGAATGCGAAGAAGCGCTCGAAAAGATCGCCGGCATTCCACGTAACCGTGTCAGCATCGAGTTTACGGCTCAGGTGCGTCCGCGCGGCGGCATCCCTGAACAGGTCGCCATTCCCGGAGTCAGCCACGTGATTGCGGTCTCCGCAGGCAAAGGCGGCGTAGGAAAATCGACCGTGGCGGTCAACCTGGCGGTGGCGCTTGCACGCGAGGGAGCGCAGGTCGGTTTGCTCGACGCGGATGTGTATGGTCCGTCGGTGCCGCTGATGATGGGCGTGCGCTCACAGCAACCCGAAGCGGTGAGCGGTCCCGACGGTGAGCCGCGTATGCTGCCGATCGAGGCGCACGGCATCAAAATGATGTCGATCGGTTTCCTGATTGACGACCGGCAACCGGTCATCTGGCGTGGCCCGATGGTGTCGCAGTTGCTGCGGCAGTTCCTCTATCAGGTGCTGTGGGCGCCGCTTGACTACCTGATCATCGATATGCCCCCCGGCACCGGCGACATTGCGCTCACCCTGGCGCAGTCGCTCCAGAATGCCGGTCTCACCGGCGTGGTCACGGTCACTACGCCGCAGCAGGTGGCGACCGCCGATGTGCTGAAGAGCATGGAGATGTTCCGTAAGGTGAATGTGCCCTTGCTTGGCATCATCGAGAATATGGCGTATTTCGTTGCACCCGATACCGGCAGGCGGTACGACATCTTCGGCGCCGGCGGTGCAGCGCGCCTTGCGGGGCAGCTCGGCATCCCGCTGTTGGGGCAGATCCCCATCGGATTGAGCATCCGTGAAGGCGGCGATCAGGGGCAACCGGCAGTGCTCAGTGATGTTCCGGACGCCTATGCCGACGTCTTCCGCGAGGTCGCGCGCAAACTGGCAGCACGTATCAGCGTCATGGAGTATGTCTGACGCCGTCCGGTTCAGGACTGTCGCCGGTTTCAGATGAGCTCATGAACGTTGAGGATCAAGTTTCAGTATGCACCCTTGAGACGGTTGTCCGCCGGTCGAATCCTGAAGGGGAATGCATCGACGCACCCTTCAGCTCGCAGTCAGGGCGGAAGTCGACGCCTGGCGCGCCAGCGCCCCGCAGACGCAGGTTCCAAGCGCCCGCCAAAAAATGCCGGGTTTGACGATAAAATCTTCTGCAGGCAAATCGATGCTTCAGTGCACCGGTGAGGGGTTATGCAGTACGATGATGTGCGTCGAATGACGATTCCGCTGTACACACCCGATCAGGCGCGGCAGGCGCGACCGCGCTACCCGACCGATACCCCCGCGCACGATTCGTATGGACGCCGGATCGATTACCTGCGCATTTCGCTTACCGACCGCTGCAATATGCGCTGTGTGTACTGTATGCCGGAGATCGGCATGCAGTTCATGCCACGTCCGGAATTGCTGACGACCGATGAACTGCTGCTGGTGGTGCGTGCCGCTGCCAGAGCCGGGTTTCGTAAAATCCGCCTGACGGGCGGCGAGCCGACGCTGCGACCCGATATCGTCGAGATTGTGCGGGAAATTAAGCGTACCCCCGGCATCACCCATCTCGCCATGACGACGAATGCGCTGCGTCTTGAGAAACTCGCCGAGCCGCTCAAAGCTGCCGGTCTCGACCGGGTGAATATCAGCATCGATACCCTCGACCCCGAGAAATTTCGCCGCATGACACGCGGTGGGTCGTTCGAGAAGGTCTGGGCAGGCATCGAAGCCGCCGACCGCGTCGGGTTGCACCCGATCAAACTCAACTCTGTCATCGTGCGCGGGATGAATGATGATGAGGCGCCGCGCCTTGCAGCGTTAACGCTTCGTTACCCCTGGGAAATGCGTTTCATCGAGGTCATGCCGCTTACTGGCGTTGCCGATCTGGCGCAGAGCAGCGTGGTGACGAGCGCAGAACTGATCGCCCGCCTCGAATCGGTCTACGGTCCGCTCGAGGACCTGGGGCTGGCGCCTGCCGACTCGGCGCGGCGCTACCGTATCCCCGGCGCACCCGGCAAACTGGGGTTCATCAGTTCGGTGAGCGAACCGTTCTGTGCAACATGCAACCGTATGCGTCTTACGTCTGATGGTCGCCTGCACCTCTGTCTGCTGCGCGATAATGAGGTCGATCTGCGGGCAGCTATCCGGAGCGGCGCAACACTCGATGAGATTGAGCAGATCATCCGGCATGCGGTCGCCCTCAAACCCTGGGGGCACGGACTTCCTGAAGGCGTCCTGCCGACGTTGCGCGGTATGTCGGAACTGGGAGGATAAAATCAGTTAGATGTTGTGTTTCTTGCGCAACTCTGGTATACTCCAGAAGCACAAGAATCAATGCTGTTCATTTACCGGCGACCACGGGCGTTGCTGAATGCCGCTGGCTCACAATAGTTGTAGCAACGACAATCAGGAGGCGTACACATTATGGCAACCATCGAACAGGATGTGATCGGTCAGCATCAGGAGAGTGAATTCCCGCCGGTGCTCGAAATCACCGAAGGCGCATCGCTTCGCCTGCAGAGCATGATGAAGGAGCGCAACCTCGAAGGGTACGGTCTGCGCGTCTTCGTCTCCGGCGGCGGGTGCTCCGGTCTGCAGTACGGCATGACCTTCGATAACGAAGAACGCTTTGGTGATACGGTGTGGAACGCTCACGGCCTGCGCGTGATGGTGGACCCGATCAGTGCGCGGTATCTCACCGGCGCCACGATTTCGTACCAGCAGGACAATATGCTGGCAGGCGCTTTCAAGATCGATAATCCGAACGCTGTGTCGAGCTGCGGCTGCGGACATTCCTTCCGCACGAAGGAACAGCAGGCAGCTGATGACGATTACGACGGGTACAGCAACGGCGGCGGATGCTGCAGCAGCCACTAGGCGTCTTCCTGCGGTAAACAGAGCCTCCGGACGGGCGGGTGTTTCTCCCATATTCTGGGGACTGTTTTCATTGCGGCGTTGTGTGCCACGCGCACAACCTTGCTATTGTGATGATCGACGTTGCACAGCCTGTTCACCCTGAGGGTGACAATGCTGTGCAACGTCTCTTTATGTGCGCGAATTGGAGAAAGGGAACGTTCTATAGACTGCTGAAGCAAAGATTCAGCAATCCATATAGATAACAGACTTGGTACAACGATGCGTATGTTCGTTCGCAAACCGTATCTCGACCTGACGACCGATCAGGTCAAAGCGAAACTTGACCGGGGAGAGGCGTTTCGGTTGATCGATGTGCGTGAGCCGGAGGAGTATGCGATTGCGTGTATCAATGGCGCAGAACTTCTTCCGCTCAGCCGTGCCGCTGAATGGATCGGAACACTCGATCCCGACCAGGAATACGTCTTTTTCTGCCATCACGGGCAGCGCAGCGCCTATGTGGCATCATATCTCGCATCCAACCTCGGCTTTTCGCGCGTAGCCAACATGATGGGTGGCATCGAGGAGTGGTCGTTGCGGATCGATCCGTCCATACCACGCTATTGATGGTCTGGTACACAGGTATGGATCATTATCTGGAGGGGATCCGGCTGTTTAACACAGGCGAATACTGGCATGCGCACGAGCAGTGGGAAATCTGCTGGCTCCAGTCGGATCAACCTGAAGCCATGTTTTACAAGGGTATCATTCAGGCGGCAGCGGCGCTCGAAAAGTGGAAGCGCGGGCAGCCGCGCGGCATGCGCCTTAACTACGCAAAGAGCCGTCCTAAACTCGTCGCTGTTGGACCCTGGATGCGCGGTCTCGATGTTGCGGCATTGATCGCAGCGATGGATCGGTTTGTTTCGACCGGCGGACCACCGGCGCCGATACCGCGAATCACGCTCGATCCGCCAACTGCTGCCGCGCTCGAAGCTCATATTCGCACGGTCGAGTCTCTCTCACACCATGAATGATGAGGTAGTGCCACTGCTACGCTGTCCGGCCTGCTCCGGCTCGCTCGACCTCTCCGATCCGCGTCGCGCTGCAGATGGCGACATCATCGCCGGCGCGCTGCATTGCGCCTGTGGCGCCGTCTATCCCATTCGCGACGGCATTGCCGATTTTCTCGGTCCTCCGCGACCATCAACGCTTGCCCAGCTGACGAACGAACTCCCGGCAACCGCCTGGGCATACGAACGACTCTGGCGTCCATTTGCGCTGACATTGCTGAGTGGCGAGTCGTTCCCATATCAGCGCGAACTGGCGCTGGTGACAGAATGGGTCGGCGCCGCGCAGGGCGGGTTATTCGTCGATGTCGCCTGCTCGAATGGTCTGTACGCGCGCGCGCTGGCGCGGGCCATACGCCACGCTCCAGGGCAGGTCCTCGGGATCGATCACGCGCTGCCTATGGTGCAGGAAGCGCGCCAGCGCGCGCGCGCGGCGGAGGTGCAGGTTTCGTATATGCGCGCCTCAGCCCAGACGCTGCCGATCGCCAGCGGTGCGGCATCCGGCGTTACAATCGGCGGTTCGCTCAACGAAATCGGCGATCTCGACGCCTGCCTGCGCGAGGTGCGCCGTATCCTCGCCGATGATGGCCGTTTCGTGACGATGACCCTGCTGACAGCGCCGGGTGCTGTTGGGCGCGCTGTGCAACGCGCAGTGTCTGCCGGCGGCATCACCTTCTGGTCGCGCGATGAGCTGCTTCAACGCTTTCGCGCCGCCGAGCTGCATCCGCAACGCTACGAGCAGCACGGTATCGTGCTCTTTACCCTGGCACGCCCTGATCGCGCATGAGGATTTCTGCATGGGCGCAAATGTGCAGTGTATGTAATGAAAGAGGCATCCGATGGCGAACGCGCTCCTGCTGTTTCTCGCAACCGATGATGGTTTAGTGCTGCTCAGCGACCCTGCAGGTCAACGGCGGTGGCGCCGCAGCATGCATCAGTTTCAGAGCTCGATCGTTCAGTCGGTTTGGGTCGATGCGTCCAAGCCGCTGGTTGTTCTGGTTATCGCCGATCGCCTCCTCTATCGCAGCGTCGATGGCGGTCAGACATGGGCGACGCTGAATACCGGCGATCTCCTTACGCCCAATGCTCGTTTGTACGCTGCCCCGCGTCACCCGTCGCTCGTCTACCTGTTGTCTGGCGATGTGCTGTTTACAAGCGATGATGCAGGCGCTGCCTGGCGCACGATGAACCTCGCAAACGAGTCTGGCGGGTTTGCGATCGACGACGACGCCCGATTGTATCGGTCGTATGGCGCTCAGATACTGACGAGTGATGATCGTGGTGAAACGTGGCATGTCTACAGTCCACCATTGCCAGGGACCATCAGCATCCTGAACGCTATGCCCGGACAACCAGGAACGCTCTGTGCGCTTGCTGAGGGTTGCGTGTATGTCGTTGAACGCGCGTCCTGGCGCCCTACCGGCGATCTGCCCGGCAAAGCGCTTGCCTGCACTGCGCTGACCGGAACACCTCCGACACTGCTGGCGGCGCTCGCGGAAGGCGGCGTTATACGCGGCACACCAGACGCCTGGGAACCGGTCATTGTGGAATGTCCCTGGACAGGCGCGACAGCCATCCTCAAACCCGCCAGACATCACATCGACACTTCGTTTGCAGTTTCGACCACAGGTGACGTTGCAATCAGCATGGATCGGGGTCGCTCCTGGACGATGGTCTGTCAGGGTCTGGCGACAGTCCGCGATCTTGTGAGCGCGCGACTGGCATGAATGTGTCATCTTCCTGCTTCGCGTGAACCCACCGCGGTGCGCGGTGTACTGACGCACACCTTGACGCCCGACGCGACCATCGACACTCGAACATCTCTCACATGGCATAAAGTCTTTGCAAGGCTTTGACAAGAGGTGTGCGTTGTGCTAATCTACAGATCGAGTCCGTGGGAAATTTAACAATTATGTGAGGGATCAGACGGCAATGGCGCAACCTCCAGCTCTCGGGCAGCTCTCGACAGCGCCCGTTTTCAATACCAAAGCAGTCGCGCGCGAGACCGGCGTCCCGCCCGACACCTTCCGCGCCTGGGAGCGTCGCTACGGCATTCCCTGCCCGCAGCGCACGCCAGGCGGTCATCGTCTTTATTCGGAGCGTGACATAGCGATCATTCGCTGGCTGCGCGACCGCACGGCGGAAGGGGTCAACATCAGCCACGCGATTATGCTGCTGACAAGCGTCACCGACCAGGCGCCGCCGCACATCGAGCCGGACGCTGCACGCTCTATCGATCTTATGGTCGACGAACTCGTCGTCGCGCTGACAACATTCGATGCTCAGAGCGCGGAACGGCTCGTATCAGAAGCATTTGCGATGTACCCATTCGAGCAGGTGCTGCTGGAGTTGATCCAGCCGACGATGGTGGAAATCGGCGAGCGCTGGCACCGCGGTGAGATCAATGTTGCGGCAGAGCACTTCGCAACCGAGTTTGTGCGCCGTAAACTGGCAAGTCTGCTGAATGTGTTTGAAAACCAGGTGCAGCGTGATACGATTGTGGTCGGGTGCGCTCCACAGGAATTGCACGATCTGGGAGTGATGTTTGCCAGTCTCTTCCTGGTGAGACGCGGCTGGCATGTCGTGTACCTGGGTGCGCAGGTGCCGCTTGCCGACCTGCTCGAGACGATTCGGAAGGTCAGGCCGAAGATGGTCTGTCTGTCGGCTTCGACGCTCGAAACCGCGATGAACCTATTGGAAGTGGCGCGAGCCATCCGGCAGGAATTCCCGCATGTTCACTTTGGCTACGGTGGTCGTATCTTCAATGTCAACCCCGAATTGTGCGCTGCTATTCCCGGCATCTTTCTCGGTCAGGATGCCCGCGAACTGGTTCAGCGAGTCGGTGAGCTCATGGCGAGCAATGGTGCATCCATTCCTCCTCAACGCTCGTAGCATCACATAGAATTAGGTTGATAGCGTCTTATGCAAATGGCGCTATAATATCGCTCTGAATACGTCAGCCGGTTGCAAATAGTCAACGAGCGTGCTGTGGTACTATGCGCGTGCGCCTGGCACGATGGCAGGGTTTGCCGCACAGCCCTGTGCAGAGAGTATGGCACACGGGACTCGTGGGTTTCCACGCCCGAAACACGTGCAATCACGCATGTTCTGTAACTGAAGAGTTGATCATAAGAACTATATCACACGTGTGAAAGAGGGGTCATGGCATCGCTCCAACATTACTCCGCCAGAATACCGGTTCGAGCATTCGGCGAACGCGAAGCGCCGATCCGCGATGCTGCGGCCCTGCTCGCCAGCCTGCGTCACCTGGCTGAGCCTGATGTCCTCGAGCATACGTCGCGCCTTCCCGGCGCCCTGCCGTCGCTGACACTCGATGCAGCGTATCGACAGTGTGTTGAAATAACCCGCATCAACTCGCGCAGTTTTTACCTCAGTTCGCAACTGTTGCCACGTGAAAAACGCCTGGCGGTGCGTGCGCTGTACGCTTTCTGCCGTACAAGTGATGACACGGTTGATCGAGCTGCCGATGATCCGGCGCGCGCGCTTGCGAATTGGGTGGCGTGCGTTCATGCTCCTCATCCGCCAATCGACCATCCGGTCTTGCTCGCGTGGGACGATACTGTGCGGCGTTATGCGATTCCACAGTTCCTCGTCGATGAACTGCTCGCGGGTATTGCGATGGATCTTACCGTTCATCGCTATGAGACGTTCGATGACCTCTGGCTCTACTGTTATCGCGTCGCTTCGGTGGTCGGATTGCTCTCGATGCACATCATCGGCTACCGTGATGGCGCGGCGCCATATGCGGTAAAACTAGGGGTGGCGCTTCAGTTGACGAACATTTTGCGCGATGTCGGCGAAGATGCGCGGCGTGGACGCATCTATCTGCCTCAGGAAGATCTGCATCGCTTTGGTTTGACGGACGATGATATTCTCCATGGTCGGCGCGATGATCGTTTCCGGGCGTTGATGCGTTTCGAGATGGAACGTGCGCATGCGCTGTACGATGAGTCCTGGCCCGGCATTGCACTGCTCGATCCTGATGGTCGGATGGCCATCGCCGCAGCAGCGGAGATTTATCGCGGTATCCTGCCGCGTATCGTCGCCAATCATTATGATGTGTTCCAGAAGCGCGCCTATGTTCCGCTCACCGGCAAAATTGCCATCCTCTGGCGCACCTACCACAAACTGAACCGTCTGATCAAAGAACGAGAATAACTGTTCGCGATCGGCGGCGGCAGAGCTGCTGCAGGCGTCATGGCGCGTCGCCCCGCCGACGCAGAAAACCAGGGTTGCCCAACGCGCGAACAGGTGTGTGAGGAACAATGTTCGCCGTCATCATGAGAGGGTGCGTCTGTTGTCCGACATTGTCGTTGCACTGGCGCCGACGTCATACGCTCGATATTCGCTGCCGGGCGTGATGCACGGTTATCACGCTTCTGCCTGTTATACTGTTGCTGTCGGAGGAATGAATCCGTATCCGACCGAAACTGTGGAGCTGAAGCTCTCGACTACCAGGGCAAAGTTCGCCGGCGCGAGCTTGTGGGGATGATGGACTGGAAAACCATAAAGCTCGTAGAGCAGCAACCTGGAATGTGCATACGACCATGAGCAAGCATATCATTGTAACCGGCGCCACCGGCTTGATCGGCAAGGCGCTCTGCCGCCGCCTGGTGGCGCGCGGCGATCAAGTGACGGTGTTCACCCGCCGTCCGGACTCAGCGCGCACTGTGTTGCCTGGCGCCGCACAGCTAGTTGCCTGGAATGCTACAACCGGCGGCGCGTGGGAATCTGCCCTGGCAACTGCAGATGCTGTCGTTCATCTGGCGGGCGCGTCGATTGCCGGTCAGCGCTGGACGCCCGCCTACAAACGCGAGATCCTCGAAAGCCGCACCCTGAGCACCCGCACCCTGGTCGACGCAATGGCGCGCGCCACGCGGCGGCCCCAGGTCTTTGTGTGCGCTTCCGGCATCGATTACTACGGTCCACGCGGCGATGAGCCGGTTGATGAGAGCGCTCCGCCAGGGCGCAACTTCCTGGCGCAGGTGTGTGTGGCATGGGAAGGGGAAGCGTGTCGTGCTGCCGATCTGGGGGTGCGCACGGTCATGATTCGCACCGGTATTGTGCTTGATCGCCACGAGGGTGCGCTGGCGCGGTTGCTGCTGCCGTTTCAACTGTTTGTCGGCGGTCCCATCCTGCCGGGAACGCAATGGTGGTCGTGGATCCATTTGGACGACGAAGTGGGGCTGATTATACGCTGCATCGATGATGAACGCGCCAGTGGTCCCTTCAACGGCGTCGCGCCGGATCCACAACGGAACCGCGACTTCAGCGCAACTCTGGGGCGCGTGCTGGGACGACCGTCGTGGTTGCCGTTACCGGGGTTCGTCCTCCGCTTGCTGCTCGGTGAGATGGCGCCTGCCCTGTTGATCGAACGTCAACGCGCCATACCGGCAAAAGCGCAGGCGCTTGGGTATCAGTTCGCTTATCCAACACTGGAACCGGCGTTGCGCGCGGCGCTCGCGCGCTCGTCGTAGGAGATACAGCATATGCGCCTTACGCTGATATTTGCTGCGGTGCTGGCGATGTTCGCGCTCATCTCTGGGTGCGCTCTACCGCCGGTGGATCTGCTACGCCCTGTGACAAGCGACCAGACGGCCGCACCAACTGCAGCTGTTCAGGTTGAGTCGACTCCTGCACCTGCTACGCCGTCGGCGCCAACGGTCACTCCTGCGCCGTTGCCTGTGCAGGCGCCAGTGCCTACCCTGCCGCCAGAGTTGACCAATCCGCTGGAAGCTGAACAGGCTGCACTGATCGCACTCTACCGACGGGTGAATCCCTCAGTTGTCAGCATCGAAGTGGTCATCGATCATCCGCCTGTCAGCGGTTCACCCTTTACGATCCCCGCCAGTCAGGGGTCGGGGTTCTTGTTCGATGACCAGGGACATATTGTGACCAACAATCACGTCGTCGAACGAGGTTCAAAGTTCCAGGTGCGCTTTTCGGATGGAACCGTGCTCATGGCGCGCCTGGTCGGCGGCGATCCGGGGAGCGATCTAGCTGTGTTAAAGGTTGACGAGTTGCCCCCTGGTGTAGCGCCATTGCCCCTCGCCGACTCACGAACCGTTGAAGTCGGGCAGCGCGCGATTGCAATCGGAAATCCGTTTGGTTTGCGCAATACGCTGACGGTTGGTGTTGTCAGCGGCATCGGTCGCAGTCTCAGCGGTCCGGCGAGCAGCAGTGGCGGACGCTTTCGCATCCCGAATATCATTCAGACTGATGCGGCGATCAACCCGGGGAACTCTGGTGGTCCGCTCCTCAACATCTATGGTGAGGTGATCGGCGTCAACACTGCCATCAGCAGCGGTTCCGGCGCATTCGAGGGTGTCGGGTATGCGGTGCCGTCCAATGCTGTCAGTCGTGTGGCGCCGGCGCTCATCCGTGATGGACGCTATGATCATCCGTGGATGGGGATCGGCATGCGCGATGTTGATCCATTGCTGGCGGAGAGCCTGAACCTGCCGGCTCGTCAGGGCGTGCTGGTCACCGAAGTTGTGCCCAACAGCCCTGCCGAACGCGCCGGATTGCGCAGCGGAACACAGGTGGTCTCAATAGGAGGACGTGATCTGCGGGTCGGCGGCGACATTATCGTTGCCATCAATGGTCAGCCGGTGCGCGACAGCGACGAACTCGTCAGCTATCTCGAACTCGAAACATCCGTCGGCGACACAGTGGTGATGACAGTGCAACGCGGCGATCGCCAGGAACAGATTTCGATGACGCTTGGCGCACGTCCGCGAGAGTAAGTCCATTACTGCGACGTATCCCACGATGCATCGACCTGCAATGCCTGCGCCAGACGCCGCCGGTATTCCCGTCGTGGAATCTCGATCAGCCCGAACTGCAGCAAGTGCGGAGAGCCGAGGAACTGTGAGTCGAGCAGCACGTACCCTCCCCGTCGCAGCCGTTCGACCAGATGCACCAGCGCGACTTTGCTGGCGTCGCGCTCACGGCTGAACATGCTTTCGCCGGCAAACAGGCCACGGATCGCCACGCCATACAACCCTCCCACCAGATGTCCGTCGCGCCAAGCTTCAACGCTATGCGCGAGGCCCATGCGATGGAGGGTGGTGTATGCCTCGATCATCTCTTCGGATATCCAAGTCGTTTCGCGCCCTGGCGCAGGCTCCGCGCAGGCGCGCATCACCTCGGTGAAAGCTGTGTCGGTGCGGATCGTGAACACGCCTTTGCGGATCGTGCGCGCCAGGCGACGCGGCGTGTGAAACGTCTCGAGCGGCAAAATCGCGCGTGGTTGCGGGTCGTACCAGTGGATGACGCCACGGTCGTCCGCCATGGGGAAAATCCCCTGGCAGTACGCCGCAATCAGCATATCCGGCGTCAGCATAGCAAAAAAGGATTACAACTCAACGAAATATGATTTACATGCCGCCGCCAGCAGTTCACGCGACATCGTTGGCGGCACCCCCAGAAAACGGGCATAATCGATCACCTGGTCGATCAGATCACGCGGATGGACGGCGCGCAGTTCCAGTTTGCGGCGCGGGTATTCGACTTCGAGCAGATACCGCAGCCCGTCGTCGCTGTACGGCACATTCTTCGCCTTGCAGACACGACGCATGATCTCGCGATATTCAGCTGGAGTAGGGTTGCTAATCTCGATCTTGTAGCGGATTCGTCGGAGAAACGCCTCATCGACCAGTTGCTTCGGTTCGATATTGGTCGAGAAGATGATCAGCTGATCGAATGGCACCTCGATCTTCTTACCGGTGTGCAGGGTCAGATAATCGACTCGTTTCTCGAGCGGGACGATCCAGCGGTTGAGCAAATCGCGCGGGCGCATCTGTTGCCGTCCAAAGTCGTCGATCAGGAACAATCCGCCATTAGCTTTCAGCTGGAGCGGCGCTTCATAATACTTGCTGTACTCATCATATTCGAGGTCGAGCGATCCCATGTTCAATTCACCGCCGGCGATGACAACCGGGCGCTTCGAAAGCACCCAGCGCTGATCATAGGTGTACTCCTGACCCTCCGGCAGGGGACGACGCTCGTGGTGGATTGGGTCGAACACGCGGATGATCTGTCCATCGACAATAATAGCATGCGGGATGGCAATGGCATCAGACAGCAGTTGTGCGGTCGCTTCAGCGATGGAAGTCTTCCCATTCCCGGCGTGCCCAAAGAGGAAGATCGAACGACCAGAATTGATAGCCGGTCCCAGCTGGAGCAGGAGCGAATCGTTAAGCACCAGGTGCTCAAACACCGTCCGCATGGCCGCTTCGGTCACGACCAACCCCTGCGTCGTCTGCCGACGCATGACATCGCGGTAGTCGTGCAAGCTGACCGGCGCCGGTCCCAGGTACTGCGTTCGTTCACCGATCTCTTTCGCGCGCATGATGCCTTTGGCTGTGGCCTGGTAACGGTATGCTTTCTCACCCAGGCCGCTACTGCCCTTGACCTCAGCCATCTGCTCGCGCCTCAGATAGGCCATTGCCTGATCGAGTACGTTTTCCCAGGGCAGGTGCAGCAATTCCACCAGCTGGAGACCGGTCATCTCACCGACAATATACAAGGCGCGCACGATCTGGTCGGCGATGAACGAAAGCGATAATCCGGTCGCCTCGATACTCCGCGGACGAAGCGGGAGCAGCGGCGTCGCAGACTCTGCCGGAGGGTTCTGAGAAAGCGCTGGTTGCATATCAACTCCCCTGTGGCGTCATAGACACTGACATTCGCGCTCTTGGTTGTTTGACTGTCGGTTAGCGTAGTATAGCATGCCCGACAAACGACGTACATACGGAATGCACAGATGCCCCGATTGCCCTACAGATAATGCCGGATCATCTCGCGCCAGTGTTCGATGCGGTGCGCTTCGCCCGGCCAGACATGGAGCGCGTGCGGGATGTCCTTTTCCCACAACGCCGCGCTGAGGGCACGGTTGGTCCAGATAAACGGGTCTTCCTCACCAATGACGATCGTAATCTCCATGCGTCGCAAGAGCGCCAGAATGGACTGATCGGTCAGACGCGGAAGGAAGTGGCATGGCGTGTGAAAATAGATTGTATCGTCATAGTATCCGTCAAAGAGGGCACGGAATGATCCGGTAGCTACGGTCAGATCGTAGCGTCCGCTCAATGCGACAACCTTATGGAACAGGTGGGGATGGCGGAAGGCGATGTTGACGGCATGGTAGGCGCCCAAGCTGCATCCATGGGCAATGACGAACGGGTTCGGGTTGATCTGCCGTGAAAGTGATAGCACCTCATCGAGAATATATGACTCGTACTGCACATGTCGCGCAATCCGCTCCTGCGGAGGTCGGTGAAAAGCGTACAAGCTTTCGCGATCAACGCTATCGACGCAGTAGAGTTGCAGCAATCCCTGCTCAATCGACGGACGCAACGTCTCAACCAGTCCCCAGTTCTCGTAATCATAGAAACGTCCGACGCGGGTCGGAAACACCAGCACCCGCGCCCCGGCATGACCAATGACCAGCATTTCCATGTCCCGCTGCAAACGGGGACTCCACCACAGATAGTATTCTCTCTGCACAGACGATCACTCGCTTTGTACGGCGCCCGGAAAGACACGCGCGCCGTGCACAACATACTGAACGATCTTTAGAATACAGAACTCGGAAGCGGTCCGACGGCAACGAACGTATGCCTGCGATATGCCGATTTTCTACCATCACTGCTCTATGTACTACAGCATGGTTAGAAACATGTTAAGAACGTGTACAGATTCGATTGTGACCCGCGACACAGAAACTCACTATTCTTGCGGCGCGCCTGCCAGGATTGCCACATAGGGACGCAGAATATGGGTCCATGTCTGGTAGCCTCTGGGGCTCAGGTGCAATCCGTCTGTATCGAACAATTCGGCGCGCGGCTGACCGCCGGGTCCCAGCATAGATGCGTAGACATCGATGTAATACCCCGATGGGCGTTGTTCAATCAGGGCGCGCGCTGCGCCATTGACGCGCTGGATTTTGTCACGCAGGTTCCAGCGCGCCGGGCTGGGTTTGATCGAGACATACGCAACCGGGATCGATCCGAGTGTTGTATCAACCCGAGCAAGCAGGGCGCGCAGTGATCGCACAACATCGTCGGGCGCGCGTCCATCGCCAAGGTCGTTGTCGCCCGCATAGAGCACGAGCGATCCCGGAGCGCACGGAACAACCAGCCGGTCGAAGAAGTGCACACAGGCGGCAAGGGTCGATCCGCCGAATGCGCGGTTGACCACAGTCCACGGCGCCATATCCTCGGTGAGCGTTGTCCAGAGACGCAGCGATGAGCTGCCATAGAACAGCACCGCGCCAGCCGGAGGAGGCGTGGTTTTATTCAGTTTTTCCAGTTCCTGCACCTCGGCTTCGTACCACTCCACTACGATCCTCCATTACTCCCCCAGTGCATTGGTGTTACGCTATTTTAGATGGTTGCGCGCGCCGTCCTGGCGCGCTTTGACACAGTCTGCGCAGTGTATTCGCATGAAACCGGTAGTATACCGACAGGTGCTGCAAGCAACGATCCCATAAAACTGTTCACGACTGGAAGGTCGTGAGAAGCTCCCGAGATCAGGAGTCGTCGGCGATATGTCTTTCGCAAGCGCCATGAGACATCAAGCTACCGACGCAAAAACGCCATCGTTTACGGTACATGCGATGATTTTCCGATATTTAGAGCTTATCTGAATAACGCAGAATACCGAAAAACCGCCTGAGCAACGCGCAGCGCGTATCGAAGGGGCGATTTTTCGGATAAGCTCATAATCCGCTTCAGCCCGCGCAGGCGAGCTGCGCCCTGCCAGCCGAGCGCTCTAGCCCCACGGCGTCACGCGCCTACCAGATTCATTTCCAAAGACCAGAACACGTACACCCCCACGAATCAGGACGTGTTCAGATTCGGGGTCAAAGCATTCGCGTAGCGACGTTGCAATGCAACGTCGCTGCGACCGCACCCTCAATCCCAGGAGAAGTGTGAACAGTCACACGACTCAGCTTCCTGGACACGGACAGTGGTATCATATAGTATAGGAAAGTCAGTTCCTGTACAGAGATAGCGTGTGTCGAACACCCCGCACAATCCGGTCGCCGAACTGCCGCTCCTGCCGTTGCGCGGCATTGTCATCTTTCCACCCAGCGTCGTACCGGTCGCAGCGAGCCGACCGGCAGCGATACGCCTGATAGACGATGCAGTGACTGCTGGAAGTATCATTGCGGTCAGTGCACAACGCGAAAATAACGACGATCAATGCTATGCCATCGGCGCATCGGCGCTGGTGCACCGCCTGGTTCGCCTGCATGACGGCACATTGCGCATTGCGCTCCAGGCGCTCGAACGGGTTGTCATCGAGCAGGTGACGCAGCGTGAGCCATATCTCCGTGCACTGGTCCGTTACCTGCCCGATCAGACCGATGCTCCGGATATTGCGGTGCGTATGCAGGAAGCGCGTGAACGCGCCCGAGAATTGCTCGCTGCGCTGCCACCAAATGAGGAACTGCGCCTCCAGCTCGAGTCTGCCGACGATCCCCGCCATCTGGCAGCGCTGCTGGCATCAATGTTCCTGGTGCGCGCCAGTCTTGCGGAACGTCAGGCGCTGCTCGAGATCGGCGATGTGAGCGAACGTCTGGTTCGGATATGCGCGTTGCTGACCCACGAGCTGGACATCCTGCGCGGTCATTTGAGAATGTAGTACGCGCCGCGCTTATCGCCGACGCGCAACAGCAGGCCGCGTTCAACCAGATCGGCAAGATCGCGGCGCAGCGTCTCAGCGGAGACATCCGGCGCAAGTTCCTGCATGTCGCGATTGGTGATGCGCTGGTGCTCCGCCAGAAAGAGCAGCGCAGCAATCTGGCGTTCATTCAGCCCCATGCGTCGCCAGGCGGCGACATCGGCGCCGCCTGCATCGGCGCGGTCATCGCCGGTGCGCCCGTAAAGCGTCACCAGAAAACCGGCGGCAGTCTCGCGGAACTCCGGCGGCGGTAAACCGGCCTCTGCCATCTGGCGCAGCATACGGTCGATGCCATACCCCAGCCGTTCGATTAACCCCAGGTCTGCCAGCGCCTGCACGAGGGTCTCGTTTCGGCTGAAACGTTCCTCGACCAGATTCTGCAACGTCACATGCCCGGGCAATCGCCCTGGCGAGTAGCATTCCAGACGGTCGCTGAACAGCAATACACGGATAGAGTCGCCGCGGATCGTATAATCACGGTGCGCCAGCGCATTGATCAACGCTTCGCGCACTGCTCCCAGCGGAAATTGCGTCCAATCCTCCCGTTCCAGCCCCACCATGCGGCTGCCGCGGCGCATATGTTCCACAATCCAGCGCTCGGCGCGACGCGCCGTCTCCGGCAGTGTGTCGCGAATATCTTCACGCAGAAATTCATCGCCCATCTCGCGACCCTGGTAGCGTACCAGCGTCACTTCCGCCTGCGGGAACCAGCGCTCGACATCGGCGCCGAACAGAAGCAGACCGGCATTCGTCGGTACCGGTTCCGGTTTGCCTGTTGCGGGATCGGTGCGCTGCGCCAGACAACCGCGCCGCAGCAGGAATGCCAGCGGATCGGCTTCGGCGATCGGCCCGACACGACGCGCATACGCGGTAATCTTCTCACGATCCAGATCGGCAAGAGTCGCGTCTGGCGGCGTCATCCGATCCCAGCTGGTTTCACCCCGTTCGATCAGAAGTTGTCGCAGCGCATCAGGCGAAAGTGGCACATTGGTGGAACCTTCACGCCTGAGATAGGTTCCGCCGACACTGTAGACATGCGGCAACCCGGAAGGGACAGTGACGACCAACAGGGTTGCACCATCGTGAGCTACCACGGTCGGCAGCGGCAGCACAAGAGGCGGCAGGCATGCCAGCGCCGCATCGAGTGCCATAGCGCGTGCAGCGTCCGCATCCGCCACCCCTTCAACCTGTCGTCCACGCACGCCGATCACGACCGTTCCACCCACGCCATTGGCCATTGCCGCCAATGTCTGCGCCAGGTCGGAGGGACGCACATTTGCCCGCATAAATGCCAGGCTTTGACCTTCCGTCTGTGCGAGAAGGTCAGTCATCGCCTGATCCTGAGTGTCCATTGTCTGCCCGGATTCTTTCATGGCGTTCAACGTGCATGATTGTAGCACAAAATAGCGATGGCGTCTTGCACAATTCGCATGCCTGTGCTATTCTTGCACTATGAGACCATCATCATTCGAACAGTTTGTGACGTTCATCTACGTCCGCGACATCCGGGCCAGCGATGCCTTCTACGGTGATCTGCTCGGTCTTCCTCTGGTTCTCGACCAGGGTGCATGTCGGATCTATCGCGTCGCCGGCGATGCCTATCTTGGGGTTTGCCAGCAGCGCGACGCTGCCGTCGCACAGGCGCCGGGATCGCTCATCCTGACGCTGGTTGCCTCCGATGTAGACGGATGGCATCGCTATCTGGCGGAACGCGGCGTTCCTGTCGAGCAAGCGCCGCAGTACAATCCCCGCTTCAACATCTACCACTGCTTCCTGCGCGACCCGGATGGCTATTTGATCGAAATTCAGCGCTTCCTCGATCCAGAATGGCCTGCAGCCGGTTGATGCGGTAAGCGCACCGCCGCCTGTGTGCCCAATGAGCGTCTGGTATGCCCGATACACGTACCCACGACCTGATCACCATTGCTACTGGCGTCCTTCTCGCGCCGGCAACGTATCTGCTGCTGCAGTCGGGCGGGCAGGACTATGCCGCGACCGGCGCAGCGATGCTGACCGGCGCTCATCTGGTGTCCGGTCTCCTCTTCTCACCCGACCTCGATATCGATTCGGCAATCGATAATCGCTGGGGCATCTTTTTCTGGATATGGCGTCCGTACATGTGGATTATTCCACACCGCCACTTCTGGAGCCACAGTCTCGTTGTGGCGCCGCTCTTGCGCCTCGCGTATTTCTATGTCGTTACAATGCTGATCATTATGGGGAGCGCGTGGATGCTGGGACGTATCGGTATCGGCGTGCCGGATCTCCACACACAGGCATCAGCGTGGATCTTCGACCTCATGCGCCGCAACCCCGACATGGTGCGCCTGTTTCTCTCTGGCTTCATCAGCGGCAGCGCCGTCCATACCATTGCCGACTGGCTGGTAACCGGCGGGAGGCAGTATATGCGGATGGCAGGAATCCCGCTGCGCGGCGACTATCGCAACCACGACCGCGTCAGCCTGCAGCGCAGACGGTGATTCCGCTGGTTATTCGCTCTGCTGTTGTTTTTGCGTTGGTGTAACACACACGTTCATATCAAAAACCCCTCTTCTGCTATGCAAAAGAGGGGCATGAGCACAAAAGCGAAATACATTACTGCACTATCACAGATCCTCAAGAATTGCGCGCTGCCGCGTCCGGAATTCCTCATCACCGATCAGACCACGGTCGTGGAGTTCCTTGAGCCGTTGCAACCGCTCTTCGACAGAGGCCGGTTTCTGTTCCGGCTGAACAGACGGGAGACCTGCAGG
>JBEPYG010000036.1:0-19433 GCA_041641515.1 Roseiflexus sp.
TCTGTCTGGGATTGATGGGATTCGGTATGGGCTTTTCGATCCCCGCATTTCTCATTGCTGTCCAGAGCAGCGTCGAGCGCAGCAAACTGGGAACGGCCACCTCGACCTTACAGTTCAGTCGTAGCATTGGCGGTGCGTTTGGCATCGGCATTATGGGCGCCGTCCTGAGCGCGACGGTAACCGCGCGGCTGGCTGCGGCCGGATTCGATGCATCTGTGTCGCTCAACAGCCTGATCGATCCGCCGGGGGGCGATATCACCGTGAACGATGCACTGCGTACCGCATTGGGGGCAGGCATCGGCGGCGTGTTTGTGGTTGCTTTTATCGCCGCAGTACTAGGGTTGCTGGTTACCTTTCTAGCGCCACGCGGGTTAATCGCACAGGCAGCTACTGAACGCAGACAGAGTGAGGGAGTAGTGCAGCCGGTAGTCGAGTAGATAGGGTTCACCGAACAATGACCGGTGCGTGACTCGGCGAAGCTGGCAATCGAGCGCGGATTGATCGGTCAGCGAGGATATCTCGAACCGCTATGCTCAAACCAGGCAGGACGTCGTCACCTGGCAGTTGATCGCCGATAGTGAACTCGCGCACGTCAGTGATCGACCGATACGCCAAGACGCTCTGTGACAACGGGTCAACCAGCTACGCCAGACGGACGCCGATGGAGAAGAACTCGCGCACCTTTTGCATGGTGTCCAACAGAGCAATATACTGGCGATAGCAGCTTCATACCCGCCGTGTTCGTCACTTGTTGGTGTCACCGGGACAATACTCCCGGCAATGAGTTTGCACGGTTCCAGGTGGCTCAACGCTGCCAGTTTCTCGCCCGTGATCATCGACCCTGTTCGTTGTGCGCTCCGGTTTGCCATCGTTCTCCTCGTTCCTCTGCCACTTTACACAAAGGAACATCTGAAGCGTTCTGCATCTCTACCCCATACACGCCAATTATAGGCGCATTCCGCATGTGGTATGATAGCTTGCGTTGCCACTCTGTGACTCCACGACTACAAAGAAGGCAGGTATGACTGACACAGCAACGACGACGACCGCCCAGGCTGAAGCGGTTGTCCAGCGCCACGCTGCGCGTAATTTCTGGCTCAATGTGCTTGATGGCGGAACGTTCTACCTGGGTTTGAGCATGGTGTCGCGCTTTACCGTGCTGCCACTCTTTGTCGAACGTCTCTCGCCCGAACGCTGGCTGCAGGGATTAATTCCGATGATCAACTACACCGGCTGGTTCCTGCCCGGTTTGTTCATTGTGCCTATCGTGGCGGCAATGCCGCGACGCAAACCCATTCTGCTCACTGCCACCCTCTTCGAGCGACTGCCGTTCCTGATCCTTGGGCTGGTGTTGATCCTCTGGCCCGATCTTCCCGGTGCAGGACTGCTGGCGATCTTCTTTTGCTGTTATGCCCTTCACGCCATTGCTGCCGGATTCGCATCTATCCCGTGGCAGGATTTCATCGCGCGAGTCATCCCCGGCAAACGTTGGGGCATCTTCTTCGGGTTGCAGAGCGGTCTCGGCGGTTTGCTCGGCATCGGCGGCGCGGCAGTCGCCGCGTGGGTGCTGACTGCATTCCCCTTCCCGCAAAGTGTCGGTATTCTGTCGCTCATCTGCTTTGGCTCCATGGTTGTGTCGTTTATCTTCCTTGCCGCTACAATCGAACCGGCGATGCCGCCACAGCCGGCGCAACCGCTGACGGCGTTCCTGCGCAGCGTGCGTCCGCTGCTCGATCGCGACCTCCCCTTCCGCAACTATCTCATCGGACGGGTCGGCATTGCGCTGGCGCTGATCGGTCACAACTTCATTACTGCGCTAGGGCTCGAACGGTTCAACCTTTCCGGCGCCGACGTTGGCGGATTCACCGCTGCACTGCTGGCGGCGCAGGCAGTAAGCGATCCACTCCTCGGCGGGATGGCAGACCGTTGGGGACATAAGCAGGTGCTGGAACTTTCGACGGCAGTGGGGTTGCTGGCAATCGTACTTGCGCTGATCGCGCCGGCGCCGGTCTGGTTCTTCGTCATTTTTGTGCTGGTCGGCTTTGCGCAGGCAGGGTATATTCTCTCCGGGTTCACCCTTGTGTTCAGCTTCGCACCGCCAGTGCAACGTCCCGCCTATATCGGGGTCTCGAATATCGTCATGGCGCCGGTTGCGGCGGCAGGACCGCTTCTCTCCGGCTGGCTCGCCGAACTCGTCAGCTACGAGGCGCTCTTCATCGTGCTGCTGGCAGTGGGGATCGCCGGTCTGTTCTGGATGCGCCTGCGTGTGCCGCGTCCGGCCGTGACCGCCTCGCTGGCGGAAGAGCGGATAGGGTAGGCAGGTTCGGATAACCCTCTGATACCATTTTAGATTGGAGATTGTCGCGCACGGCCGCCGATTCTCAATCTTGGAGGCTTTCCCCCAAATCACCGGTCGTGAGCAGTTGCACGACACCCTTCTCATAGATGGAGGGTTAGCGCTTCTTGTGGTGAGCGACAGATAATGACATCAGGGAATGTCACACCAAGTGATGCCAGCGTTGTTGCAACTGCAGGAGAAATGCCACTGATTGCCACCTGACGCCCCACCAGACGCAGCGCCTGAACAGCTTGGATGAGGTACCGCGCGACCGCCTCATCGACGTGTGCAACACCCGCGACGTCGATCACAACAAGACGAACCGGCTGGCGTGTAGCTGTTTCGAGCAAACGCCGGTTGAGCAACTCTGCGCGGCGTGTGTCGAGACGACCAACCAGTGGCGCCAGCATCACACTATCAGCGATCGTGATCGCCGGTATCTCCAGATCTGAAACCAGTTGTAACAACTGCTCCTGTTCGGCGTTGCGCTGCTCCAGTTCATCGGCACGCTGTTGTGCAAGCGCCAAGGCGTCGATGGCGCGTTGTCGTTCTTGCTCCGTAGCTTGGCGTGCCTCCTCCAAACGCCGCGCGTCATCGACCGCCAGACGACTCAGCACCATGCCTCCGGCAAGCGCGACATAGGCTGCCAGGTTTACCGGACGCGTATAAACGCCGCTCCATTCGCCACGAATGAGCAGAATAACCAGCAAGAGCGTCGCGTTGAGCAACACCCAGCGCGGTCCGGTCAGCACCAGGGCAATGACGATAGGAAGAGCGTGGAGGAGGTCCATCTGCTGCGATACATAAGGCTCAACGGTAAATAGGGCAACCAAGAGCGTGGTTGCGAGCGACATCACATAACGCGCAGGTTCCCACCCGCGCCGATACGCGATCAACAAGGCGCCGACACAGAGGATGGCAAGACCATATCCTACCCGTGCAGATTGTTCACTTTCACGGGTCAACACATCCGCAAAGGCTGCCAGTGCAGTGATCAGCAGCAGAAGAAAAAGGAACGTATTAATCTGTCGCTGGGTCAAATGCATATGCAACAATTCTCATTAAGCGTTCATTGCAAACACCATTATACGTCAACAACGCTCTCGGGCAGCTGGAAACCCCGATAACATCAGGATTTCAATGCGCCATGCCCCGTGTTGACCAACAGTTCTACTCGCATCAGAGTCAGGTCGTAGCCGGCGGCTCCGAACGCTTCTCGGACCCGTGGAGATCGCGGAGCAAGGTCTGATCGCTCAGTTTCAGCGGCGCCATAGGCTTTTCTTCTCGCTTCCATGAAGCTCAGGTCCGCCTAGCGCAGTTCCCCCAACCTGCCAGAGTTTCACTCAATGTCCAGCATATCCTGCCCGTCTTCCAATCGCAGCCGTTCACCGGTGCGCGGGTCGTACACACCGATGACAAGGCGGTACGTTGCCGGCGGGGTATCCGGCGGTACAAGCACCGCTGCGCGACTACGGTAACGTTCGCCAGCTTGCCAGAGGCTGGTCGGCACACGCGCCAGCTGTCCGTCGTGCTGGGCAATGATGTGGTTATGTATGTCAAGCACATGCACGAACAGGAACAGATCGCGAGCCGGCGGTGCGACGACGCGCCAGTGCAGTTCGATCCGCACTGCATCCCTGCCTGTAACATGCCTCGACGAGGCAGCGACTCGTTCCAGAACCAACGTATCACCGAAGCGGATATCCGCATCGCGCAACGGGGCGCCGGTATCGCCGAGTTCGTAGACAACGAGTTCAACGCCGCCATACCAGCAGCTTTCGGCGCGGAAAGCTCGTTCGGCGAGCCAGTCACTCACAATGCCTTCAGGATCAGCTTCATAGGGCACGTAAAAGACGCCGTAAACTCGCCGGTGACGCTGTTCCATCTGTACGAGTTCGGCGCGGGTCACAACCGGATCGAGTGGACGGAAGCGCGGCAACAGGTAGCGTGTTTGTGATCCATGAAAGTAGTAGTCGAAGACATCAATCTGTCCCGGACCGATCAGAAGGATGGCATCATCGGGTCGAGCTGTTGCCGAGATCGCCTGCGCCAGCCCGCGATAGTCATCGCGCTGGAAGACAGGATCGAACCACGCGTTGCGCAGCGGAGATACTGCTGCTGCGATCAGCCACGCAGCGGCGAGCCACGTCGCGCCTGCGCCTGCACGTGGACCGAATTGCCCGGTCGCATAGCTGGCCAGGGCAGCGCTGCCGGCGCCGAGGATCAGATGAAACGCAGGAAGAGCGGGCAGCAGGAAGCGTGGCTTGTAGTACGGCTGGTTCAGCGAGAGCGCCATGATCGCTACCAGCGGCACAAGGAGCCATGCAAGCACCATACCGGTTGATGCAGGCGACATACGCCACGCTGCTACGGACGCCGCGAGCAGCGCCATAAAGCCGACCAACCAGAACCAGGAGTCGTCTGATATTGCCGGACCAAGGCTGAACACGCGCAACACATCGACAAGAATGAAGAAAGGATCGGTGGGCTGCTTGGCGAACGTCCAGACTGCCAGACGCTCACGACTGTTCCAGACGATTGCGATAAAGAAACCGGCGAGCGCCAGGTGTCCAACGATCCACGCCAGTCGCGCACGACGATGCAGGAGAAGTGTCCCAACAAGCGCCGTTGCGGTCACGAATGTGACCATAAAATAGTGGGTCGAAAGCGCGACCAGTGCCACAGCACCGTAGAGCAGCCACCATCGCCAGTACGATGATGTCGTCTCTGCCTGATGCGCAGCATTTGCATTTCGCGCTACCCTCTCGAACGCCACCCAGAGGCATACCGACAGCAGCATCGCCAGCGCATACATGCGGGTTTCCTGGCTGTAATGAATGGCGAAGGGAGAGATAGCGGCAGCAATTCCAGCGATCCATCCAGCGCTCACACCGAACCAGCGCCGACCGAGGAGCGCCGTGAGCACAACTGCTATTGCGCCACACAATGCACTAAACGCGCGCGCCGCCGCCTCGGTCGTTCCGGCTATCCGCAGCCAGCCATGGAGGAGCCAGTAATAGAATGGCGGATGAACATCGGCGGCGGCGGCGCGCGCGATGTCGTCGAGTGGTCTGAGCGCAAGAGCGACCGTTAATCCCTCATCGTACCAGAAACTCTGTTCGTCGATGCGGTAGAAACGCAGCGCCAACGCCAGCACGAAGAGCGCTGCCAGGCTGAGCATGAAGGATGCCGGGTGTGTGATGTGGCGCATCTTATGTCGTGGAATGTTGCTCCTTTCCCACTACTGATGTGCGACCTGCCTACCCACCGTATGCCCGGAACCAGGGATCGCGTCGGACGTTTTTGTGGCGCGCGCTGCACCTAATCATCGATCCAATGGTTGAACCTGCACCTCTAGTGCGCTTACGCGCCCGCCCTAAATAACGTGAACACTCTGCACGCAGCGTTGTATCAAAGCGCCTAGACACCTCGCACAACAATCTGCAATCCGAAATCTCCACGTCTGGAAAGGTATTATACACTCCACGCTTCTAACCGTTCATCATGTAGCACGACTCGGTCGCGTCCACTCGTCTTTGCCACGTACATTGCCTGATCAGCACGATGCAGGATGGTTTCACTGCTATCACCAGGAAGATACTCAGTAACACCAAAACTAGCTGAGATCACCGGCGCGTTGGGAAGCGTAATGGTATGCAATGCCAGACGCACCCGTTCCATCGCCGTCTTGGCATCGTGCGTGGAGGTCTGTGGCAGCAGCACGATAAACTCCTCACCACCCCAGCGCCCAAAGTGGTCAACCACGCGCAAGTGTTGCGACACGGTTTTCGCAACCGCGCACAGGACCCGATCACCAACAAGGTGTCCTTGCTGATCGTTCAACTGCTTGAAGTAATCTAGATCGAACAGACAGACACAGAAACCCTGACCATACCGCTCTGCCAATGCGATCAAATGGTTCAATTCTTCATACAAACGGCGGCGGTTGGCGAGTCCGGTCAGCGCATCGGTGTAGGCGATATGCGTCATCAGCTCGTACTCTACGCGAAGACGCTCTGCCTGCGCTCGATAGACTGACAGAACGATCAGGAACCCCAGCAATGCACCGGCCATCAAATAGATACTCACGATCCGCTCGCTATTCGCCGGATCGACACCAAGCATATTCCAGCGCACGATCTGCACCAGAACGATGGCAAACGACGCGATAAACACACCGATTGCGATCAGCGCGCCTTGGCGCATGTCATAGATATGGATCGCCAGAATACAAATGATAAGCAAAAACCAGATATCGTCACCAACTGCATCTATGAACATCTCCGAGGGGGTTGGAAGAAAGACTGCCGGCATGATGCCGTTGAACCCGAGCGACTGGAAAATGAACACAACCAGCGTCAACCGCTCAAGACGTTCGACAGAAATGCGCCAGCGCGCCAGATGCCAGACAATCAGAACGCAGAAACCGGCGAATACAATATGGTTGATTGCATACACAGCGCGATAGAGATACGACGAGTGCGTATCCATCAGGTTGCTGTACTGGGCATAGAGGATAGCCAGCACACCAAGAACGCCTGCGATGCGATAGATCAGTCGGCGCTGCTGCTCAAAGCGTCTGCGTTCCTGTTCGATACGGTGCACCATGATCGTGAGTCAATCAGTCTGGACGTCTCTATCGTTTCAGATCAGGTGATAGAAACCGGCAAACCTGCAGCAGCAGTTCATCGTAGCACAGGATCATAGCACGTTCTACCGGAGATTGTAAAGGACCCAAAAAAGATTACACGTTCGCTATACAATCGCTTCAATTCTGAGTCTTTTCTTTGCACTCGCTGCGGTACTATATGTGCGTGTCTGGTTTATGAGTGGTTGTGGAGGTGGCGGATGACCAACGAAATATTCACTGACCATTATGCAGTTGTTCTCAATCGTGCACCTTTCGAATGGTCTACTGATGAAGGTCGGCTGCGTTTTTTTGGCATCCCATCGGCACTCCTGTGGCTGAACCCGTCGTTGTTGAAGATTCTTCGTCCGCTAGCGGAGGAGATCGGCATCCCGCTCTTCCGGCTGCTGGTGGCGCATAGCGGGAGTTTTGGAACGGCGGAAGACTACCACGATGTTGTGCTGGCGCTCGGCGCCACGTTCGAGGAAGGGCTGCTGGCGTGGGGCGAGGTTATCAGCACCATCGGATGGGGGCGTCTGGAACTTCCCTTCTGCGACCTGCAGCAGCGGAAAGCTATCGTGCGTATCCGCAATCCCTGGGAACTCGACATGCAACGCGGGCAGCCGGTCAACTGGGGGTGCCCGTTTTTGCAGGGGAAGATTATTGGCCTCTTCACCCATGCATTCGGTGTTCCATGCTGGGCGGACGAGAAGAACATGGTAACCGACGGTCCCGAAACATCAGTTGAGTTCCATGTCTACGAGTCGACCCGCACCATTGAGCATGAAATTGCCATGCTCCGCGAGGCGCGTGAGCGCGAGCGTCAACAGCGTCTGCTCGATGAAATCGCTGCCAAAACGCTCGAACTTCAAAAGGCGAACGAAGAACGGTTGCGCCTGCAGGAGCAGGTGATCGAAATGCAAGCGCGCACTCTGGCGGAACTCTCAACGCCGCTCATCCCACTCAACCGTCACGTGTTGCTGATGCCGCTGATCGGCGCGTTCGACTCACAACGGACACAACTGACGGTTGATCGCCTGCTCCACGGCGTCGCCGAATACCGTGCGTCCGTGGTTATTCTCGACATCACCGGCGTGCCGATTGTCGATACGCACGTCGCCAGCGCACTGATGCAGGCAGCGCAGGCGGTGCGCCTGTTGGGAGCTGAAGTCGTCCTCACCGGCATTCGCCCGGAAGTCGCGCAGACCCTCGTTGGGATGGGGGTGAGTCTTCAGGGCATTGTGACTCGCGGCACGCTCCAGAGCGGTATCGAGTATGCCAACAGCATCCGCTGATCGTTTTTCGGGTATACTGTGCGCATGCCCATGCGCATTCTGATCTGCACGGCACAGGTGCCATTTGCGCGCGGCGGCGCCGAATTCCTCGTCGAAGGTCTGCGGGATGCCCTTCGTGAACGCGGGCACACCGTCGATGTTGTGGCGCTGCCCTATGCCTGGCAACCCCACGACCGTCTGATACCTTCGGCGCTTGCGTGGCGTCTCCTTGACCTCGAGCACGTCAACGGCGCGCCGGTCGATCAGATTATCTGCACAAAGTTCCCTTCGTATGCTGCGCGCCATACCCGCAAGGTTGTCTGGTTGGTCCATCAGCACCGCCAGGCGTATGACTGGTATGGGACACCTTTTTCGGATTTCGTCAACACTCCGGACGACCGCGCCGTCCGTGATCAACTGCTGCGCATGGACCGCGCGATGCTTGGTGAGGCGCAGCGGTTATTCGCTATCTCGCGTAATGTTGCGGCACGCCTCAAACGTTTCACCGGTCTGGAGGCTCAGCCCCTCTATCCGCCAAGCCGGTACGCCGGCAAGCTGCGCGCCGGTCCTTACGGCGATTATCTTCTTTCTGACGCGCGCCTCGATGCGGCAAAACGGCTCGATCTGCTGCTTCGGGCGCTGGCGCGCACCCGAAATGCGGTTCGCTGCGTGTTTATCGGCGCTGGCGACGACCGCGCACGCCTGGAACGCCTTGCTTCCGATCTCAACCTTGGCTCGCGCGTGGAGTTTCGCGGATTTGTACCAGACAATGAACTGATCGACCTTTACGCCTCGGCGCGTGCCGTTTACTATGCGCCATTCGATGAAGATTACGGATTCACGTCCGTGCAAGCGCTGGCTGCCGCGCGCCCGGTCGTGACTACGACCGACTCCGGCGGCGTGCTGGAATTCGTCGAGCACGGCGTGACCGGATTGGTGACATCACCAGAACCAGACGCGATTGCCGCCCAGATTGATACCCTGTTCGATACAGCAGATCTCGCGGCGCGTCTCGGCGCCGCCGGACCTGCCCGAGTGGCGGATATTATGTGGGATCGTGTCATCCAGGCATTATTGCTGCACTAGTGTAAAGGAGTGATCTATTGCGTTTCGTGATCAATGCTCTGCTGCTGCTGATCTTCATCGGTTCGTGTGCGATGCCTGCAGTTAAGCCTCAACCACTCTCCTCGGCATCTTCAATCCCCCTGGCCCAATGGACATATCTCGCAGATAGCGCTGCTCCACCTATGGCAGGTCCTGTCGAGCAGACCATGATGCTGTCGTTCGATATTGATCGTGATAGGCGCGACGATATCGTTGTTGGCGGTCGCGGAAAGGGACCGGCGCTCGTCTGGTTGCGTTTCACACCGGATGGCTGGCAGCGATTTGTAATTGAGCCGGAGCGGTTGAGTATCGAAGCTGGTGGTGCATTTGCCGATATCGATGGCGATGGCGATCTCGACATTGTTGCTGCAGAGGATTACAGCGGCAATCGGGTATTCTGGTGGGAAAACCCCTATCCAAACTACAACCCAGACGTTGGATGGACGCGACGCATGATCAAGAGCGGCGGGCAGAACCGTCACCACGACCAAACGTTTGGTGATTTCAACGGCGATGGACGGCTAGAACTGGCATTGTGGAACCAGGGCAATCGGAATCAACCCTCCATTCTGTATCTAGCTGCCATTCCGCTGGAGCCGCACGATGCGCCACTTTGGACGCTGACGCCTATTTTTACGTCTACTGTCTATGCAGAAGGCTTATTCGCTGCTGATGTCGATGGGAACGGCGTGACCGACCTGATCGGCGGAGGGTTCTGGTTTCGCTTCGAGCAGGGCCGGTATATCGCCGAAGAGATCGATGGTAGAAACCGTGGCATCCGAGTCGTCGCCGGGCAGATCATTCCTGGAGGGCGGCTTGAAGTGGTCACAAGCACTAGCCACGGACGCGGGACGATCAATCTGTACCGCTGGACAGGCAGTGTGTGGGAGCGGCGCGTCCTGGTCGATCGGGTAGAGGAAGCGCATAGTTTGTCATTGGCTGATATCAATCTCGATGGGACACTCGATATCTTTTGTGGTGAGATGCGTCTCGATGGTACAAACCCCGACTCGCGTATGATCCTGCTCTACGGTGATGGTACAGGCGCTTTTGAACTCGCAGAGGGACCACCCGGTATTGATCACCACGAATCGCGCCTGGGAGATATCGATGGCGACGGTGACCTCGATATTCTCGGCAAGCCGTACAACTTCGAGACACCACGCCTCCACATCTGGCTGAACGAAACCAATAATCCGACGAAACTCGATCTGTCGCGCTGGCGGCGTCACGTTATCGATCCTGCGCGACCCGATCGCGCCATTTTTGTGTTGCACGGCGATATCGACGGCGATGATTTCCCGGACATTGTGAGCGGCGCATGGTGGTACCGCAACCCGGGACGCGCTGAAGGAAACTGGGTCCGTTTGCCAATTGGCGAGCCGCTGCGCAACGCAGCGATCCTGGCGGATCTCGACAATGACGGCGACCTCGATATCTTCGGCACACAAGGGCGCGGTTCCGAACGCAACAGTCGATTCGCCTGGGCACAGAACGAGGGTGGTCAATTCATTGTGCATACCAATCCAGCCCCCGGTTCTGGCGACTTTCTGCAGGGCGCCGTCAGCGCACGCTTCACGCCTGACGGTCCGCTCGAAATTGCACTCTCGTGGCACGAAGCTGGGCGCGACATTCAGAAATTGCGCATCCCGAACAATCCCACCGTCGAGACCTGGTCGTTACGCACCATCTCGTCATTCTCGCAGGACGAGCAGCTCAGTGCCGGAGACATCGACCGTGATGGTGACATCGACCTGCTCCTGGGAACGCGCTGGTTGCGCAATGACGATGGAGTATGGACATTACTGGTGATCCACAACAGTTCGGGGAGTCCGGACCGGAACCGTCTGGCGGACATCAACCGCGATGGTCGTCTGGATGCCGTTGTGGGATTTGAAGCTATCGGCGTGGCGGGAAAACTCGCGTGGTATGAACAGGGTGAGGATCCGGCAGCGCCATGGATCGAGCATATCATTGCAGTCGATGTTATCGGACCGATGAGCCTGGACGTGGGTGACATCGACGGTGATGGCGATCTCGATATTGTCGTCGGTGAGCATGATCCCTCGCGCCCGGAACGCGCTCGCCTGTTGATCTTCGAGAATGACGACGGCTACGGACAGCGATGGCGACGCTGGACCGTCTCTACAGGCGATGAGCACCACGACGGCGCGCAACTCGTCGATATCGACAACGATGGCGATCTCGACATCATTTCGATTGGCTGGTCACACAATCGCGTCCTGCTCTATGAAAACCTGGCAACACCCCTTCCATCTGCACTACCGCCGGAAACACCTACGCTACCGTCCGATCAACATCGCGTGTATCTCCCGAAGATCATGATTCATCCGTAGCGTGAGGCATAATAACCGATAGCCGTACCTTGCTCTGCTGTCACTGCCTAGGAGATCTTGAAGATTCAAAAATTAAGTCTGGCATGCGCACCAGCTCAGCAATTAATCCGATAGACGCCTGACGCCGTGGGGCTGAAACCCTTGGCTAGCAGGGCGAAGCTCCACGGCGCAAGCTAGAACGGATTCTTTCCTGGCAGACCCCCAACCCCGTCGGGGCATGGCGGCGCCGTGCCCCCAACCGGGCACACCCGCCGTTCGTATTGCCGACAGGCGATAGCGTTGCACGCGATCAGCACGCGGCAATTGTATGAACCCAAGTTTAAACACGTCCGGCTGCTCCTTCGCTTGACAGCCCTACCCTGATGCGCTAGTATCACCTCATCGAAAAAAATCTTCAAAAAACAGAAGACAATGAACGTCTATCTCGGCATTGATCTCGGCGGCACCAAGATCGCCGCTGCTGCCGTCGACATACGCACCGGCGAGCGTCTCGTCCAACTCATGGTTCCCACCGACGCGCACGAGGGTCCTGCAGCGGTCATCGAACGAATGGCGGCGCTTGCTGGACAGGTCTGCGCGCAGATCAACATGCCCATCGATCAGATCCCTGCGATCGGCATCGGCGTGCCCGGATTGATCGATCTCGGACAGGGAGTGACAATCCTGCTGCCGAACCTGCCCTCTGGCTGGCGCAATGTGCCGCTGGCCGCCAACATCACCGGTCTCACCGGGCGTCCTGCAGCAATCATCAACGATGCGCGCGCCTTTACCCTGGCGGAGGCGACGTTTGGCGCCGGACGCGATGCGCGCAGCGTGATCGGCATGACCCTCGGCACCGGCATTGGCGGCGGTATTGCCATTGACGGGCGATTGTACCTGGGCATCGACGGGACCGCCGGTGAAGTCGGGCATATGACGATCGACCCGTATGGCCCGCGCTGCGGCTGCGGTAATCGTGGCTGCCTGGAAACATTTGCCAGTGGACCTTCGATCACGGCCATGGCGCTGCGCGTCGTTGCACAGGGAATGACGACGCAGATCGGCGCTCTGGTCGAATACGATTTGAACAAGATCACTCCAGCAATCATTGTGCGCGCCGCCGAACAGGGCGACACCATTGCACGCGAGATTTTGCAGCGCGCCGGGAGTTATCTGGGCATCGGCATTGCGAACCTCATCACCATCTTCACCCCAGAGCGGGTTGTTATCGGTGGGGGGATGTCGCGTCTTGGTGAATGGATACTCGGACCGGCACGGGAAGAAGTGGTAGCGCGCTGCCATCTCACACCGCTCGACCGCGTGCAGATCACGCTGGCACACCTTGGTGGTGAAGCAGGGGTTATCGGTGCTGCCTTGTGGGCATCGCAACGGTTCAAGGACGAACATGCACTGACGAAGGAGCGCATATGAAGTCGCACTCAATCACACTGCTCGGCACCGGATTGATCGGCATGTTTTACACCATGACACTCCACGGTCAGCGAGGGCGCGACCGGATTACGACCGTATACTCACGCACCCACGAGCGCGCCGAGGCATTCGCGGCAAAGTGGGGCATCGCCAGAGCCACCACTGACCTCAAGGCGGCGATTGAAGACCCGGAGACCGACACCGTGATCATTGGACTGCCAAACGATCAGCACGTGCAGGCAGTCGAACTGGCAGCGGCGGCGGGCAAAGCAGTCCTCTGCACCAAGCCGCTAGGGCGCACTGCCGCCGAGGCGCGGCAGATGCTCGAGGCCGTCGAACGGGCAGGTGTGTTTGCCGGCTATCTCGAGGACCTGGTCTACACCCCAAAGACGCTCAAAGCGCTGGAGTCGGTTAAAGCCGGCGCGCTGGGGGATGTGCTGTGGGTGCGTTCGCGCGAAACCCATCCGGGACCGCACAGCGCCTGGTTTTGGGATGCCCACGTCGCAGGCGGCGGTGCGATTATCGACCTAGGGTGCCATTGCGCCGAAATTATCCGCAACTTCGCCGGAAAGAACAATCGTCCGCTGGAAGTGATGTGCTGGGCTGATACCCTGGTACATCCGATCGCAGCTGAGGATAATGCGATTGCGCTGATTCGCTTCGAAAACGGCGCCATCGGGCAATTCGAAGTGAGCTGGACCTTCCGCGGCGGCATGGACCTGCGCGATGAGGTGGCCGGCACAAACGGCACCATCTGGCTCAACCACTTCCTGCGCACCGGCTTCGAGATGTTTACTGCCGCCGGCGGCGGCTACGTCGCCGAAAAAGCCGAGACCGAAACCGGCTGGCTCTTCCCGGTTGGCGATGAAGTGCACGAACTGGGGTATACCCACATGTTCACCGATATGTTCGATGCTATGGACAACAATCGCGCGCCAATGGAGACGTTCTACGACGGGTATGTGGTCAATGCCGTCCTCGATGCCGCCTACCGGTCAGCGAAATCGCGCCGATGGGAGACGGTCGAGGTCGAATGGCGTTCAACCGAACCTATGAAGCCGTTGCGTCGCGTGTCGGAAGAGATCGATGGGTATGCGCTGGTGAAAGAAGAGCGCATGCACGGCAACAAGTTGAAACAGATCCTCTCCGACAAAGCAACGGGACGGATCATCGAACGGGTGATCGACATTCAATAACAATCAAACACGTAGTGAGGACCCATGACCCTCGACCCTGCACCTGCACGAGACTACCTGGAACGCGCCGAGATGATCGTACGTCGGGTGCGCGAGACGCAGATGGCTGCGATTGCCGAAGCGGCGCGCATCTGCACCGATACCATCGCTGCCGGCGGACTGGTGCACCTGTTTGGCACCGGTCACTCGCGCATCCCGATCGAGGAAATCTTTCCGCGACACGGTAGTTTTCCCGGCTTCCACCCGATCGTCGAACTGTCGCTCACATACCACAACGCGGTCGTTGGACCCAACGGGCAGCGTCAGGCGATGTTTCTCGAGAAAGTCGAGGGATTGGGCCAGGTCATCATGCGCAATTTTGTGTTCGGTCCACACGATAGTTTCATCATCTTCTCGAACAGCGGCGTCAATCAGGTGGTGATCGATGTGGCCCTCGAAGCGAAGGCGCGGGGCATGCCGGTTGTCGCCGTGGTCTCGGTCGATCATTGCAATGCGTCCAGGCCACGTCATAGCAGCGGGAAACGCTTGATCGATTGCGCCGATGTGACGATTGACAATTGTTCGCCTGCAGGCGATGCCCTGGTGACCATCGAAGGACTGCCGTACCCTGTCGGTCCTGGGTCGACCATCGGGTACGCAGCAGTGGTCAATGCGCTGAAATGCCTGGTTGCCGCCGAATTGACAAAACGCGGGCAACCGCCGTTGGTACTGACCAGTAGTGTGTTGATCGGAAGCGCTGCCTCGGAAGAACTCTTCGAGCGCACCTACGATGACTATCGAGAGCGGGTGGCGCAGGTATATGGGGGACGGCGTTCGACGCCACCAGCGTCGTGCTGAATGTCTGACGGACGATGCGCCTCGCAGGAAAAACTGCCATTGTCACCGGCGCTGCAAGCGGGATCGGGCGCGCTGTTGCACGTCGTTTCCTTGCGGAAGGGGCGATTGTCGCCGGTTTCGACCTCAACGGCGCCGGACTGAACGAAACCCAGCTGCTCAGCAGCGCTCCAGAGATGTTCATTCCGTTTGTGTGCGATCTGACCGACCCGCTGCAGGTGGAACGGGCGGTATCAGAGGCGATTGAGCGTTTGCATCGCCTCGACATTGTGTTCAATGGCGCTGGCGCCAGTGGTCGGCGCTGGGGCGACGGACCGGTCGACTCCTGCACGATCGAGGGATGGCAACGCACCCTCGACGTGAATCTGACGAGCATCTTCATCGTGTGTCGCGCAACAGCGCCGTACCTGCAGGCCGCAGGCGGCGGTTCGATCATCAATCTCAGTTCAGTCCTGGGGATGGTCGGAGGCGACGCCGATTTCGCTACCCACGCCTATGCCGCTGCAAAAGCGGGGATCATCGGGTTGTCGCGTGCGATGGCGGTGTACTACGCACCGCGCAGAATACGAGTTAACGTCATCGCTCCTGGACTGATCGCCACACCGATGAGCCGCCGCGCTCAGGAGAGTGAACATATCCAGGAGCGGCTAACGCAGCTTCAGCCGTTGACCGGCGCGATGGGCGCGCCTGAGGATGTCGCCGCCGCCGCCGCGTATCTGGCATCCGACGACGCAGCTTTTGTCACCGGGGTTGTGTTGCCTGTCGATGGCGGATGGACGGCATGGTAATAGCGTCGCATGTCCAACGTGCACAGAGTGACCGGGTGCGCGAGCGTCTCGCCCGCATCCCCAGATGTGTGTTCATCACGGCGGTGTACGCCAGGCGCATGAGGGGATGCAGTCTGGATTACCGTTTTCTCTCGATCAGCAGAACCTGTGAGGCATCTCTATGAATCTCCCGCTTCTTCCAACCAGCGTGATCGGGTCGTATGCGTGGCCCGCGTGGTTGCACGTCGCACTCTGGGCAGCGCAGCGTGGCGAACTTGGGCCGGAAGATATGCGCGAAACCCAGGATGACGCAGTCGATATGGCACTCCGCGATCAGGAGGATGCCGGGGTTGATATTGTCAGCGATGGAGAGATGCGTCGCGCCGGTTTTTTCACCGCAGCGTTCTATGGCTTTCTCACAGGATTGCGCGAACTGCCGCCACAGCGCCGGATCGGGGTCGCCGCTCATGACCAGCGCGAGAGTTACGAAGCGGTCGAACCGATTACTGCACCTGCCGGGCTTGGTCTGGCAGCTGAGTTTGATTATGTCAAACAACGCACCACCCGTCCGATCAAGATGCCGTGCCCCGGACCATTCACACTCGCCGGACGGATCAGGCCTGGCGCACTCTACAAAACGCGCTGGGAAGTGGCAGAGGCGCTTGTGCCGATCATCAATGCCGAACTCAAGGCGCTTGTTGCGGCAGGATGTACGTTTATCCAGATCGACGAACCATCGATTGCCGTTCATCCTGAAGCCCCACACACATTCGTGGAACTATTCAATGCGACCGTCGCCGGCGTCGATGCAAAAATCGGGTTGCATCTCTGCTTTGGCAACTATGTCGGTCGTCCGACGGCAAAGCGCACCTACCGACCCCTCTTTCCCTCCATTCTTGACACACATGCCGATCAGTACGCGCTGGAATTCGCCAACCGCGAACTGGCTGAAATCGATCTATGGCGCGAATTTCCGAGCGAGAAGGAACTGGCGGCTGGTCTGGTCGATGTCAAGAACTACTATATCGAAACCCCTGAGGACGTTGCCGAGCGTATTCGGTTGGCGTTGCGGTATGTGTCGCCTGAGAAGCTGACCATCGTACCCGACTGCGGGTTCAGCCAGACAGCACGCTGGGCAGCGCGCGCCAAACTGAAAGCTATGGTCGAAGGAACACGCATTGTTCGCCGTGAACTGGCGGGGTAACATGTCCCTCGGCAATGGGGAAACAAGAAGAGCCGCCCGAGTGGGCGGCTCTCGCATACTGGAAGCGGTTCATTATGCTGATACACCGGTTGTTTCCAGCAACCGATCCTCGGCATACTCCGTTTCAGCAGCTTCAACACCCAGCAGTTCCGCTGTAATGAACGCTGCCAGCGCCGGTGAGATGCGACCATTCTCGACACCCTCTTCGATGAGAGCCAGCAGATCTTCGTTCGTCATTGTAC
Organism: Roseiflexus sp.; assembly: GCA_041641515.1. Lineage (GTDB taxonomy): Bacteria > Chloroflexota > Chloroflexia > Chloroflexales > Roseiflexaceae > Roseiflexus. The sequence continues at coordinate 17,354 of JBEPYG010000036.1, forward strand.
CCTCCCTTTCTGTCCGTTAACTAAACAGACGCGCCCTCGCGTCAACCTGCGCGGATTATACCCGAAATCGTCAAAAAAAGATAGGGGGAAATTGGAATGATTATACCCGAAAACAGAAAAAAAGAACAGGGGAACTTTTCACATCCGGTATAATCGCTGCTGCGGCGCATCTGCGCCGCTGATACCGTGAGCAGAGAACATGGACAAGGCGCTGATCATTCTCAATCCCTGGGCTGGCCGCGGCCACGCAGGCGAGCGGCGACACGATCTGGACCTGGCGCTTGAGCGCGCCGGCATCGACTATGACATGGTTATGACCCACACGCGCGGCGGCGCAATCGAAATGGCGCGGCAGGCGGTCGAACGGGGGTATGGGGCTATTGTCGCCGTTGGCGGCGATGGTACGCTCAACGAAGCGGTCAATGGCATCAAGCATGCAGAGGCGATCAGCGGGCGCCGCGTGCCGTTAGGGATCATTCCGCTTGGAACCGGTTGCGACTTCATCAAGGTGCTCGATGGCTTTCTGCCAAACGACATCTACGGCAGCGTGCAGCGCATTGTACGCTGGCAGACGCGCACTGTCGATCTGGGTCTGGTGCGCGTCGATAATGAACAGGAACGCTGGTTCATCAACGCACTCGGATCGGGCTTCGATGCGCAGGCGGCGGCTGAGGCGCTCAAGATCACCCGCCTGAAAGGGTTTGCCGTTTATCTGCTGGCGATCATTCGAGCAATGGCAAACTATAAAGCTCATCCCATGACCATCGAGTTCGATGGACGCCGCATTCAGCGCCGCCTGCTTTTCGCCAGCATCGCCAACGGTCGCTATCAGGCGGGCGGGTTCCTGCTCACACCCGACGCGCGCATCGACGATGGATACTTCGATGCCTGTCTGGTCGATAATCTGCGCATCGATGAGATCATTCGCCACATCCCGAAGGTGCTCGAAGGCACGCACACAAAACTGCGCCAGGTGACGATGGCGCGGGTGCGGCACGTTGCCATCAGCAGTTCAGCGCCGATTCCGGTTGCAACTGATGGTGAGGTCCTTTCCACCAGAGCACGCACGGTGACGGCTGAACTCATTCCTGGGGCAATCGATATTCTGGCGTAGGCGGCGCTACTCACCGCCTCGTTCACCCTGCGCCGCGACAGCAATGCCAATCAGGAGGAGTACGAAGCCTGCCAGTTGCAATGGCGCAAACCATTCGCCAAAAAGGATCAGCGCCAGCAACGCCGAACCGATCGGTTCCCCTAACAGCGCGACCGTAACAAAGGTGGCGGAGAGGTAGCGCAACGACCAGTTGAAGGCGGTATGCCCCAGCAGTTGCGGTCCGATGGCAAGACCAAGAAGCAACAGGTATGCCAGTGGCGGGTATCCGCCAAAGAGTTCCAGCGGATTGGACGTTCCGGCGAACGCCAGCGCCGTGATCAGCAGGGCGACTGCAGCACTGGTGTAGACTAGCCAGATGTATGCCAGTACCGAAACGTGGCGGCGCAGGCTTCGCCCGACGAGGAAGTAGATCGAGCCACCGAATGCACCCAGCAGTGCCAGCAGATTGCCCAGCAGCGCATTGCTGCTGTCGGGTCCGGCGCTGTCGCTGATGCCGATCAAAACGCTGCCAGCAATCGTCAGCACGACCCCTACGATCGTTGGCAGTGATGGTCGCTCGCGGAGCAGCACCGCCGAGAGCAACGCCACCCATAGCGGGTTGGTCGAAACCAGCGCAACCGAAGAAGCGACTGACGTGTACGCCAGCGACGAAATCCAGGCGGCAAAATGAACCGCCAGAAAAACGCCGGACACGATCCCAAGCAGCATGTCGCGGTGTGACAGGCGACGTAACTCGTCTCCGGCACGTGACCAGGCAATCGGAAGCAGAATGATCGCTGCCAGCCCCAACCGACCGGCAGCAATTGTGGTTGACGGCATCTCCATTCCCTGGGCATAGCGGATCAAGATCGATGCAGCGGCAGCAACCATGACACCGCCAAGCAGCACCAGATACGGCAGCGCGCGACTCAGCCGTGTGACTGGACGATCAATCGCCTGTTCGAGGGTGTCTGACATGGATTCAAC
>JBEPYG010000037.1:0-18984 GCA_041641515.1 Roseiflexus sp.
AACCGGTGCGCTGTGCATTATGCGCGTGCTGGCTCCACTCAGAGGCAGACGAACCGGGAGGAGGGAGTGGACGAAGCACAAGTGGCAGGTAGAGTGAAGGCGTGGTTGCCTGCAACTGCCGGGTTGCCGACATTGTGACTGCAGGGGCGCCCCCGGCGCTGTGCAGCGACACGGCGAAGAAGGTGGGAATGGCGATAAAGAGTACGATTAGTCCAGCCCAAACGCAGCGTCTACGAATACTCATATGGCTCTCTCCAGAATAATTGTTTCATCTATCTAGGTGTGATCTGCACGATGATGTTCCGAACCTTCAGCGCTCAGATGTCCGATGTCACCGTGCATCCCCCCAGCGTACCTCCAGGCGCGGACGACCGGCGATGTTCCAGTCGCCGGTGTCGGACGAGACGAAGTATTTCCCGCTGTGATAATCAGAGTCGGCGCTGTACAGGATGAGGCGCAACGGTTCGCCGCGCGCGTACGCTCGCGCCACAGCATACGACACATCCCAGGTGCGCGGGACGCCGGGCCAGCCTGGCATGCTGGTCAGCGGATCCACCCAGCTTCCCCCGACATTTTCATACGCCAGGGGCGCATTGTTCCAGGTAATCGTGTTCTCATCCCAATCCCCCGATGCAACCAGCACCTGAATCCATGAACGTTTCGCTTCGCCCGATCCGCCCGAGTTGCCGAACTGATGGAGCGTCAGAGTTGCGGAAACGATTACCTTGCCTGGCGGGATGCCATCCAGCGGGAACGTGACGTAGTACTTCGCAAAGCAGGGCCAGTCAGCTACGTCGGACTGGTTCTGAATGTTGAAATCGGGCGCACGTCCGTAGTTGCGATTCCCCCATTCGTTCCAGATGTGGTTGTCATCGCCGGGGCACTGGTTCGCGATCGCCGCGCCAACATCGGCATCCGGCACGAGCGGACTTCGCTCGGTGGGACGACGAATGAGCAGCGATCCGGTCGGTGGTGTGCTGGTCTGGTAGGAAGGCAACCCAAAGTTCAGAAAGCTCCAGCATCCCGGCGACTCCAGCGGCGTCTGCGGCGGCCACGCCTGATCGCCAACCGGCGGACCGGCGCGGGTGTCGCGGTCGTGGACGATCACTGCCATACGCCATGATGTTCCTTCAGGCGGCGCCGACGAAAGACCCAGACTGCTGAAGGGAATAGTGAAGCCCATCGCCCATCCGCGATCACTGTCGCTGTTATCATTCAGCGCGTTGCCGCGCCAGCCAGGCTTTGCCCTGAATGTGATGCTGGCAGGCTGCCATCCGGTCGCGCTGCCACGGTACACCGCACGGCGCTGTGGACTTTCATCGCCGTACAACTGTGCGACAAACTTCCACGAGGATGGTGATACGACTGTGCCGCCGGAGGTATCGAGCAGCAGCGTGACCGCGTCCCATTGGGTCAAGGTTTGCGGCGTAGGGTTCTCATCGTACCACAGATGGCGGTCGAAGATCGCGAGGTAGATGTACAACTCGTTTGCGTTGTACCCAACTCTGATATCGGTGTAATTCTGGGAGGGAGAGACTTTCCCAAACCAGGCGATGGCGGTACGCTCGAAAGGAATGGTTCCCGTGAATCGCGGTGCATTGATGCGCGGCATATCTGCGGAGCACGCGGCCTTCGTTATCAGCGGAAGATAGATCGTGTTCGATGCACCGGCGCCGGTTTGCTCTGCATATCCTTTCAGCGGACGCAGAACGGTCGTTGCAAGCAGCGCAAAGGTAACTGCTCCGATGACAAGAGCCGCCAGACCAATACTGCTGCGTTTGTGGAACGTAGTCTTTCGATACGCCAGGTCGTCGGACATGCAGTTCCTCCTTAAGTTGAGGTTTTGCCTGCATGGTAATCTGTAGCGTGGCGTATAGACCTTACAATTTGATCTCAGTCGTTCATCCGGCAGTGCTGCAAGAAAGAGGGAGGTTGGTCGCAGCGCACAGCGCTTCCCATGCGCTCTACTTTTTGTATTCTTCGTGCCGCTGTATTAGGGCAGCAATGATTGGCGCGGACTGCCATCAGGGGGTAAATGTTTGCAGAGACCGGCCTTGATTGTCTGTCCCGGCACCGTACGTCCGAGCATGCCTTCGAGCATACGCGCGACATCGAGGAGCGCCGGGAGATTGATCCCGGTGGATATTCCCATCTCGTGGAGCATATGCACCAGATCTTCGGTGCAGATATTGCCAGGGGCGCCAGGCGCAAACGGGCATCCGCCAATCCCGCCGACACTAGCATCGAAACAATCAACACCGAGGTGCAGCGCCATCAAGACATTCGCCAGACCGGCACCGCGTGCACTGTGCAGGTGCAGCCGCAGGCGTTCTTGAGGAAAGCGCGCGTAGAATGCCTGTGTCAGGTCATGCACCAGAGCCGGATGCCCCATACCGGTCGTATCGCCAAATGTGACCTGTTCGGCGCCGAGATCGAACAGACGCGCTGTCAGGTCCATCACCCGTTCGAGCGGCACATCACCCTCGAACGGACACCCGAAGGCAACCGACACAACCGCCTCGAACTGCACGCCTGCCGCGCGGCTTAGAGCGGCAATATCGGCCGCCTGCGCCAGCGACTGCCCGATCGACATATTGACATTGCTGCGGTTATGGCTTTCACTGGCGCTGAGGAAGACCTGAATGGCATCGACCCGTGCAGCGATAGCGCGTTTTGCACCGGTCACATTGGGGACGATCGCGCTGTAAACGACGCCAGGGCGACGCGAGAGTGCTGCAAAGACCTCAGCGGTATCAGCCATTTGCGGCACACTAGCGGGGCGCACAAAGGCGCCGGCTTCAATGAGGACCAGACCGGCATCGGCGAGACGTTCAATGAGGCGTACCTTCTGAGCCGTGCTCAGGATGACATCTTCGTTCTGCAAACCATCACGTGGACCAACTTCGCGGATGGACACGCGGCTCGGAAAGCGCGGAGCAGATATCATCGTCACCTCCTTGAGTCCACGCCGGGTGTCAACGCTGCGCACCCTCCTCACCCGTGCAGCCGCCGATCAGGGTGCAGGCGGGTTTTCGGTTTGCAGCATGTACCCCATGCTGCGGATGCTGATCAGCGCGATGCCTGATGTTTTCGTTGCATCGAGTTTCTGGCGCAGCCGCGCAATGTGCGGGCGAAGCAGCGAACGTGCTTCGTCTTCTGGCTGAGCCCGACCATACACTGCTTCAGAGAGCGTTGTATAACTGAGCGCTGTGTCAGGATTCTGCGCCAGCGCCGTCAGCAGCGCAAACTCTGTGCGCGTCAGCGTCAGCATATGCTCACCGAGGTAGGCGGCATGGCGCCGCAGATCAAGAACCAGCGGACCCACGGTCAGATGATCGCTTGATGCGGACAGCGATAAGGCAGCGCCGCTGCCACTCTCGATCATGCCAAGCGCGCGAGCGCTCTCGCTGATACGCTGCAGCAATTCCGTGCGTTGCAGATTAAGCCGACGATGATTCAACGCGCGCTCGACACGTTCACGGATCTCAGTGATTTGCGCGGGTTTGAGCAAGTAGTCGAATGCGCCGTGGCGCAACGCCGCAATTGCACTATTAATTGAACCATGCGCTGTCAGAAGGATGACCTCCGTAGCCGGAAACCGCTCCTTCACATCGCGCAGGATATCAATCCCATCCATGTCGCCAAGCTGAAGATCGAGCAAGAGCAGATCGAATTCGTCGCTGGAAATGCGCATACGAGCATCCGACCCGCTGGCAGCTGTTTCGACTCGATACCCATGTGCGCGAAGCGCGGTTTCGAGCATAATCCGCACGGTACGTTCATCATCAACGACCAGGATTTTCGCCGGTTGTCTCATGGCGGATCTCCTCGTGACGGATCGGCAGGATGATTTCGAAGGTCGTACCCTCACCCGGAACACTCTGTGCGCTAATGCGGCCAAAATGACGTTCGATGATGGCTTTACTGGTATACAACCCTAACCCCATGCCACGTTCTTTTGTGGTGTGTAATCCATCGAAGATCCGCCTTAACTGATCTGGCGGAATACCGACCCCAGTATCGGTGATCGCGATCGCAATGGTTTCATGCCCTTCCACGAGATGGTAGCGATACGTTTGCACCTGCAGCGTCCCGCCGTGCGGCATTGCCTCAGCCGCATTTAGCACGAGGTTGAGCAGCACCTGCCTGAGTTGATCGGCAACACCCTGGATGACAGGCAGATGAGGATCGAGTTCGCGCAGAACGCTAATACGTGAACGCTCGAGTTGTTTTCCGGTGAGCAGCAGGACGCTTTCGATCAACTCATTGACATTAACCTGAGTGAAAACATCGGCGCGCGGGCGATAGAGATCGCGCAATCGCTCCAGCACGCGGACGATGCGCTCAATCTCTTCTTCTGCGAGTTGCAGGAAGTGTTGATTGGGCGTTTCGGGCGGACACTGTTCGAGAAAGAGCGCCAGAAACCCCTGGATCGCCTGGAGTGGATTGCCAACTTCGTGAGCGATACTAGCTGCGAGATGCCCGATTGCAGCGAGTTTCTCGGCGCGCACAAGTTGAGTCTGGAGTGCGACGCGCTCGGTAATGTCTTCCCATACCTCGACAGCCTGATGTACAGCGCCGGATGCGTCAAACAGCGGAATACTGGCGATTTCAATCAGCGCTTCACTCCCGCCGGATCGCTGGAGGGTGCGCCGCAATCGCTGCTGCTGACGGGTGAATAGGGTGCGCGCTGCCGCCGACTCGTCCCATTCACCGAGCACATCACCGTAGAAACGCCCAACCAGCATCGCCGGCTCAAGACCGAAGCGTCCAGCAAGGGCGCGGTTTGCCGCCAGGACATATCCCATGGGATCAACCAGCACCAGACCCATCGGTACACTGTCGATCACCCCACGAATGAGATTGCGACTCAACTGAATTTCGCGCAATCGGGTGCGTTCGGCAATTTGCTCTGCCTGATCTTGCAATGCAGTAAGCTGCCAGACCGCGTCCAGCGCCAGCCCCGACAGTTGTGCTGCCGCGACCACGGTATCCGTTACCGGCGGCGGTTCATGATCGAACAGGAGGATGGCTATTCCGAGATGACGTCCGCCCGTTGGAAGGGGCAACACCATTGCGCGCAGCGACTGGTCGATGAAAACGGTCGTTTCTTTAGACTGTACAAAGCGGTGCACGAGGTGCGCCACGCCCGTCTCTTCCCATCTGAGAGGGTCACCCTGCACACTGGCCCCGCCGATGAAACGAGGCGGCGCGGCCGGTCGCTCACGCAGCGTCAGGTAGCATGCTCTGGCGCCTGCAACAACGCAGAGATTGCGCGCAATCTCTTGAACGCTGGCTTTCAATCCGACTTGAATATCCGACTGTGCAGAAGCGCCCATACAGTCTATCGCCACGCATTGCGCCAGATATATTGGCTCCGATAACCTTCAGGAAGGTGCGATTGAGCGCCGACATGGACTCCAGCGCACGTATACCTATATATCTCAGTATTCTTACATTCACGAGCAGGGTTGTCAAGCGCGATTCTGCGCAGCTCTATCGTTTTTCCGGTTCTTGAGCCGCTCATTATGGTAGGTGCGCCACGCAGTCCAGACCAGCAGTGGTAGCACCACGGGCCACCAGAACCGCACCTCACGCAGATTGTACCAGAAGAGGCGCGCCAGAAGCAACGGCAGCCCACCAATGGTCAAAGCGCGTTCGAGGGTGGCTGAGAGGGGAGGAGGCGGCGGTGTCAGGCGCTTCATGCGCTCAGTGCGCCCGCGGAGCGCCTGTTCTGCAACGCCGACAGAACCGCGCAGTCGCCCGATGGCGCCACGTGGTGCAGAGGTTCGCTGTGTATTTTTTGCCGGCATCGTGACCGCTTAGAAACGCGCTGAATCGTGCTTTCCTGCTGCTTGATGCGCGCAGTGCGTTGAGATCTGGAAGAATAGCGTATAGGAAGAGGACATGCCACAGCCATTGTATCTGCTCGGTGGCACTCTGTCAACAGTCGGGTGAATCGCGGGTGCAGGCCTAAGTTGTCGGAGACTTACGGTACGACTCGTCGATCACAACCAGCGCACCCCAGGAGGAGCGCCTGGCGGATCGTGCCACAGCATTTGGGAATCGTCAGGAAATGTGGTGCGTCCCCGCGCCCCTTCGTCAGTATGATGGTTTTCCAGTCAACAGTCCCCGCTAGCTCGCGCAGACGAGCTGTGCCCTGGGCGCCGCGAGCTTGAGCCCCACGGCATCAGGCGTATGCGGATTCTGAAAGACCATCATACGAACCGAGCTTGTGAGCGCGTGATGTCGCGGACGCGCGTGTGGCGGGTGTTGCGCCCGTCCCGCGTGCAGGGTTCCCTGCCGGTACCGGCGTCTGTGGTGCGAGACCTCACGGGTCGGGAACGTTGAACGTTCAACGTTCCCACGTTCCCGCGTTCAACATGCCATGTTCCGAACCGCTTCCCCCACCCAATCGAGGTGGTGCAGCCGCATCAAACCGTAGTGGTACACGTCCATACTGGCAATGCCGCGTTCGTGCAGGAGCGCTGCTTTCGGCGCCATTTCCGCAGCACTGGAGCAGTCCGGCGGCATCGGACGAACTCCGACCGTCAGCGGAGTACCTGCGGGCAACAGATGGGCATAGGCGTCGAGGTCGACGCGCACACGGCTAACCTCGCGGGCATAGGCGAGCACTGCGATGCCATGGCACGCCGATGCTGCCGACGGAAGGTCGAGACCGTCCTCCCAGGCGCGCATTGGCGCCGGCGCGCCGCCGGGCAGACCGGTGGCATAACCAACCACCGCGCCCGACATGTCCATTGCAATGACCTGGGTCGAGCCGACAGCACTGACGGCTTCGGTGATCTCTGCGATGAGCGAGGTCACGATTGCGCAACGAGCATCGAGCAGAGCGCCGAGTTCGCCGTCCGCTAGTGGCGCCAGCGCCTCTCGTTCGACCGGCAGACCCTCTACAGCGCTCGGCTCACCGTCAAAGATCTTGCCGACCTCGGTCTGCACGAACTGCCGTACATGCGCCACATTGACCCCGCTGGCGCTCAGGCGTGCAGTGCAATGAGCGCAGAAACAAAGCCCAAGGAGAAAGCGAATAGCGGGTGACAGCGGAACAAAACTGCGTTCGTGGTGATATCCGTGGTCGAATGAATGGTAGCCAATCGACTCGAGCAGGATGGCCTGGACGCCGTGACTGGCGATATCGGCGCTGAGGGCGCAGAGATAGGCGCGCGCGTCGGGGTTGGCCGGGCAAAGGCAGGTGATGTAGGGGTCGCCAAAAGCATTCTGCAGCGCGCAGTCGGGGTATTGCGAACCCAGAGCGGTGTTGTGCAGGTTGGTCGTCCAGGCGCGCACGGCCATGCCACGCTGTTCGGCTTCCTGAATGCAGCGATCCAGGGGATCATGGTCTTCGGTCAACCGACTGACCACTGGCTGAATCTTGAGGTTGGTGTAGCGCGACGGGTTGGGGCGAAAGAAACATGCTCCGCCTTCCAGAAAACGGACTTTTCGCCGCGGGTTGTGCGGAAACACATCGCGCGCGTGGTGATAACTGCACGCCAAATTCACCGCACTGGCGCCGGCGCGCTCACGAACGGCGTCCAGCACGCGCCCGTACCCTTCATCTGCGAGATCGTAGGCGAAGACGAAGACCGATGTCTGCATGGCTGACCTCACCTGTTAATAAAGTATTGACAAATCCTGGGGAGCATGCTAGATTTACTTTGTCAGTTCACTGAACTAACATTATATCTCCGCTCTATTGTACGTCATATCTGGCGTTTCTGTCGAGCGTAACCCAACCAACGCCGGTGCACAAGGCATATAGACAAGGACTGTCATGACGGCATGAAGAGTCTGCTGGCAAAAGCTACCCGTCAACATACCAGAAACCACAACAGCAGACTGGTCCTGCGGGTCATTTACGAAGATGAGACGATCAGCCGGGCAGACATTGCACGCAAGACCGGGCTGACCCGAACAACCGTCTCAGCAGTCGTCAGTGAGTTGATCGATCAGGGCTTGATCGAAGAGACCGGCGCAGGACAATCCACCGGCGGACGGTTGCCCATTTTGCTGCGCGTCGCTCACGAGGCGCACGGTGTGCTGGCGTTGAGTTTTGAGGATACGCAGATCGTTGGGGCGCTGGTCGATATGCGCGGTAGCATCCGGCGACGGGTCAGTGTATCGCTGTACGGTTATCGTCCAGAGGAACTGCCTGATTATCTTTCTCGCCTGATAGAAGACCTTCGTGCAGACTCGACCATGCACGTCCTTGGGATCGGATTGAGCATGCCGGGTATTGTCGATCCTGTGCATGGCGTGGTACGTCGTGCGGTCAATTTCGGTCTCGTTGACGCCCCACTACGCCAGGTGCTCCAGGAGCGTTACCACCTGCCGGTGTATCTGGACAACGAGGCGCATCTGGCAGCACTGGCCGAGTATATGTTCGGCAGTGGCTCAACCAGCGGCAACCTGGTTGTCATCAGTGTTGGCGTGGGTGTGGGTGCGGGGATTGTGCTCAATGGCGCTTTATTTCCAGGAGATGGGTTTGGCGCCGGTGAGATCGGGCATGTGGTGGTCGCCAGCAACGGTGTGCGTTGCAACTGTGGAAACGTTGGCTGCCTGGAGACCGTTGCTAGCGTGCCTGCCATTATGCGAGCAGCTCAGAAACAATACAGCAATCCTGCATCACGTCTGCGTGCGCTGGCGCCATCGGCAGCCGCCATCGATCTCGATGTCATCCGACAGGCTCTGGAAGCAGGCGATCCAGGCGTGATCGAGATCGTCGAGAAAGCAGGATACTACCTGGGGATTGCAGTAGCGAATATCGTTGGGTTGCTCAATATCGAGCGCATTGTATTGACCGGCGCCGTCGCCGCGCTCGGTCCGCCGTTGCTCGAAGCAGTCAGGGCGTCGCTGGCGCGCCACGCGCTCGCTCCACTGGCGGCAATGACCCGCGTTGAATTGATCGCCGAGCGGAGTGATGCTGTATTGCTCGGTATTGCGGCGATGGTGCTCGATCAGGAGTTAGGGCTGTTGCGTCCCGGCCTTCAGTCGCCGTAGTCGCTTGCTTTCTTTCCACAGGTGTTTCGGTTCGTGTTTACAAAGGAGGCGCTCTGTGAAGATCCCCAACCGGACAGACTCACACGGAACTCAACCGTCGCTCACCCGCCGACACATGCTCCGACTGCTGGCAACCGGAGCGGCAACCGCTGCCGGTGGCGCGCTGCTTGCCGCATGCGGCGGAACAGCACCAGCATCCCCGCCAGCAAGCGGTCCGGCGCAGACGGCATCGCGTCCGCTCACACCGACGTTCTATCAGTGGATCGTCGATCTCCATCCTTCCATTCCACAGGTCAACAGTGCCTTTGAAGGGCTCAATTTCCAGATCGCGCCGGTGCAAGGGTTTGGCATCGAGCGCTTTGTGGCTGAGGCAAAGAACAAGGAAAGCACGTGGGACGTCTACGTCGGAATGACCCCGTTCGTCGAGATGAGCCAGCTGATCAGGGCGGATGTGATCGAGCCATGGGATGACTACATTCCCAAAGACGTGCTCGACGATTTTCTCCCGCCGATCCGTGAAGAGTGTACAGTAAACGGCAAACTCTACAGCTGGCCCTTCCTTCTCGACGTGATCGGCATGGCATGGAACAGCAACCTGACGGACAAAGCAGGCATCACGTCTGTTCCGACAACCTGGGACGAATATCTGGCGAATGCGAAGCAGGTGGTCGACTCCGGTGCAGCGCCGTATGGCGCAACCTACGACGCGCGCGGATGGCGATCGCTGGCGCCGTTCACGCATAGCTTGAGCACCGATGTATACACGCCTGAAGGACTCTTCGACTTCACCAGCGAGCCAGCCGTTGAAGCGCTCATGCTGATGAAGAAGATCAAGGACCTGGCAAACCCGGATATTCTCAATGAAGGCACGACCGATGGCGGCGTCAACAACACGCCGGATGAGGGCGCATTTGCTGCGCAGCAGGTTGCCTACTACACGAAGTATTTCAACGCACCGCTTCGTTTTGCGCAAACGGGCGGATTTCCCGATAAGTTGCAGATGGCCGGATTGCCGCGCTTTGCCAACAGCCAGGGTGGCACCGTCTTCTGGACGACAGGCGCCTGTCTGTTCAAGTATGGCAAGAACAAGGAGAAAGCGGTCGAGTATATGCGTGCGTTGACGTACAATCAGCAGATATGGAAAGACTCGATCGCGGGTTCACCGACCGCGCATCCAGGACAGTTGCCACCCTATAAATCCGTCTACGCGGAGTGGGAAGCAAACAAACCCGATTGGATGCAGCCATTCGTGGCGCTGGTGCGGCAACAGTTCGAGCGTGCGCGCGCTATCTCGAACCACCCATTCGGTCTGACCCAGTTCGTCATCGGTAAGCCGCTGTGGGAAGAGTATCTCACCGGCAAGGAGTCAGACCCGCGCGCCGCGCTGCAGAAGGCGAAAGATGCGGTGGCGGCGGAGATCGCCAAGGCCGGATAAATGTGGGAACGTACCCGACCCTTGAGGTCTTGCACTATGGACTCTGGTACAGCAGGAAACCATGCGTGGGGATGATCGCTGCATTTGACATGCGCGCGTCTCGACCTCAAGGGTCTTGCGTCGTGGTCGCCGGTACGACAGGAACCCTGGGGTTCGGGACGGTCGCTGCACCTGACGTGCACGCCTCCCGACCGCACGGGTCTGGAGTGTGGAACGAAGTCCCGACCCTTGAGGTCTTGCACCACTAATACGGCAGGGAACCCTGCATGCGGGGCGATTGCTGCACCCTGCACGAGTGCATCTCGACCTCAGGGGTCTCGCGTCGCGCCGGTACGACAGGAGCCCCCGGCACGTGGGATGGTCGTTGCGCCTGGCGTCTTTGGGGGTCGATGCATAGTCTATTCTCAGACCTTCAGCCAGAGATATGTTGCGATCTGAAGGGGTCAGAGTTGCAGAACTGCCTTGCTCGTTCAGGGAGAGGTAACGATGGCGACAGTTGCTTCCAGAGTGGCCCATGCGGCGCGCACGTGGCGTTCGACGTATCGTCCGAGTGACTACATAAACCTTATCTTTCTCTTACCGGCGACATTCTTTTTTGTTGGATGGCAAATCTATCCCATCATTCGTGTTTTTGTGCTCAGTTTTACCGATTACAAGTATCTTGACCGCAATCCACCCAATTTCGTCGGGCTCCAGAACTACATCAATGCGCTTAGTGACTCGCTGTTCCATACTGGAATGCTGCGCGCCTTTGCGTTTACACTGGCGTTTGTCCCGCTCACCATCCTGCTCCCTCTTGCATTGGCGGTGCTGATCGATCGCGTGACCACACCCTGGCTCTCGTCGTTTTACCGCATCGTGCTGCTCATTCCTGCTGTCATTCCCGGTCCGCTGGTATTCGTACTGTGGAAGTGGCTCTTCGATTTCCAGATTGGTCCGATCAACACTATTCTCGTCGAGTGGCTGGGCCTCTTTACCCGCCAGACAGCGCCGCAATGGCTGGGTGGAACGCCGCTGTCGCTGCCTGCCGTGGTCATTATGGAGGTCTGGTGGGGTTTGGGGTATCACACCATGTTCTTCCTCGCCGGGCTCGCAGCAATACCCAAAGACCTTTCGGAACAGGCGCGCATCGATGGGGCGAATGAATGGCAACTGTTCTGGCGTGTCACCGTGCCTCGTCTCCTGCCGATTCTTTCGATCCTGGTTGTGTTACGCTTTGGCACGGCAATGTCGGTGATCGACGAATTTCTGATCTTTGGCGGTTTTCAGCGCACGTCGCCAACATATACCTGGACTGTCTACATGTACGATCTGGCGTTTCGCATCGGTGACTGGTTGCAAGGGTATGCTGCGGCTATCGGCTGGCTCGGCGCGCTGGTGATGATGGTGTTTGTTGTTGGCATGCTCTATGTCTTCAGGTCGCGCGACTAGAGAGGAGACGAACGATGGCTGCAACCATCCGGTATCATCACCGGCGCCGGTTGCCGATTGGGCGCATCGCCAAACATGCTGTCATCAATCTGGGAGTGGTCGTCGTTTTGCTGCCGCTGATCTGGGTGCTTCTGTTGTCGGTTAAGTCGCTGCCGGAGTCGTATACGACGAATTTCTGGCCGCGCCAGTTCGACTTCAGTCACTATGGGTTCGTCCTCACCCGCATCCAGACGCTGCCGCAGAATATGTTCAACAGCATCTTTGTAACGCTGGCGACGGTTGCGATCACAACGTTCTGTGCGATTCTCGGCGGGTATGCACTGGTGCACGTCAGGTTGCCTGGACGTATGCTGCTGATCTGGTTGTTGATCGCGTCACTTTTCTTCCCGACACGCCTGCTCTCGTTGATCTCGATCTATGAGATTCAGCGTCAGCTCGGATTGCTCAATACGGTCGTCGGTCTCATCTTCCCGTATGTCACGCTGAATCTGGCAGTGAGCATTCTGATCATGCGCAGCATCTTTGAACAACTGCCGCATGAATTGGTCGAAGCTAGTCGCATCGACGGTTGCGGTCCCTGGCGCACGCTGATGCTGGTGCTCCTCCCCTTGCTACTCAATGGGATCGTCGTGGTCTCGATGGTTAACTTCGTCGGTGTGTGGGGAGAGTATTTGCTTGCAGTAACGCTGACCAACGATCAGGCGACGCGCACGTTGCCGGTGGTGCTGGCGTCGGCGCACTCCGGCATGGGGCAGTGGGCATATCCACGTATTGCTGCCGTGTATGTAATTGCCGTTACTCCTGGTATCATTATCTTTGCTCTCTTCCAGCGTCTCTATTTCAAGGGATTGACCGAGGGAGCGATTAAACTCTGAACTTAAGGAGCGTGCCATGCAACTGGTTGAACATCCCGCTGGCGGGTTTGCATTCCTGCCTGGCGGTCCGCCCTATTCCGCCGGCGTTGTGGCACTGCCAGGCTTCGAGATTGTGCGCGCAACACTCCAGCGTCCACTGCCGTATCAATCCGGGTTTGCGCTGATCGACCATCATCTAGAGGCGATTGGACGACCCGCAACGGCGCTGTGCGCTATCGAACTGCGCTCTCCAAAACCGTGGAGCCTGGAAGATTTTGGCGTCTTCAACGCGGGGTATCGTGTCGAACTGGAATCGCGCGGCGTGTTGATCGATGGAACGAATCCGGTGGCGCGCACGAATGTTGCGCCTGCCTATACGCCGCCGGATGAGCCGTCGCTCTACGCTTTCTCGTACACCATTCCCTCAGCAACAAACGGGCGCACGTTTGTTATTGCCGGCGCCGGCGATCTCGACGAGCACGGTATTATTGCCGAAGGGCAGACCTCGCCAGACGCCATGCGCACGAAAGCCTCATTCGTGATGGATGTGATGCTCCAACGCCTGGCTGCGCTGGGATGCAGCGTCGATGACGTGACCAGCATGGCAGTCTACACCGTCCACTCGCCGCTCGACTTTCTGGCGGATACGTTGTTCGCGCCTCTTGGTGCAGCTGCGGTTCACGCCTTTCACTGGTACTACAGCCGTCCTCCAGTGATCGGTCTGGAGTTCGAGGTTGATATGCGTGGTGTGCGCCAGGAATTGCGCCTCAGGTGTGCATGATGACAATACACGAATTGCCCCGATATGATGCGCCGCGTGTACCGCCAGACTGGTCGGCGGACAGTGATCCGTTCGCGTGGGACTGGGGACGGTTGCCGGTCATCACGCCTTTCATCCTCGCCGATGGCAGCGGACCGGCGGTGCAGCAAACGATGGCGCGCCTGGGATATGACCAGGAATGGCTGTATGTCCGCTTCGACTGTGTTGATCGTGACATCTGGGGAACGTACCGTGAGCGCGATGAACCGATTTACGATGAAGAAGTCGTTGAGTTGTTCATCAGCCCAGGGTCCGAGACGCCGACAGTGTATTTCGAGTTCGAGATCAGTCCGAATGGCGTGTTCTTCGATGCACAGATCGAGAACCTGCACGAGGAGCGCACCACATTACGTGTTGATCTGGCATGGAATGCCGATGCGCGCTGGTGGGTGCGTCGGGAGGACGATGCCGGACACTGGACGGCCATGCTGGCGCTCCCCTGGCGCAGCCTAGTATCCGGGGCGCTCCCTTCCGTCTGGCGCATCAATCTCTTTCGCATCGAGCGTCCGCGTGATGGTGAACCCGAGTTCAGTTGCTGGTCGCCGACCTTCACCACTCCCGCCGATTTTCACAAACCGTCCCGCTTTGGGTATCTCCACCTTGCTGAAGGCACATACTGAGAGGGTACGCAATGCAGCGATTGAAGAATAAAGTTGCGCTTATCACCGGCGCCGCGCGCGGCATTGGCCAGGGTATTGCGCTCTGTATGGCAGAGGAGGGCGCTGATGTGGTGATCAACGATCTGCCGCCTGATACACCCGGCGTGGTCGATGCTCGCTCGACCGCTGCCGACATCGAGGCGCTCGGCAGGCGCGCGCTGGTCGTATACGGCGATGTGACCGACCGCGAGGCGGTCGAGCAGGTGTTTGCCGCAGCTATCGAACGGTTTGGACGGGTCGATATTGTGGTTGCCAACGCGGCGTTCTCGATCCGCGAATATGTCGTAGAGGCGCAATGGGAGCATGTGTTGCGCACCATTGAAGTGACCCAGTTTGGCGTCTTTCATACCTGCCAGGCAGCTGCCCGCCACATGGTCGCGCGTGGCGGTCCAGGCAAGATTATCATCATCGGCTCGATCCTTTCCCAGATTCCGTTGCCAACCAGCGCCGCGTACAACATGGCAAAGGCGGCGGTAAACCAGTTCGCACCGACCCTAGCTGCCGAGCTGGCGCCGTACCGCATCAACGTCAATGTGATCAACCCGGGGCATATCGATACCCCGGGTGAACGCAAGTTCGCCACAGAAGAAGAGTTGCAACGTGTCGGAACGCAGATCCCCTGGGGCCGTCTGGGGACGCCGCGCGATATTGGACGTGCGGCTGTGTTTCTCGCAAGTGATGATGCCGATTACATCACCGGCAGCGCGCTCTTCGTCGATGGCGGGTATCGGATCGGTATGCGATTGCCTGGATAAGCGCGCATCTCCGGTCAGACGCCGCCAACTGCCAGCGCGCGCAGGTCGGCAGGCGCCTGGGTCCGATCGTCGCACGGCATGTGCTGCGGCGCCGTCTGGCTGCGTTCGACGATCCGATGCAGCAGCCGCACGGTACGCTGTGTGTCGCCCGATAGCGCTGCCTCTTCGAGATCGGCAATCAGTGCAAGCACATCTGGAGGCGCCAGACGACCGGCATCCTGTGCGATGAAGATTTTTTCGTGACCGGTGCGATGATACCGTTCACCAGGCAGAAACAACTCCTCGAACAGTTTTTCACCTGGACGCAATCCGACAAAGGCGATATCGATATCGCGCCCGACCTGCAACCCGGAGAGCTCGATCATATCGCGCGCCAGATCGAGAATCCTGACCGGCTCGCCCATATCGAGCGTAAATACTTCGCCGCCCTGTCCAAGCACTGCCGCCTGTAATACCAGTTGCACCGCCTCAGGGATCGTCATGAAATAGCGCTGCATGTCAGGGTGAGTGACTGTCACCGGACCACCCGCTGCAATCTGTTGCTTAAACGTCCACACAACACTGCCGCGACTGCCAAGCACATTGCCGAAGCGTACCGCCATGAACGCCCGACCACTGCGTTTTGCCGCGTGATGAACCAGCAGTTCGGCAGCGCGCTTGCTGCTTCCCATGATGCTGGTCGGATTCACCGCTTTGTCGGTTGAAATCATCACAAAACGTTCGACGCCGGTGACAATTGCCGCGTCAAGCAGGTTACGGGTGCCCAACACATTATTGGTGACCGCCTCGACCGGGTTTGCTTCCATGAGTGGGACGTGCTTGTGCGCCGCGGCATGAAACACGATGTCCGGACGATACTGCTCGAAGACGGAATGGACCCGCTCGGCGAAGCGGATGTCGGCGATTACTGTGTGCAGGACGGGAACACGGCGCGATGAACCCGATCCGCTGCCATCGGAATCTGATGACGTGCGTGAAGCGTTCAACCATTGTTGCAGTTCATTATGAATGGCAAAGACACTGTTCTCGCCATGCCCGAGAATGATCAATTCGGCGGGTTCGTAACGCAGCACATGGCGGCAGATTTCGCTGCCGATCGAGCCACCGCCGCCGGTGACCATCACACGCCGACCGGCAATGAGCGCACCCACCGCCTGCATATCGGTCTTGATCGGCGCGCGTCGAAGCAGGTCCTCGATCTGTACATCGCGAATGTGATTCACGCTGAAACGCCCATCGACCAGTTCGGCAATGCCCGGGATGATTTTGGTACGTGCACCGGATTGCTCGCAGATTGCAACAATGTCGCGGATTGTTTTGCCCGGCGCGCTAGGCATCGCGATAATAACTTCGTTGATATGATAGTCGGCGACGATACGAGGAATATCACGTCGATCCCCAAGCACCGGGACGCCGTTGATCCGGATGCCCTGCTTGCGCGGATTGTCATCGATAAAACCGACGATAACCGTATCTCGACGGGCATCGCGCATGCTGCGGACGATCATCGCTCCCGCTTCGCCTGCCCCCATAATGAGCACGCGGTTGCTGCCGTCGCGCGGATGACGCCGCGAGGAAGGGTGAAATCGCGAGTGCATACTCAACCGCGGAAGCGCGGTCAACACCAGGGCAGGCATTGCGAAGATCGCCGGAACCGATAACGGCACAACTGCAATGCCCGTAAATAGGGCGCGCATGAGCAGGATGATCCCGGTCAGCACAACCCCGGCGCACGCGATGGCACATGCCAGCAAGCTGAATTCATAGAACGACGCATAGCGCCAGTACTGGGCATACACCCCGCACAGTGCAAAGAGCGTTGGCGCCACGATCAGAGCTATACCGGCGAACAGCACGCACGACCTCCAGTATTCCGCCAGATCGAGACGCTCAAGACGCAGGGCATAGGCAATGAACACAGACACCGTCAATGCCAGGGCATCGATGCCAAGGAAACGAAATGCCGACGCAGAACGGAACATAGCTCGCCTCCATCATCTCGCGCCACGCTGCCACAATGCATCCTGGCGCGATGTGTCTAACATTCCCAGGGCGTCACACCAAATCGCAGAAAGTAGTAGACCGTCTTGAGCAGTTCACCCGGTACGATGCGACGACCTTCAGGATTTTGCCACCAGTCGGCAGGGGTGTAGGGCGGGTTGCGTGGACCGTCGTAGATCGCAATCGTGCCCGTTCCTGCAAGGTGACGCCTGATCACGCACATTGCCCGTCGGCTGTGGGGCCAGTCGGTCACAATCAACACCCGTTCGACCTTGCGATCCTGCGCCATCCGGGCAATCTCACGTCCGTCAGTCCAGGTGCTATCGGTCACCAGTGGGATGAATGCCGCGTCGGGCACTCCTTGGACAGTTGCCAGACGTCTAGCTTTCTGGACGACGAGCGAGCCGCCCGGCATATCGCCGGTGCGCCAGATTTCCCGCGCCCACCCTTCCCGGTAGAGGTCGATAGCGTGCTGATCGCGAAGCGGGAAGCCGCCGCCCAATACAACGATTGCATCCACCGGCGCCGGTTGCCCCGACAACGCCAGAAAACCGCCGAGCGCCGGAAGCCACCACCCGGAACTCATCGCCAGGACGGCAAGCGTGACGATAGCTGCACCGCCAAGCCGGGCAGACATTCGCCCAGACTGCCACAATCGGCGTCCAGGTGCGCTGTATCGGGATACTGCATTGTGCTCCATCGATCCGCCGTTCACGACACATTCACCATATCCTCGCGCCTGATCGATTGCTCCAGGCTCTCGCGCAACCGTTCGCAGACCATGTCTACCTGCGACTCGGTCATCACACTTGAGAAGGGCAATGCCAGCGATGTGTCTCCCAAACGCTCGGTTATCGGGAAATCGCCTCGCCGGAACCCAAACCGCTTCCGGTAGAACGGTTGCAGGTGGATCGGCGTGAAATAAGGGCGACTGGGGACCCCTGCTGCTGCCAGATAACGTATCACCATGTCACGCGCAGCAGGAGGCTTGATCCGTATCACATAGACAAACCAGCTCATGCGAGTGGTGGTGGCAGCTATAGTCGGTCGCTCGACCAGTTCGAGGTTTGCCAGTCGCTCGTGATACCAGGCAGCAACCTGCGCTCGCTTCGCCAGCAATTCGTGGATGCGCTGCATTTGCACACATCCCAGCGCTGCGCTCAGTTCATCGAGTCGGTAGTTGAACCCCAGACGGGTGTGGTTCAACCAGGCATCAAAAATGTCGCGACCCTGATTACGCAGACTGCGCAGCAATGACGCCCATTCCTCGTTCTGCGTCACGATCATGCCGCCCTCGCCGGTGGTAATCTGCTTGTTCGGATAGAAAGCAAACACGGCCAGGTCGCCGAGGGTTCCTGCCGGATGGTGGCGATATTCCGAGCCCAGCGCTTCGCACGCATCCTCGATCACGACCAGGTTCCGCCGCCGGGCAATGGCGACAATCGGCGTCATATCCGCCGGCTGACCGAAGGCATGGACCGGCAGGATCGCTTTGAGCCGACCGTAGCGACTGTTGTGCAACGCAGGCGGCAACCAGCGACGCGCCGTCATCCCGCCGCGTGATAGATCGCTGACTGCTGCATGTACCTGTTCAGGATCAATATTGCCGGTGACCGGATCGACATCGACGAAGATTGGAATACCGCGCTCGTACAGAATGCAGTTTGCCGAAGCAATGAACGAGAATGGCGTGGTGACAACCAGGTCGTACTCGGTCACGCCGGCGGCAATGATGCTCAAATGCAAACCGCTCGTCCCGGAATTGACAGCGACACCGTAGCGTGCACCGACGAATGCCGCCAGGCGCTGCTCGAACTGCTGCACATACGGTCCGATGCTCAGGACTGGACTGTGCAGCACGTTCATGATCGCAGTGCGCTCTGCATCGGTCATGTCGGGTGATGACATAGGAACTGCTTCCATGCGTTTTCCTTTACGAAGCATGTTGCGCGATGATACGCGCAGTCAACCGCCGACTTCCCGCGTGCGTCCTTCGTCGTGTAGCGGTACT
>JBEPYG010000038.1:0-18729 GCA_041641515.1 Roseiflexus sp.
GCAGCGACGATCCGCTCGCGCACGGCGGACAGTCGTTCAGTGAGCGTCTCCATGAACTATGGTATACTTTCAATCAATAACGGGCGCCATATTGCTTACGCCATGATACACCAGGAATACAGGTGGGCGGCGTGAATGCCAGAATCATCAGTGTACTGTTCGTCTGTACGGGGAATATCTGCCGTTCCCCCATGGCTGAGGGCATTTTTCGTCATTATGTCGAGCAGGCAGGGTTGAGCGGGCGCATCAAAACCGACTCAGCCGGCACAGGGGCATGGAATGTCGGCGACCCGCCGCACCCAGGCGTGACTGCGCTGTTTGCCGAACGCGGCATCCGTTACTCCCATCGCGCGCGTGTCGTCCATGCCGAAGATTTCACACGTTTCGACTACATCGTTGCCGCCGAACGCGCCCACCTCGACGCCTTGCGCCGCATGCCCGGCAGTTCGCTTGTGCGTCTCAGCCTGCTGCTGGACTACGCGCCCGATATCGGTCTCCGCGATGTTCCCGACCCTTACTACAATGGGCGCTTTCGCGACGTCTACGACATGATCGACCGCGCATGCCGTGGGTTGCTGGAGCATATCATCAGGGTCGAACGTCTCGTGCTAGATCCCTGAACTCGCCAGCGCCTCGCGCACCAGGTCGGGCGTAATTTCCTCGAGCGAACGCTCACGCGCCAGTGACTCGACCTGCATCTGCAGCTGGCGGCTTGCCGAAATACGCGGGATGTAGGGGAGTTTTTCCAGCGCCTCGTCGAGCACAGCTTTCGCTTCGAGCGACCAGGGAAGGTTGCCCGGCGCCGACTCGATCTTTGGCGGACCGCCGCGCATCATACTGTACGCCTGATCGACCGGCAGGAAGTTGAACAGGGTGTCGTACAGCCCGTTGACAATCTCCTGCACCACGTAGACCGCGCCACGATACCCCATGAACGGCGTACCGACTGCGCGGCGCACCGTCGGTCCGGGGAACGCCGCCATGAAGAAGCGCGCGAACTTTGCGCCTGCCTCGGACAGATAGATTTTTTCGTTGATCGAGCCGAAGACGAAGGCTGGTGCGCGCCGATGCAGCATCTGGCGAATGGTGTCGTTGTCCGGGTCGTTGGGACGGCGCGGACGGGCGGACGCAAAGGCGATCTTCATCCCCAATTCGTCCCCCAGGTAGCGCGCCAACCCTTCGGTATACGACCGCCCTGCAACGATACCGACATCAGTCGTGCCGAACCAGTCCCCCTGCGGTCCGCGCCACAGGTCCCACACGGCGCGCAGTGTCGTGCGTTTTTCAGCGGCGATGAACGACTCCGCCTGTTCGGATGTACCCAGGAGTCGCCCCAGCTCACGCACGAACTCTGTCGTTTCGCGCATGCCGAAAGGAGCGTAGAGCATCGGTTGACCGAGCATTCCCGCCAGACCGGCGCCGAACTCACGGTACATCACCACATTGACCTGTGCAGCTGCCAGACGCGGCGTGTCTGCCAGCGTCGCTTCCATGGGATAGACCAGATTGATCCGTCCGCCGGCGCCGACAATCAGGCGCTTGATTTCTTCCAGATCTGATGGCGAGTTGAAACATCCGTAGGTTGGACCAATAATATTGACCGTACCCGGAACCGGTTGCATACCGGTCGCGTGCGGCGCGCCAAACTGTTCCCACAACCAGCGCAACACGCGATCGCGCCCGGCCCATTCATCTTCCGACAGCGAATTGCTCCAGTAGAACCGCGTTCCTTCACCAAGCGTCGCCACTACCGACGACAGATCGGCGCCGATCATTTCGCTCTCGGCGGTCGAAATCACGATCAGTTGCTTTCCGTCGAGCGCACCGCTGGCGCGAAGATTGTCATATGTCCAGCGCACCTTGTCGCTGGTCCCCTTCCCGCCAACCTCCTGTTCGGTGATCGTCGCCGGGGTCATATTTTCGATATGCGGCACAGCATCAGTATAGTCGGGCACTGCTGTTGCCACCAGATTGAAACACCCGACCGGCGCATCGGCGATCACATGGACATCGGGCATGGCACACATCGTCCACACCGCTGCCCAGTATCCAGACGTATCAGACAGATCACGAATGAGTGCAGGGGGCATAGCCGATCACTCCGCAAAAAAGGCAACCATGTCACGATAGCGACCGGCGCGCTCCAAGGTTTCCGCCACAAAACCAATGGTCGCAGCCATGCCGCTGCTGAGGAAAAAGGGACGCGACGCCAGTTGATTGGTGAAGTACATTGCCGGAATGCCGCGCTCCTTCGCCGCTGCCGCGAACGGCGTCGTTCCCAGCACAAAATCGGGTGCATACCGGTCGAGCGCTGCCATATCCTCTTCCAGCGCCTTGCGATAGACAACCTCCTGCGTGCCGCGCGCTTTCAGCCACAGTTCATCGGGGAGTGAAAGCGGATCGACACCAATCGAAGTGGAGACATACGGAACTTCGGCGCCCGCCTCGACCAGGAGACGCGCATACGCCAGTTCGGTGCCCTCATAGCCGGTCACCAGCACCCGCGCCCCTTTGAGCGACTTCGCTGCCAGGACTGCCTGCGCTTTGTCGCGCTCTTCTTCCGCCACCTGATCGACCAGTGCAGGGTCGAGTTCCAGTAAGGCGCCGATCGACTTAAGCCAGGCATACGTACCGCTTATGCCTACCGGCGCACCACCTGCCACCGATGCGCCCCATTCACGGTAGAGGCGCGTCACCCCTTTGTAGAACGGGTGCAGCGGCGCCAACGCCGTCGCTCGACCGGCGCGCTGCAGATCGTCGATCGAGCGGCCCGGCAGTGCAATGGTCGCCTCGACCCCCATCCGCCGCAGGATGGCGTCGATTGCCAGTTGATCGGCAGGAAAGACTTCGCCGACCACCACAACCGTGCGCGCCTCGCGCGGTCCTTCGCGGTCGCCCAGCCGACGCAGCAACGCTTCAAGCGCCACATCTTTCGCTTCCGGATGCGAATGGATCGCATAGGCGGGTACGCGCACCAGCACGACCTCGGCATCGCCAACCTTGCGTGGCAGCAACTCCTCTGGCATGCCCGCCGTTTCAGCTACGCACAGCGACACTACCGGCACCAGGCGGCACCCTGGCTCACGCGCTGCCGCCTCGATTGCGGCGCGCGTTCCCTCGACAATCTCGCCAGAATACAACTCGGCGCTGCCGAGCGTCGGCGCCAGGATCGACTTGCGCGCACCATAGAAATGGGTCACAAATGTTAACCCGTACAGACACCCGGTATCGGTCGCCATGACCGGATGCGATCCTTCGATCCGACTCAGAATGCGCAGCGACCCGAACGCCGGACACATCGACTGCGGATGCAGTTTGCATGGATGGCTCTGCGTTTGCTCAGCGCTTAGCGCGATTGGCTCCATCGAATGCACCTTTCAGACAAGGAGGGAAAACCAGACAGAGGAGGTGATGAACTTCACAAAGAGTACGACATACTCGTTACTACATTGCCAGCGGAAAGACAGCTACTCACGCATGCCTTCCCGCCAGAACCAAAAACCTGACTCTCGAGCGCGTGCTGTCGCTTCCCAGCTCTCGGTTCTCAGTTCTTAGTTCTCAGTTCTTGGCGCTTCCAACCGCACTACTGCTTCTCCGGCTCATTCGCCTTCGCCGGGTCGAGCCGCAGATAGGTTGATGTTGCCTGTTTGTCAGTAAACCGCGCCGCAATGATAAAGCCAAGGATCACCGCCGCCAACGGCACGAAACAGAGCGCATACCCTGACCAAACGGGCCAGGGGGACGGCTCTGCTTGCAGAAGAATCAGGAAGTCCATAGCACCTCTCCTTGCCTGTCAGATAAGAACCCGGATACAACTATCTTATCAGACCGCGATACGTTTGTGTGCCGGCGATGTACCGGCGTCACAACGAATCGTTGCTCCGCCGCGCATGCGACGGCATAATCAACCGCCGCATCTCCTCTGGATCGATCCTGAAGTTTTCGATCACCTCGATGATATACCGAAAGTGTTCCCGCGGTATGGCGATGAACATTTCACCCGGCGCCACCCGATTGTGCATCCTTCCACCGCCGTCACCCGTCGTAAAGACGCTATTACGCTTGAGACGCGGTGTTGCAAAGATTGACGCACATGCCGAGGGACCTACCTCTCCGATCGGAAAGATTCCCTCGCGAACCGACGCTGCACCTGCAATCTGCATGGCATGCATTGGATCGGTGATACAGACGAGCACATCAACCGGCGTTCCTTCCGGCACATCATCGAGCGGCGCAGCTGCAAGCGCTGCAATCGAACCGGCAGGCAGCACTGAACTCTGCGCCTTATTCCGCCGCGCTCCATCCTCCGTAAAGAACCCCTGCGCCATCGTCAGATACTGACCCTCGGTGATCAGTGCTCCGGCGTCCGGCAACCATCCAAGGTGATATTGCCCCACCCAGCAATCGTGATGGTGTGCATCGACATACACCCGCCGACCCGCCTCTGCCTCACGGATGATCGCGCACGCCACGACGTTCACCGGTTCATACCCTGGAGGTGGACAGGTTTCACAGTAGGTCACTGCAACCGGTCGCCGTTTGACCTTCATCCGTTCAACCAGCAACCGGTTCAGGTATTTGAGATCGACTACGGTCTGTTCCACCTGCATGGTATTCCCCACATTTCCTATTAAATGCTACACACGTTCCCACATTTCACTACCGATACGTCGGCGCATCAGCATAGCGCAGATCAACGAAACTGAATGACTGCCCTGATCGCCGCAATGCCGACAGGAATGCCACTTTATGTTCGAGGTCTTTCGGTTCTCCCAGCCGGATCTCGACCGAGCCAGAGGTGACCGTAATACCTTCGCGCTCACTTCGCACCATATCGGTGACATACATACCGATCGATTCGATCATCTGTTGCACTTTGAGTTGCACCGGATCGGTCACTTGGACCTGCGGAATGACCGGCTTTAGCGTCAGGATCGGCATCGTAAAGACCGGCGCTTTATCACCAAACAGGTCTGCTTCTCGCGCCGAGTCTGGCCGCCCAGGCGGCTCTTCTGCGCCGAACACCCGCAGGAAATCCTCGTAACTCAGTGGCGTATACTCATCGACCGGTTGCAATTCACGCCGCACGATGCGTCCTGCCAGGTCGCCGAAAATCTGGTTGAATTGGTCGTCCTCCAGCGCCAGACGGCAGGCATCGGCAAGTTCGCGAACCTTGCGACTCAACGGTACACGCGCTAGGATGGGCAACCCGACCGCTTCGGCATACTGATCGGCGGTATCACTTCCATCATCACGGTTCACCACCAGCCCCAGAATCTGGGTCGTGCCACCCATTGAGCGGAAGTACTGCGCTGCGCGCGCGATATTATTCGCTGCGTAGAGCGACTGCCGGTCATGCCCAACGAGAATGATCACCTGCTCGGCAAGCGAACGCGCGAGTGGCGTGGCAAATCCACCACATACGACATCACCGAGAAAGTCCATCACAATGAAATCGAGATTCCAGCGGCTCATCCCCAGGTTTTCGAGCACCTTGAAGCCGGTCGAGATCCCCTGCCCGCCGCAACCACGTCCAACCTCAGGACCACCGAGTTCACATCCAAAGATAACAACCCCAGGACGCAACTCATTGCGGAAGATGACATCACCGATCGACAGTTGATCTTCCTTACCCGCCTCGCGAAATAGGCGCCACTGCTCGCCCAATGTCGGCAGCGAATGACCGCCGAAGATCGTATTGCACGAGTCGTGTTTCGGATCACAGCCAAGTTGCAACACGCGATAGCCATCGTATGCCAGCCGTGCTGTTAGGTTGGAGGTGAAGAAACTCTTCCCCATCCCACCTTTCCCATAGATTGCAATCATTCGTGGCGCCATCGCATCCCCCTGACGTCTTTATGCAACATGTTGAACGTTCATGCGCCCCGTTCAACACCCCCACCCCATTCAATAACCAGCTTCAGACACTCCGGATCATTCAGCGCCGTCGCGTAGGCGGACTCAAACTGTTCGAGCGGCATGCGATGCGTGATCAGCGCTGCTGCATCAAGCACTCCATCCGCCAGCATATCGCGACTCCGCTGAAGATCGCCCGCTGCCCACTCTTTTGCCGTCAGCATCCGCGCCTGTTTGAGAAACAGGGGCATGTACGGCAAACGCAATTCGTCATAGTAGCCAAGGAGCAATACGGTACCATCATTCGCCAGCAGCGAGAGCGCATCACTCAACGCCGCCATCGAACCGGTCGCTTCAATCACTGTATCGACCGGTTGCTGCACTGCCGCGCTGAGCGACTCGGCTGTCACATCGATGCGTACATCAGCAACGCTACGCTCCAGGCGACTTGCAACCCGGTCGCTGACCGCCACCCATGCGCCACGCGCCCGCGCCATGCGTGCTGCAAACTGACCCACCGGTCCCTGACCCAGCACCAGAACCCGCCTGCCGTTCAGGTTCTGATCGGCGCCGGCAATCAGGTCAATGCCATGTAACGCCGTCGCTGCCAGCGCGAGGAGTACGCCATGATCCGGTTGCACGCCATCGAGCGGGACCACTCGGCGATAATCGACCAGCAGTATCGCCGATTGCCCGCCCCACGCCGGATTGACATCGTGGAAGCAACGCGCACCGCCAACGTAGACCCAACGACCGTCATACTCCGGTGGAACCGCTGCACCACGCCCGACCACGCGACCAACGGTCTCGTACCCCGGCACGACCGGAAACTGCAACATTGGATGCGGCATGCGCCCCGCTAACAACATCCGTTCCGTTCCGGCGCTCACCGACGTATAGGCAGTCTGCACCACAACATCATCAGGTCCTGCATCTATCAGTGTTACGTCGCGCAGTTCGAGACGATGTGGCGCAGTAATAACAATGGCGCGCGTCATTTCCATACGTAAACAGCACCTCATTAGCCGTGGCGAACCGCCACCCCTGTCTGCCTGCCGGTGCGCATCTTCCGCCGTTGCCGACCCGTTTGAATGCCGCGGTAGACAAACTGTGCACAATTGATCAGGTAGGTACAGTACGCCACCAGCATCAACGTCATAATCGCGTCAGGTGACCAGTGCAACCAAACAGCGAGAAAATACAGGTTATGCATGACCATCGCCAGCGCATTTCCGGCATCTTCCCAGAAGAACTCCGGCGCCAAAAACCAACGCCCGAAAATCTCCTTTTCCCAGATCATGCCGGTGATTGTGATCGCCCACAACAGCGCGATTTTGATCCACACGCTGACGGTCGCCGTCATGTAGCCTTCGCCCGTCGCCAGATAGCGGATCACCAGACCAAAACTGACGAGAAAGGCAAGAAACTGGATCGGCGCCAGCACCGCCTGAACTTTCGTCCAGACGCTCGCATCACGGCGGGCAAGCTGTTCGGGCGTATAGGTTGACATTGGTTTCCCCCGCTCTGTCAACACATTTTGACTTGTGAGAAGCGTGCGATTAGATTATAATACATCTGCCTCTTAAGAAAACGTCTACAACCGCTACACAATTGCTGCCAGTTTGACGCGCACCGCTCTCGCATTCGCACCGGCATGCGCAGGGGTTGTTTGCTGATGTCGAACGTGCGGTACAATGCGCCGGCAGACGCCTCAGAACATCCATGGGCAGGCAGTTGTGCGTATTTGTTAACATAACGAGTACGATGGCGCACAGCGCCTTACCCGGTTAGGAGTCATCGAGTGCGTATTGATAGCAGACCGACCAGAACGATACCTTACATAGATGGCAGGAGTGATGCGATGCGTATCAATAATGTTCCGATTGTGTTTTCCACAACGGCGATCGACAAGGGTTTTGCGCTGCTGCCGAACGTTGCCGCATTCGCTTCTTCAATTGGCAGACCACTGCGTATCCTCCATGTCCTTGGTCAACGCTACCGCAGTTATGCCGAACGACAGATGGCATCGGCGCTGGAGGCGCTGCCTTCGGGCAATGGGCTGGTCTACGAATTACTCAAGGTCGAAAAGAAGCGACATCGCCCCATGCTCGACGAAATTGCCAGCACAACCGGCGGTCTTCTGGCGATACTCCCCACCCGCCACAACTTCATCAATCGGTTGCTGGCGATGATGAGCGACTATGAAAAGTTCATGATCGAGGGACCCCTGCCGCTGCTGGCGCTTCCGCGAAACGGCGCGCTCCCGGCATCGATTGGACGGGTGCTCTTCCCCCTCGACCTATCACCCCGTTCTGACGATCCCCTCGATCAGGCCGCTGAGTTTGCAAAGTCGGTCGGTGCTGAACTTCACCTGCTCCACGTCTTTGGGGATGACCGATTGCTTCCTTCCGAAACAGACATGAAAGCGCGCATGGCTGCACGTTCACCGCGTGAACTGTACCAGATCGACAAAGACCACATCCAAGCGCTGGCCGACCGCGCTCGCGCGCACGATGTCAACGTCATCACCGCCACCGCTGAGGGGCGCGCACATACCGCCATCCTGAGCTACTGCAACGCCGAAAAGATCGATCTGGTCATTATGGCGACCCACGGACCGCGCTCGAGTGAGGATATCTGGCAGGGCACCACAACCGCGCGAGTCATCAAACACGCAACCATTCCGGTCATTGCAATGCGCAGTTGACACACCACACACCCTCCCGCAGGCGCACAAACCTGCGGGAGGACCCTAGTCGCGCGGCAGACGCGCCGCCGCCGATGCCAGGGGTCGTCGCTGTACGCCGTACCAAACCTGCGTCAGCCGCCAGATCCACACATCGACCGGCAGAACATCGAGCCAGAGCGCTGCACACGCCAGCATCGCCTGAACCGCGAGCAGCGCCAGTCCAACACCCTGCACCGTTGTCAACCCTTGCTCAAGTGCGTCGGCAGCCAGCCACACGCACGTCGCCGTCGTCACGCTGACGGTCAGCGGAAAGATTGCACTCAACACCTGAGCAGGCGGCAACCCGACGGCAAACCAGGGGGGCCAAATGAGAGGGCCGCCATCGCGCGTATGAGCGGACGCATACGCCGTCAGACGTATGGTCAGATGCCCCCACCAGCACAGAACGAACGTCCACACCCCCCATTGAGTGGCGCCTTCCCATGTGAGCGCACCAACACCCCCCGCGGGCGCGATCCACATCATCTCCTGCCACAACGAGCTTCGCCGTGCGAAACCCAGGCGGCGCGCGCGGAACCCGGCGGATGTGCGCCCCCCGATCTCCATCCAAACCCATACAACAGTTGCACACAGATGAGCGACATACACACCGCGCAGCGACAGATCATCGCGGGTCAGCGCCAGCCCGACGAGCGCACCGACAACCCCGACCGTTGCCAGACCGAACGCCCACGAAAACGCACCGGACGACAGGCGATCAACAATTGCGGGCAGCGTTACTGCGACGCCCAGCGCCAGAACGGCATAGATTGGCAGCGTAAGGCATACTGGCATACGTATCGTCTCCACCCACACGCCGAACTCAGGCGACCGCCGGCTGGCTAGATCGACGACGCGGCAGATAATGACGCACCTGCGCAGCGATGATATCCGCCGTCATACGCACCTGCGCCAGCCATGGCGCCGGTGTCATCTTCTTGTGCATGTAGGACTCGAACGTCAGGCGTTGCACATCCAGGTTGCGGCACATATCGGTGAAGACTTCCATCTGCCGTACATTCCCGTATCCCCATTTCTGCAACCAGACGAGGAAGCGATACATCGTGCCGTAGGTTTTCCACCACTGACGTTCATAGCGACGCAACGCAGCGAGCGACGCATCGGGCAAGCTGGCGATCAGCGTTTCCGCTGCCATCTTGCCGCTCTTCATTGCCCAATAGATACCCTCACCCGATGTGTGCACCACCAGACCAGCCGCATCACCGATCAGCATCGCGCGCTCGAATGCCATATGCTCACGCGGTTCCATCGGCAGCGCGTGCGCCTCTTCCAGAATTATCTCACCGCCTTCGAGATCGCGGGAAATCCGCCGCTTCAGATTGGCGAGCAATTCACGGGCGCGCTTGCTGTGCGCCGGTCCGGTTCCGATGCCGACAGCGACGTGATCACTCTTGGGGAACGCCCAGGCGTATAGATCAGGACTGACCTCAGGACCCAGATAGAGATCGGCGGTATCTTCCCAGCGCGCCATTTTGCTGGCGGGCAGACGAATACGCTGCTGGATGGCGACGCAACGCGGCAGATTGGGTAACCCCAGCAGTTTCGCAGTCGTCGAGTACGCCCCATCGGCGCCGATCACCGTCACAGCGCGCAACTGCTGACGCGCGCTGCCGAACCGCTCGCGGTAGGTCGCAGTCACGCCGTCCTTATCGAACGTCAGATCGACCAGCTGGCCCTCGATCAGAGTTGCACCATGCTGCACAGCGCGCTGACGAATGTACCGATCGAACTCCTCGCGACAGCACATGGCGATATAGTCCTGATCGGTATGATGGACGCCGGCGACCTCGATTTCGACGACCCGCTCGCTCGGTGAATGCACCAGCGCGTGATGCACCTTGCGCGAGATCAGGGTTTCCGGCAAATCGAACTCGGTAAACGCCACCGGCGGCACGGCGCCGCCGCACGGTTTGACATACGACGTATCACGTTCAAGCATCACCACCGGCACACCCGCGCGCGCCAGCGTATCGGCAGCGGTCGCGCCGCCGACCGATGCGCCTACCACGAGAACCGGGTCCATACACCGCTCCTTCTAGCCCGGAGATCAGGGGTCAGACTGGCAGAGACGCATCTCTGCAACGACCTCACAAGGCGGGAACATTTTCGACCTGCCTGCGTTCCACGTTCCCCGCATTCACACCACACGTTCCCGCATTCCACTGCCCGCATCACCCTCGCACCCCAATCGCTGCCGCCATCATACCCCACACGAACATGGCAATGCCGCTGGCATTGTAGAAGATGGCGCGTTTGCGCGGATCGGCGATCGAAAAGAACTTCCACTGGGTTGGGATCTGCATGAGCACCAGCGCGCCGATAATTCCGGCGATAATCCAGTTCCTGACGTGAAGGAAATACATCACCACCAGAATCTGCGCGACATTGATCGTCACGAACGCCGTCCATGCCGCAGCAATCTCGCCGTACAGCACCGGGATCGAACGAATGCCGCTGACCCGATCGCCCTCGATGCTCTTGAAATCGTTGATCGTCATGATGCCGTGCGCACCGAGCGAGAAGAGCGCCGCCATCAGCACACTCCCGAACGTCAGCGGTCCGAACGCCAGATGACCGGCGATCCAGGGCAATCCTTCGTAGGAAATCGCGACAATCGTGTTACCAGCCCAACCGTTCCGTTTGGCGCGGATCGGACCCGCGCTATAGATCACCGCCAGCACCATGCCAATCGCCGTCATCAGGGCGACGTACTGCCCGAGGAACATCGCAATGCTCAGACCGAGCACAACCAGCACGCCAACGGTAATGAACACCTGCCGCGCCGATACCAGACCAGACGGAATAAGGCGCTGCGGCTCATTGATCGCGTCCACATCGCGGTCGCAGTAATCATTCACCACCTGTGACATCCCGCAGAGGATCGGACCGGCGAGCAGCACACCAAGCGCAATACGCCCCACATCAGTCCATGTCCACTGACTGGCGCCACTGGCGACAGCGCCGCACAAGAAAGCCCACGACGGCGCAAACCATGTCACCGGTTTCATCAGTTCGATGGAGCGCCGCACCATCACCGCCGGGCTAGTCGTCAACCGGGATGATGTAGTCGGAGCAGTTGATTCCGGCATTGGTACACTCTCCTGCGAGTATGGAAGAAGATCGCTGCGACGGATATGATATCACGATCTCCCTAAGAACAAACGTGCTGTGTGATGCGCCCTTGCACACATCACACAGCACGCATCACACACCCTTCAGCGCCGCATTACGGCGTGCTCGACAGCATCGTGGGCACCTGCCCTGGCTTTGCAGCTCCTGGCGGAATATTGGCGCCCTGGTGGCAGAGCCAGCACGACGGGCTCTTACCGGCCATAATGCCATCAGCGATTCGCCCGCCTGGCGCGACATACGTCTCCTGAATATGCTTCGTCATCTGGAGCATGATCAATGCGTGGTTCTTCTGCTCAATCTCATAGCTGGGGAAGTAGCGCGCATTATGGCAGAAGGTGCATCCCTGCCCCATACTGACGTTCATATGGTACATTGCGAACTGATTCTGCTCCACCTCTGCGTTCGACACATCCTTCCGGCCGGTGACGACCAAACCGCCAGGATAGTCCAGATCGAGTGGTAGGCGCCAATCGTTCGGCAGCGTATTCATAATCTCAATCGGGTACGACTCCAGCCCTGCCGCCTTTCCGTTGTGGCAGGTCGCGCAGGTGATCTGATACCCGCCAACCGATGCCGGCAATTTCGCCGTATAGTTCTGATTCAGGTCTGCCGACATCAGCATCATCTTGCGCGCCGTCACCTTCTTTGCCGCATTCGGATAGCCATCCTCCTGGGCAAAGTTCGCGATATTGTGGCAGTAGCTACAATCGACCTTCAAACCACCCGAAACCTGCGCCACCATGTACGCCGAAATCTGCGCAGTGGTCATTCCCTTGAGGATCTGCACCGCCTGCGGTTGCGGATTAGCGGTGATGTACGCATTCATTGCCGCGAGCGATTCGGCGCTGAGATAGTCGCTTGTCGGCTCCTGCGTGTAATTGACGTAGATCGGATTTTGGAGGGGTGGCGCAGGCGCCGGGGTCACCGTATAAAAGATCCACCAGAAAATCGCGATACTCGCCACGGCCATAACGACCGAGATGAGGCCGGCCACGATGTAGAACCTGCCGCGGACGGTATTCGTGATTTCCGGAAAGAGCGTTGGAGGCTGCTGGATCATCGCTTCTATTCCTCTCTAGCAGTGCTGCAGACAAGGCGCCACGCCAGGTCCGCCGCGTGGTGAGCAGGTGCAGCGCACCTGCTCAGTCACACGCGCTTACCGGAAGACATACTGCGCCCAGTCAGGGTTCGGCCAGGGCGCCACGATCTTGGCCGTCTCACCCCATGTATACCAGTCAGTCACGAGCGTACCGCTCAGGAACAGGCCTATCGCGCCGGTAATCGCGGTGAATGCCGCGAACCACCATGCCCAGATATGAATGTTGTACGAGTTGGCATTCCAGCCCATCACCCAGCGCCAGAAGAGTTGGGCGCGATGTGTGCCGGGACCTTCCGCCATCATCTCGGTGAACTCCATTTCCGACTTCCACTTCGAGGTGGCGACGATGGTTGCCCCGTGCATCGCCAGGAGCAGCGTCGATCCGAGCAGGAAGAAGATCGAGAGCATATGGAACGGATTGTAGTAGAAGTTGCCCCAGTGGATGCTCACATAGTTCGTCCAGTCGAGGATCGCGCGGAAGCCGTGACCAGGCGCGGCGCTCCAGTTGCCAAGCGCCAGCGGGTGGAACAGATAGATGACGAAGTAGAGCGACAGCGCCGAAGCGAACCCCCACGCCAGCTGTGTGCCGACGCCGGTCGCCTTTGCGCGCGTGTAAAGACGCGCCCACCAGGTCAGGACAGAAATGTGCAGGAAGAAGGTCGCTGCCAGCCAAGCGCCACCCTTATCCCACGGCACGTCCCAACGCAGACCATACTCGGTCGGTGGCGGGTAGGTTGCCAGATTCCAGAACTCACGCAGATAGATGATCGGGTTCCAACCAACCTGACGACCATAATCCACCAGGATGATGAACGCACTGGCAAAGAAGGTGATAAACGAAATGACCCCCCACAAACCGACGTAGATCGGGCCAACCTGCCCCTCGCCGAGCAGACGCTGCATCCAACCGACATGCCCCGGCGGTTTGGCAATCGTCCCTTCCAGACCGTCACGGTACTCCTCATCGTGCAAGTCGATCGGACCCGGCGTCTCACGACCGCGCCCCAGCACCAAGCCAACGCCCATCAACGCCAGACCTGCCACCAGCGCCCCCTGGCCGATACCGTTCCAGATCGGCATCTTATCCCAGAAACCCCAGAACGCGTTCCAGTCCTTGACAAACGTTCCAGAAAGGAAGATGCAGAGGTTCGAGAACAGCACCGACGCTGCACCCGTCCAGAACGCGACGCGGTGGATACCGATCTCGCCGATGCTATACCCAAGGATGTTGCGCCAGAAGACGTGGATGTTCTGCTCCGAGATATTCCGCTTCGCCTCACTCAGCACTGCCGAACCGTGCATGTGCAAGAAGAGGGTCGATGCAAAGAGCAACGTAATACCGATGGCATGGAACGGATTGTAGAAGAAGTTATAGTACTGATAGCCGATATTCGACACCCAGTCGAGGTGGTGGGTGATACCCAGTGGGAACCCGTGCCCCCAGGCGCCCATCGCGATCGGGCGCAGCCACTGGAGGGTAATCCACGACGACACGACCGCGCCGAATGCAATCGGCACTTCCATGCCCATATCGAGCTTCAGACTGATGTCGATCTGACGCAACATCCAAGCGACGAATGCGATAGTTGCCGCAACCATCGTCAGGAACCAGAAGAAGCCTGGTTGCGCCGGATCAACGCTCAATCCCTGCGATACCGGCGGCGGCTCGATGCGCATCGCCAGGATGTTGAGTGTTCCTTCGTTGACCACACCCTCGTAGAGATAGAATACCACCCCAAGAATGATGCCGATGATCGATATCGCGCCAAACAACCCAACATAGAAGCGACCGATCCAGAAATCGAACGGATCGACTCCGAAGAAACGCGCTGCAAGCGTCTTTCCAGGTCGCTTGTAGAACTCCTCGATAATCGAGAATGGAATAACCTCAGCGGATGCTGCCTGCGAGCCTGTGGAGGAAATCGCCTCAGCGGGGAGAGTCTCTCCACTCGGCAGCGGCAGCGCGCGTGGCACAGCGGACATCGTGTGCTCTCGCTTTCTAGCGTACGGATTGGCTTACGCGAAGATTGTACGTCTCCACAGGCAAAGCCAGCACCTGGATCCACGTACCGCGTAAAGACAGGACAGGGGCTGATGCGCTGCCACGTGCCAGCCCGCTGTCCTCATCTCTTTACGAGCGCCAGGCAGAATAATAACGTCGTTCAGGGAGCCCTGAGCCAGTTAAACGCACCTGAGCTGAGCACCACGAAGTGGATGAGCAGCGCCATCACGAGACCTAGCAGGGTGGAGACCACCACCGATGTCCGGAACTCGAACGGTCGATCTTTCATAAGAATGCCTCCAAAGTCTTACCTAATCCAGGGTGTCCAGGCCCAGCACAATACGTGAGCAATCACCGCGATAATCATCCCGCCATAGATCGTCTTCACGACGATGTCATGCACCAACCACTCCGCGTTGTTGAACAGCGGCTTCCACTGATCGGGCACAAGGTCGTTCTGTGGTTTGTCGGTCATGTGGGTCACCCCCTTTCCTTTCTGCCTGACTGGTCCTTCACAGCAACGCGCTGCGTCATAAAGTTTCACCCGCGAGTGACTCGTCTTACCTCTTCGCGTTGAGCATATCGAAGCTCAGTAGTGTCAAGAGTATCTGCGGGTTTCACCGGGATTATACTGCTGAGAAAGCGAGTGCGTCAATCAAAATGTCTCACACATATACTATGCAAGGCTTATGCAGATCGTGTGCAGAAGGCAGAGTTGTGAAGTCCTAACCCTACGTCAGAGTATGCACTACGGCGTTTGACATTCCCTCTGCGTATACTATAATAAAGCCCTACAGTCCTAGCCAAAAGGAGGGGAGGAAGCGAGGAACCTTGCTTCACCCTGTTGTCGCAACTGCCACACTGCAGGGTGAGCACCAGGCGCTGACCGTGTGCGTGGTATTGCTCCCCGGCTCCGTTGCTCTGCAAACGCCGCGGCGCGCATGCCGACGCTTGACCGTTCTAGAGATGGAGAAACCCCCATGTTGGAGCAGGTCCATCGCCTGCTGGCACTGTCCGACGTTCCACGATACAACATTAAGGCGGTCGTCCAGCAGACCCAGGTCAATGTTTCGACGCTACGCGCATGGGAGCAGCGCTATGGCGTTCCGCGCCCGACTCGCTCCGATCACGGTCATCGGCTCTACTCGCAGCGCGACATCGAAATTATCAAGTGGCTCAAGCAGTGTACCGAGGAAGGTCTGGCGATCAGTCAGGCGGTCGCGCTGCTGCGCGACATCAGCGATACCGGCGACCTCACGCCCCGCCCTCCGCACCCCTCGCCACCCACGCTCGCCGATGCCGGCTGGCCCGACCTGCGCACCCAGCTGACCGAGGCGTTGCTCAGCGCCAATTTGCGTCAGGCGCATCTGCTGGTCAATACAGCGGTTGCGCTCTTCCCGATCGAGACGCTGGTGCTCGATCTCTTTCAGCCGATGCTGATCGATATTGGCGAACGCTGGGCGCAGGGTGATGTGTGTGTGGCGGAAGAGCGCGTGGTGACCAACTTCGTTCGCCAGCGGCTCCTGGGGTTGCTGCAGATCCACGCGCCGTTCGCCACCGGTCCGCGCCTGATCGCCGGGTGCGCGCCGGAGGAACAGCACGAGATCGGGTTGATTATGTTCTCGCTGCTGATGGAACAACGCGGCTGGGAACTGCTTTACCTTGGGCAAACTGTCTCGGCGGAAGGGCTGGACGGCTTCCTGGTGCGGATGGCGCCGGCGCTCATCTGTATGTCGGTCTCGATGGCGGAGCACGTTCCCGGGCTGCTGGAAATCGCCCGGATCGCCGAAAACCGCCGCCGCCATCGGTTGATGTTTGCGTATAGCGGTCAGGTGTTCGATCGCCATCCTGAACTTCGTGGGCGCATTCCTGGCATCTTTTTGGGCAACGACCTGCGCGAGGCGGTGATTCGGGCTGATGATCTCGGTGAGGAGATCGATCCGGAACGCTGGGCGCGACAGGCGCACTTCTTTCGCCATTAATGGCGATGGCAGGTCGAACGACGGGTTGTTCGGGAAGGAAAGCCGGGCCGTTGCGCTGCGACGGCTCGACTCTGCAACGTCGCCAAAACCGTAACGCTAGAAGGTGCGATTATGCGCTCATTGACGACATGGCTGTCCAGTCGCGGGCCAGAGGTCGCCCAGGCGCTTGATCAACACCGCGAGGCGATCTGTACGGCAGTCACCAATCGCCTTCGATCAACGTTTTCAGGGTTGCTGAGTGACGTCGAGTCTCGATCTGGCGGTCAGTATCAGCAGATGACATTCAGTCGCACACCGCAACGCCTTCACCGTTTACTGCTCGTTGCGCTCGCGCTTCAGGCGCCATCGGTGCTGCAACGTGAAATTGAATGGAGCGTGCGACTCCTCCTGCGCCACGGCGTCACGCAGCATCACATTCAGGCGATGGTGCGCTGGTACTTCGAAGCGGCGCAACGTGAAGCGGCGCTCGACGAGCAGGATCGCAACTATCTCGCGGCGCTCGAAGAGACAATCCTGGCGACGGTCTACGCAATCGAAGATGAGCCGTCATAGCCCCGTGTTGAGTCAACCTGCACTGCCGTCATCACGCCGCGCGAACGACGAGGCGATCTTCCGGTGAACGAGGTGATTGCTGTGCTGCGCGTATGGCAACGCTGGACACCCGCCTTCGCGCATCGCACATTCACTGCTGCATGTGCGCCTGTTGCGCCTGAGCCTCTTCGATAAACGCGCGCTCCAGCGCCCGCCATTCGGGTGGGGTTTCATCCATCGGCTCGGCGGGTGTCTCCACCAGAGCAACGCGCACGGCGACGTCGAGTTCGCTTGTCGCCTGACCTTTGTAGACGCCGCGCGACGGCGGAACGTCGGCGTAGTCGCGCCCGATGGCGACCCGAATGTGACGCGACCCGGCGATCAAGTTGTTCGTTGGGTCGAACCCTACCCACCCCGCTCCCGGCAGCAACGCTTCCACCCATGCATGGGTTGCGTCGGCTTCCGAGCGATCATGGTCTTCAGCACGGTGGAAGAGATAGCCGCTGACATAGCGACAGGGGATACCAAGCGTGCGCGTCAGCGCAATCATGATGTGAGCGAAATCCTGGCAGACGCCACGCCGATCGCGCAGTGCGTCATCGATCGGCGAATGGACATGGGTACTGCCAGGGGCATACTCGAAGGCATCGTAGATTTGCGTGTTGAGCCAGCAGAGGGTTGTCAACGGATCACTGCCGCGTTGCAATCCGATCTCCTCGGCAAAAGCGTGCAACAGATCGCTCGGATGCGCAAAGCGACTGGGCTGGAGCAGGTCCCACTGCTCACCACTGGCGACGAGTGCATCGAGTGTATACCAGGCATCACCATCGAGCGTGGCGACCGGCGGCGGTTCGACAACTTCGACAAGCGCTTCGGATGTCACGGTGAGCAATTTATGGCGTCCGGGCACGGTAAAATGATGCACCGCATTCCCTAGGATGTCGCGATAATTGAAAATGGTTGTCCGCGGAATGGTGGTCATCTGAAAGCTGTGGAGACGCTGATGCCCGTCGCTGCGCGGTTGTGTGCGCACCTCCATGACGCTTTCACTCACCGGTGCGCTGTAGCGAAAACGGGTCAGATGTCGGATATGGTAGAGCATGGTGTATTGATCACGTGATTACGTGATTGTTGACCTGGCGATTCTGGTGCGTAGCTTTTGATTTTTGATTACTCATTTGCCCGTTTTATTTCACGGCTTCTAACTTTTTGGTCACTACTTGTCATTTTTGGCTCTTGATTGTTGAACTGACAATTCTGGATCGCAGCTTTTGATTTTTGATCGCTTATTTACCCGTTTTATTTCACGACTTCTAACTTTTTGGTCACTGACTTGTCATTTTTGGCTCTTGATTGTTGAACCGGCGATTATGGTGCG
>JBEPYG010000039.1:0-18663 GCA_041641515.1 Roseiflexus sp.
CGATCTGTTTTTGGGAGTGGTACCGGGGTGAATATGACGCCTGAGCGGAGGGGGGCGCACCCTTCCAAAAAGTGATACGATCGCGGCAGACTAATGGAAGTTCCGACGGAACCACGAGAGGACGGTTCAGCAATGATCAACGAACGAGTCGGCGCTGCAGACGCCGAAGAGGCGGCTAATCCACCCGAAACCGCCGACGTGCAGGAAGTCGAACGTCAGGGGTTCTCGCTGGCGAAAGCACTGCGCAACCCGCGCACCCTCATCTCGTTTGCGCTGGCGATCGCCATTGTTGTCTTTGCTGTACGCGGCTTCGATATCGATGTTCAGCAGACCTGGCAGTACATGCGCGGCGCCAATGGATGGCTGCTTCTAGCCGGCTTCAGCATCTTCTACCTGACGTTTCCGCTCCGTGCCCTGCGCTGGCGTATGCTGCTGGAAAATGCTGATGTGCCGGTGCACGCAGGGCGCAAAAGCTGGGCATCGCTGCCTGCACTGATTGAATATATCTATCTCTCGTGGTTTGCCAACTGTGTAGTGCCAGCTAAACTCGGCGACGCCTATCGCGGCTATCTGCTCAAACGGAATGGGCGGGTGTCGTTTTCGGCGACGTTTGGCACCATTTTTGCTGAGCGCCTCCTCGATATGCTGGGACTGTTCGGGCTGCTGGTGCTGTCGGCGTGGTTTACGTTCGGCGTGCGGATGCCGGAAAGCACCCGGATCGTGTTCGGCTTTGGCGCGCTGCTGGTGGTCGTTATCATCAGCGGTCTGGCAGGGATGCGCTGGTTGAGCCCGGTCATCCGGCGGTTCATCCCAAAACGCCTGATCGATGTGTATGGCAACTTTGAACATGCGGCGCTGCGTTCGTTTCGCCCGGGTATTCTGCCCAAACTGATCACGCTGACGTCCGGCGTGTGGCTGCTCGAAGGAATGCGGCTCTATTTCGTGATCCAGGCCCTCAGCCACGAGGGGTTGTCGCTACCGCTGTCGGCGATTATCTTTGTTGCGCTGGCATCGTCGCTGCTGACCGCCATTCCCTTTACACCCGCCGGTCTTGGCGTCGTCGAAACAGTGATCACCGGCGTGTTGACCTTCTTCAAAGTTGGCACGAGTCTGGGTGGTGCGGTGACATTGCTCGACCGGGTGATCAATTTCTGGAGTATCGTCGTGATCGGGTTCGTCCTGTACCTGATCAGTAAACGCAGGTGATGACAGGCGATCGCGCATGCACATCGGCATCGATTTTACGGCGGGTGCATGGCAGGGAGCTGGCATTGGACGGTACACGCGCGAACTGATCAGCGCAATCCTGGCTCAAAGCTCCGCTATTCGCTTTACCCTGTTCTATGCTGCCGGTTTCCCGGGCGCCAGTCCCCCGCCCTATCTCCACGAGGTGCAACGCCTCTGCACCTCCTATCCGCATACCCGCGCTGTTCCCATTCCGCTGCCGCCTCGTCGCCTGACGCAGCTCTGGCATCGGCTGCGCCTCCCGCTCCCTATCGAATGGCTGACCGGGCCGCTCGATATTGTGCATGCACCCGATTTCGTGGCGCCGCCAACACGCGCCCGCACACTGGTGACCATCCACGACCTGTCGTACATGGTGCATCCGGAGTGTGCGGTTCCTGGCGTAGCTGCATTTCTGCGTGACGCGGTGCCACGCGCCCTGCAACGAGCTGATGTCATCGTCGCCGACTCAGAATCGACCCGGCGCGATCTGCATCGCCTGCTGAATATCGCCCCTGAACGCGTGTCTGTGGTCTATCCGGCGGTTGACGAACGGTTTCGCCCGCTGCCGCCGGATGTGTGTGAACCGGTGCGCCAGCGGTTGCGCCTGCCGTCGCGCTTTGTTCTGTTTGTCGGGACGATCGAACCACGCAAGAATCTGGTGCGCCTGTTGGAAGCTTTCGCGCGCATCGACCCGACCACTCTGCCAGATGGCAGTGGTCGTCTCTTCCTGGTGATTGCCGGTCGGCGGGGATGGATGTATCAGCCGGTGTTCGAAGCTATCGAACGCCTGAGTCTGCGGGATCGGGTGCAGGTGCTCGATTTTGTGGCGGATTCTGACCTGCCAATAGTGTATAATCTTGCACAGGTATTCGTGTATCCCTCGATCTACGAGGGGTTCGGCCTGCCGCCGCTGGAAGCGCTGGCGTGTGGAACGCCGGTCGTCACGTCCGACAATTCGAGTCTCCCGGAGGTGGTGGGCAATGCCGCCCTCCTGGCGCCTGCCGATGATATAGACGCGCTCTCCGATAGGATAGCCCGCCTGTTGAGTGATGGCGCACTGCGGGATCGATTGCGGCAGGCAGGGCTGGAACAGGCGCAACGGTTTCGTTGGGAAGCGTCTGCCCGGCAGATTATCGAACACTATCACTCGTTGTCAACGGGAGCATCGCATGAGGCGTCAACCAGAGCTTTCCGGTGAAACGCTCAACTCCGACGAGATGGAGAGCCGTTCTCTGCTTCTTGCCAGGGTGCTGTCGCAGATCTTCAACCCCGTATTCGTCACCGTCGCCGCGTATCTGTTGGTCGGTTTTCAAACGCTGGACGAGGCGGGGCTTGCGTGGGTCGGCGGCATTATCGCCTTCCAAACAGTGCCCTCCGTGCTGTATTACCTGGTGCGCTTGCGCCAGGGCGGGTTCAGCGACGCTGATGTATCGGTGCGGCACGAGCGCAATGAACTGTACGTTTTTGGCACAGTATCGGTCTTGCTGACTATTGCGCTGCTGCTTGTGCTGGGCGCGCCGCGGCCGTTTCTGGCGCTGACGATTGGGATGCTGGGCATCGGGATCATCTGCGGTCTGGTGAATCTGATCTGGAAGATCAGTATGCACGGCGCGGCAATTGGCGCACTGGCGACCCTGGCGCTTATCTATTCGAGCATGCTGGGCATTGTGTTCTGGATATGCGCTGCCGCCGTCGCCTGGGCGCGGGTGCGGACGCGCAACCATACACCGGGGCAGGTGATCGCCGGTCTGGCAGTCGCCGCAATGGTCGTCACCGTTTCATTTCTGGCGCTGGCATAGGTTCGATGTATGACCCCGAAGGACGCCGCACTGCCGTTCATTCTGTCACTCGATGTTGGCACATCTGCGGTGCGTGCGCTGCTGTTCGATGCGCGGGGCTGGCGCGTGACTGGAGTTGATGCGCGCGAGCCGGTGATGTTGCGCACGTCTCCTGACGGCGCTGCAGAGATCGACGCCAACGCCCTCTTCGAGGCTGTGGGGCGTTGCCTCGACGTGGCGCTGGCGCAGTCCGCCACACTCATTCCTCCCAATACCATCGGCGGCGTTGCCGTGACCACCCTGGCAACGACGTTGCTCGCGCTCGACAGCGATGGCATTCCCCTGACTCCGATTGTCACCTATGCCGATACGCGCTGCGCTGCGGATGCGGTTGCGCTGCGCACACGCCTCGATGAGCGCGACATCCATCAACGCACCGGATGTCTGCTGCGCACCAGTTACTGGCCCGCGCAACTCGCCTGGCTTCGCCGGACGCGCCCGGCGCTCTTTCGCCAGGCGGCATCCTGGGCGACGCTCGGCGATTATCTGGAGTTGCGCCTGTTCGGTCGGCGGCGCATCAGTTATTCCGCCGCTTCCTGGACGGGGCTGCTCGACCGCACGATGTTGTCGTGGGACCTCCGATTGCTGGGCGATCTGGGCATTCGACCCGGGCAGCTGGCATCCCTTGTAGACCGGGATGCGCCGATCACGGGGCTCCTCTCAGAGCATACGGCACGGTGGGCAGAACTGGCCGAGATTCCATGGTTCCCGGCCATTGGCGATGGCGCCGCAGCTAATATTGGCAGCGGATGTGTTGGTCCGACCCGTGCTGCCATTACGATTGGCTCTACTGGCGCGTTGCGCGTGGCCTTGCCGGAGGTGGAACGCGTTCCGCCTGGTTTGTGGTGTTATCGGGTCGATCGTCACCGCGCACTGCTCGGCGGCGCCACCACGGAAGGCGGGAATGTCGTTGCGTGGTTGCGCGAGACGTTGCGCATCGACGAAGACCCGGACACGCTTGATCGGGCGCTGGCGATGCTCCCGCCCGATAGTCACGGGTTGACGATCCTGCCATTCTGGGCGGGTGAACGCAGCCCTGGCTGGGCCGGCGCCGCACGCGCTGCAATTGTCGGTCTGTCGCTGGGGGTTGGTCCGCTCGACATTCTGCGGGCCGGGATGGAAGCTATCGCATACCGGTTCGCGCTGATACTGGAACAGATCGAGCTTGCGGGCGTCACACCGTCGATCTTTGTTGCAGGCGGCGGCGCATTGTTATCCTCGCCTGCTTGGATGCAGATCGTGACTGATGTGTTAGGGCGACCAGTGATCGTTGCCGCCGAGTCCGAGGTAAGCGCCAGAGGTGCGGCGCTCCTGGCGCTTGCTGCGCTGGGTGTGGCCGTAGACGAAGAAATGGTCGCAGCACATGCCGCCGGATTCGTCCCCAATCCGAACCATCACGCGCGCTACCGAGCGGCGATTGCGCGCCAGCAGGCGCTGTACGAAAAGATCGTTCAAAGGGATGAGGTCACAGGGTAGAGCCGGGCGCCTTTCGCATATTCATTATCGCTTCGTCTGTCGTTCCGGCATCGCCAGCACCACGCCTTCGAGTGCGAGTTGAGGATTGACATTATCGCGCAGGCGTTGCGCCGCCAGCGAGATGCCTGATACGAAGGCATGAAGATCGGGAATGGCGTACTGCGCTGCTGCTGCTGTAAGGTCGTGACGGCGATCGATATGGACGACCGCTTGTGGACAGCCGGCAGCGGTTAGCAACACATCGCGCCACCAGCTCTGCCACAGGTCGAGCGTCTCGAACACCGCCATCTGATCGCCAGCGCGATACGCTTTGGCGCGTTCTTCCGCCCAGCGCAGCCTAGCTGCCAGCGGCTGGTCGGCAAGCGCCAGCAGTTCCGCCAGTTGATCCTGGCGTGCAGCTAGTTCATCAGGCGCATCGATCATGCGCAACGCCCATCCAATCC
The DNA here is from genome assembly GCA_041641515.1 of Roseiflexus sp. Taxonomy (GTDB): domain Bacteria; phylum Chloroflexota; class Chloroflexia; order Chloroflexales; family Roseiflexaceae; genus Roseiflexus. Next base: position 4,985 of record JBEPYG010000039.1, read on the forward strand.
GTCCGCCGCTCCAGGCTGCTAGAAGTTCAGCATCACCAGACGCCAAGTTGTACTTCTCGCGCAGCGCCGCCGCCGCCTGCGCGCGGGGCAACGGGCGCAGGCGCAGCAACTGGCAACGCGACACGATCGTCGGCAGCAGACTCCCCGCGGTATGCGCAACCAGAATAAGCGTTGCATAAGGGGGCGGCTCTTCCAGCGTTTTCAGCAGCGCATTCGACGCAGCATCGGTCAGCTTCTCCGCATCATGCAGAATGAAGACCCGTCGCCGCCCTTCGTAGGGTTTCAGCATCATATCGCGCTGCCAGTCGCGCACGGTATCGATCTTCAACTCTTTCTGCCGTGCCGCATCATCGGCTCTGGCGCCAGCTGCCTGCGTTGCCATGCCAGCAATGCGCACATCCGGATGATTGCCGCGCTCAATCCGCTGGCATGACCGGCAGATCAGGCACGGATCGACGCCAGCGCGCTCACAGTTAAGCGCCTGCGCCAGGCGTAGCGCCAGCAGCGCCTTCCCCACGCCTTCCGGACCGCCGATAAGATACGCATGTGCAAGACGATTGCCGGCAATCGAACGTCGTAGTAAATCAATCGCCCACTCGTGACCGATAATGCCCCAGTTATCTGACAATCCGCTCATCGTTTGATCAACCGTATCTTTTTACGGATACAACCGATTATATTCTGGTAGAAATGCTGTGAACTACGAGGATTATATGGCGCGCCGCACCATTCTTATCATCGACGAAGCTCCCGATCACCGCGACATTCTTGCCCGCCTGCTGCGCTTCTCCGGTTATCACGTCGTCGAAGCTGCACCATCACATGCACTGGAGCAGGTCTCAGACGTGCGCCCCGATCTCATCCTCTGTTCACTCTCACTTCCTGGTCAGCATGCATGGGAAACAGTGCGCCAGCTGCGCACCCTTCCGGATATTGCAGCCGTTCCCATCCTCGGCGCGACCGTGTACACCACCCTCATCAAGCGATCCCTGGCGCAATCCATCGGCTGCGTCGATTATGTCGATAAGCCCTTCGATCTGGACGGGTTGATCGACCACATCCGAAACCTGTTGTCCACGCCGGCGATCATGGCGTAACCCCAGGCGAGTCATAGTGACAAACGGTTCAGTTCTCTGCTCCTGCTCATCATCGCCCGTTCACCCGCTACATACTGTGATCGCCGTGACGCAGCACCAGGACGCTATTGATACCACCGAACCCAAACGAGTTCGACATCGCGATCCGGATCGCCGCCGGTCGTCCTTGCAGCGGAACATAATCGAGGTCGCACTGCGGATCGGGCGACGTCAGATTAATCGTGGGCGGAATGAACTGATACTGCATGGCGAGGATGGTTGCAGCTGCCTCTACCACGCCTGCAGCGCTCGTCAGGTGCCCGATCATCGACTTGGTGGCGCTAATCGGCACACTCGACGCATACTCGCCAAACGCCGTCTTGATCGCCAGCGTTTCGGCGACATCACCCGTCGGCGTACCGGTCGCGTGGGCATTAATATAATCGACTTGCTGCGGCGTTATCTTTGCCCGACCCAAAGCGCGCACAATCGCGCGAGCCGCGCCATCGCCATCCGGATGTGGCGCAGTGACGTGATGCGCATCACACGTCGAAGCATAGCCGATGATCTCGGCATAGATGCGCGCACCACGACGACGGGCGTGCGCGAGCGACTCAAGCACCAGCACACCCGCGCCTTCACCTAGTACGAACCCGTCCCGTTCGGCATCGAATGGGCGCGAGGCCCCAGCCGGATCGTGGTTGCGCGTCGAGAGCGCGCGGATGGCGCCAAAACTGGCGAGGGTCAGGCGGCAGATCGGCGCTTCGGTTCCGCCGGCCAGCATAATCGTTGCATCGCCACGGCGAATGACTTCTGCCGCTTCGCCGATCGCCTGTGCGCTTGCGGCGCAGGCAGTCGCGATCGCTGTGTTATACCCCATCAATCCCAGCTGAATAGCGACCTGGCACGATGGCATATTCGGAAGCGCGCTGGTGATATAGAACGGGCTGATTCGCGCTGCACCGCGATCGAAGAGAATTCTGGCGGCCGCTTCCGTATCGGGCGGCGACGTACTGCCACAGGCGATCAGCGCCCCTGAGTCGTACCGATTGCTATCATCGATCGTTAGGCGCGCATCATCGAGCGCCTGACGCGCTGCAGCGATGGCGAACTGCGTGCCGCGCGACACACGCCGCGCCTCTTTGGCGTCCATATAATCGCGCGCATCGAAATTGCGCACCTCGGCAGCGATCGTCGTTGCTGCATCGCCGGGATCGCAGAGCGTCACCGGACCGACGCCGCTGCGCCCTTCCACCAGCCCCTGCCAGAACGTCTCCAGATCGTTGCCAAGCGGCGTGACGACGCCCATGCCGGTGACGACAACGCGGCTATCCTCATCGCCCTGATCGATCAGCGCCGGTTGCGGTTGCAACACTGGATCGTCCTCGAACACCTCTGCCAGCAACTGATCAACCTTCAGCGCGAGCGTATCAGGATCAACGCTGCCGGTCAGCGCCGCGAGGAGGCGCTCACGCACCTGAGCGCGGCGTGACGGCGCGTTGCGCGAGACAGGCGACATTGCGCTCTCTCCTCTCTGTCTAGCGGTCTCGTATGAGCGACTATTATAACCGCCCCATAGCGACCAACGCCAGTACGATGGATCCGGCGATAATGCGGTAGACACCAAAGGCGACAAAACTGTGGCTGGCGACATAGCGCAGCAACCAGCCAATACTCAGCCACGCCACGATCAATGATACCACCAGCCCCAGAAAGAGCCGCCCCATGTCATCCGGCGTCACCTGATCGAGACTGGTCAGCAGATCGACGATCGTTGCCGCGCCAAGCGTTGGAATCGCCAGGTAGAACGAGAAAGTCGTTGCAGCGCGGCGGTCCAACCCGACGAGCATCCCGCCGATGATTGACGCCGCAGAGCGTGAAACCCCCGGGGTCAGCGCCAGTGTTTGAGCGATGCCGATACCGAGCGCCTGACGAAGCGATAGCCGGGTGGCGTCGTGGATCGTGGTGGTGCGCCTGGGAAGACGTTCGACAATGATCAGAACCACACCGCCGACGATCAACGCCGTACCGATGACGACCGGCGAAAAGAGCGTCGTCTTAATCCATTCGTGCAATGCCAGACCAATGACCGCTGCAGGAATGAAGGCCACGCCAATTGCCAGCCAGAATCGCCGCGTCTGCGGATCGCGCGGCGCCTGTCGCGCCTGATGCAGCAGATCGGCAGCATAATATCCCACCACTGCGATGACTGCGCCCAGCTGAATAAAAATCTCGAATGTACCGCCTAGACTCCCCTCGAAATCGAGCAAGCTGGAAACAATCAGCAGGTGCCCTGTCGATGAAATGGGGAGAAATTCGGTCAAGCCCTCGACGACGCCAAGGATAACGACCTTCCACCAATCGCTGGCAGCAGGAACCGCAATGATTAATGCGATTCCAAGGAGTGCAACGGCGCCAATCGGCAGTATATGCATTCTGCGCGAACGAGTTTCATCGAGAGTGGCAAGTTCAGAAGAACCCATGGCAACAACTTTCCAGACAGAATCATGCAGCTGCAATTGATCACCGATCGCAGTGATCGTCGCCGCATCATATGTACCACAGCATTATACCAGACACGCCAGAACATTCGGAGTGACGATGTTTGTGCGAACTGTTCGTCCAACCCAGCACTCTCGTCGCTTCTCGGTGAGGAAATCGCACGACTCACACGCAAGCTCTGCGTGAACCGGTCACCCGTCCCACAATTGTACCAAAAAACCAGGTCAGGGCTGCAAAACCGGCATTTTCGAGCGCGCAATGGAAGAACGACTCCACATTTACATCGATAAAACCGCTTGCGTGAAACAAAAGAGTGCTATACAATAGAAAAGAAGAAAGCAAGAATGTTGTCTCCGTTCTCAATACCTGACGATTGCACGCAGGAAACATTCTACACTCTCCTCTGCGATGAAAGGAAACCGCAATGCCCAAAGTACGCAAGCTAACCAAAGAGGAAGCATTCCTCCTTGAAAACAAAGGCAAAGGTGTGCGAACAATGATTGCTGCAGAATACGATCGGTTTCTGGAGGATTACAAAGCTGGCGATTACGGTGAAGTAGAACTCGAACCGGACGACAAGCGCAACACTGTGCGCAATCGTCTCAGCGCTGCAGCAAAACGGCGTGGTTTCGACATTCTCTTCTTTCGCACGCGCGGAAGTGTCATTCCGTTCAAGATTGTCGAACTACGACCCGCAACCGACGACGCAACCGCCGCTGAAGCATCGAATTCAACAGAGAGCCAGCCGCCGCGCCGAAGACCGGGAAGACCGCGCAAACAACCGGCTTAGGAGCGTGGAGGCGTACTAGTTGCAGCGTGTCGGTTCGAGCGCCTGCTGTCGAATACGTGCATACTCTTCCAGAAAGAACCTGGCGATTGTCGCGTCATGGATGATCGCCAGGTTCTCATCATTTGTGTTTTCTGCGTTGTCAGTGAAATTGTACGATCCGGTGATCACAATCTCGTCGTCGATGATCATGACCTTGTGGTGCATATTGTAACAGTTGCCATCTTCCAGAATGTCTACCCCGTGTTCGTACAGTTGCGCGAAAACCGATCCGGTTCCTCGGGCATTGCGCTTCTCGACGACTCCGCTCACACGAACGTGACGCTCCACTGCATTGATCAGAGCATCGGTAACTGGCGCTGATGTGAGCGAAAACGCCATGAATACAATTGTGCTGCGCGCTTGTTCGATGTGATCGAGAATAATCGGCAGAGCTTTATCCTGTGGCGAAAAGTAGATCGTGATGCTGCTGCTGGTTGTCTGTGCCGCCAGACGTCCGCTGTCGCTACGCTTTGCACTGCCGAAACGCCCCAGATGCATCTGCTCGAATTCACGTCGATAAGAAGCGGCAATATTGCGATTTTCGAGCCGAATCGCGTTATTGTTGTTGCGAAATGTGCAATTCTCGGTCAGATTCCACGAACCGGTCCATACAATCGCATCGTCGATCACCACAAATTTGTTGTGCATAAACGGCGCGCGACGATCAAACACAACCGGAATCCGACGATCCTGCATGCGTCCGGTCAGCATGGCAACTGCCGGATCGGTGAGGTTTTCGCTGTCGATGACGACGCGCACTCGCACTCCGCGTTGCCTTGCGGCAATCAGTGCATCAACGAGTTGCGGCAGGTCGAGGTCGAATGCTGCCACGTCGATCGAGCGGCGCGCATGTGATACGTCGCCGATCAGTTCACGCAGCATCGGCGGCGCCACACGGCGCTCGGGCGCGTCTGGGTAGCGCAACGTTGGTGTGGTGAAGAAGACCTGCACCTGCCGGCTGATTGCAGTGTGGTGCGGTTGCGGCGACTCAGCAGGCGCCGGATGCAATGGGGTGCGGCTCAGCGCGTAGATCGCATACAGACCCAGCAGGGCAAGGAGAACCAGCCAGAGCGGAAGTGCGCGACGGCGACGCGGGTATCGGGGCATGACAAGCCACCTGTGCTGTGCAGATTGAGCGCGGGTCGTGGCGCACGTCTGCCGCTTTATTTCTCAACCGCACGCTGCGAGCCAACGATACGCCTGTTACCATTGTAGATTGTGATGGCATCGCGATGCGCTCTGGTGAGCGTGCGCATGCGGCTTGTGCAATTCCAATCGGTATGTGACGCTGCCCCGCCAGAGACGCTCCGGAGAGCATCGCCTTCATGCCGCGCCAGAGTGATGTGACGCTCCGCTGCGTCGGATTGGCATGGGCGCCATACGCACACGATGCGCAGGAGAGACCCGGAACGATGTGTCGCTCGTGTGCGCTACTGGTAGGTCAGGGCGCGCTAGGGGTACGCTGGGGCACGTCAGGGAGCCCGAAACGACGTGTCGCTCATGTGCGGCTACTGGTAGGCAGCTTCCAGGCGGGGGATGATCGTCTCCCAGTCGTACCCTGCGCACACCAGTTCGCGTGCCGCAGCGCCAAGGGCGCGTCCGGTCGCCGGGGAGTCGAGCAGGCGCAGGATGGCCTGGGCGAACTGCTGCGGCGTGTCTGCCAGCGCACAGTGAACGCCATCGCGCAGCCCGACGATGCCCTCAACACCGAGCGAGGTGCTGACGACCGGCGCTTCCAGGGCGAATGCTTCGAGCACTTTCAGACGAATGCCGCCGCCGATACGCATGGGGACAACATAGACTGTCGCACCTGCCAGATAGGGACGCACATCTGCCACCTCACCGGTGAGCACGAGACACCCCTGATCTGCAAGACGCTGCAAGGCAGGCGCAGGCCGTTTCCCAACCGCCAGCAGACGGATGGCGGGACGGTGAATGCGGACCTGCGGCAAAACGGCATCAACAAACCAGGCGAGCGCATCGACATTGGGGCGAAAATCGAGCGTTCCGCTGAACACGAGGGTCGGAGCGCCAAACGACAGCGGCGCACGATGCTCACGGGCGAGTGCTGCCCGACTGAAGAACGTCGTATCCACTCCATTCGGCGCAACCACAAAGCGCGTTCCGCCGAGTCGCTCCAGCGCCTTGCGGTCTTCTTCGGACACCACGACGGTCACGTCGCACTTTTGCATCACGTCTCGTTCGTAGTACGCCAGTTTCACCCACTGGATCAGGGAATAGACACCGCCGGCGCCACGCCTTGCTGGATTGGAAAGCATAAGCGCGGCGCGCAGGTCGGTAAGTGCGGCGCGTTTCTGTAACACGTACTCGGCATTGAACTGATCAAAGACCAGCCGGGGACGATGAGCGTGTGTCTTCCTGTCGGCAGATGAGAGGCTCAGCAGGTACGGCGCCATTTCGATGCTTTCCGCCTGCACGACATCGAAGCGTTCAGAGGCGACCAGATCGTTCAGCACAGCGTGGAAGGCAGGCGACATATTCCGCAGGGCCATATCGGGGAACGGTGAGGCAACAGTCGTCCATGCGCGGCGCAGAGTGGAACGCGGCGCAGGTCCGCGCACCGAAACGACCCGGCACAGGTCGCGAAGCGGCGCCAGCGCACGTTCAGCCGCAGCGTCGGGCGCGAAGGTGAGACACGTCAGTGTATGACGCTGCGCCAGACCACGAATGATCTGGCAGATGCGCATCGTCCCGCCGCCGTGCGGCGGATAGGGCGGATAGGGCGAGAGCAGCAGGATCTTCATGTAAGCGCTTCAGATCGCGCCATTGATCCAGGGGGCGACGAGCGTCCAGAATCGTGGCAGGAAGACAATCAACCCGACGGCGACTGCGCCTATGGCAGTGAGCAGCACCGTGCCGGCTGCCACGTCCTTGGCGATCTTGGCGAGCGGATGGAAACCTGGCGTCACCAGATCGACCACCGCCTCAACCGCCGTATTCACCCCCTCAGCCGCCAGCACCAGCGTAACCGCCAGCGCCAGCGCCAGCCACTCACCACGATCAATGTTGAAGAGAAAGCCAAGCGCAATCGCAACGCTGCCAGCCGCCACATGGATCTGCGCATTCCCCTGCGTGCGTAATAGATGACTAATCCCTGCAAATGCAAACGGAAATGAACGCAGACGTTGCTGCACCCAATGAACGGACCGGCGGCGCGCCGGCACAGCGCGCATACGCGGCGCGCCGGCAGTGCGATACCTGGCGACGCCTGGACGATCCGTTGCTGGAGACCGTTGATTGGTTGCCATGATCACTCCTCACGGCTCAAACCAAGCGCACCAAGGATCGCCTCCTCACGTGCGCGCATTGTTGCTTCGTCAACCGGACCACGCTCGTGGTCGTAGCCCAACACATGCAGCACGCCATGAACCACAAGAAATGCAAGTTCACGCTCGCGCGAATGGCCATACTCTGCTGCCTGCGCCACCGCCCGATCCCAGGAAATGGCAATATCCCCCAGGTAACGCGGCGCATCGGGGGGACGCACGAAGGAACTGCTATCATCCTCCTCCGCGAACGAAAGCACATCGGTTGGTGCATCGACGCCGCGGTACGTCTGATTCAGCCGGCGCAGTTCCGCATCATCGGCGATCAGAATACCGATCTCCACCGGACCGGCAACCTGTTCGGTGCGCAGTGCACACTCAACAGCACGCTCGACGATCGTCGCATCGACCAACGCGGCGTACTGCGGAACAACCTGAACCTCGACCAGAATGTCACCATCGTCCATAAGAAATAGAATGTCTGTTGACGAAATCAGGTTACGGCTTTCCCTGCCGTATAATCGACACGCGGATGGTAGATGCCCTGCAGGGTTGTAATGAACGCCTGACGAATACGCGCCAGATCGTGCAGCGTCAGTGGGCACTCATCGAGTTGCCCGCTGCGCACCCGTTCATCGATAATCGCCGTCACCAGTTCTTCGAGCGTTTTCCCATTTTCGCGCCCCCGTGCATCACCGTTATGCGCCTCACGGCTGGAAATCACGCTGCCTGCCTGGAACTTCGAGCGCACCGTCGCCTCGACGGCATCGGCGAGCATCATGATACCCTGTTCGCGCGTGCGCGGTCGCGGACCCGGATAGCGATAATCCTCGATATTCACCGTATCGTGCTGCTGGAGGGCGCGCTGATAGAAATATTTGATCACACTGGTGCCGTGATGGGTAACAATGAAATCGACGATCTGCGACGGTAGACCGGCAGCGAGCGCCATTTTCCGCCCCTCGCGCACATGATCGGCAATGATCTGCGCGCTGGTCAGCGGGTCGAGTTCATCATGGACATTTTCGCGGTCGCTCTGGTTATCGGTGAAAAAGAACGGGCGAATCGTCTTGCCAATATCGTGATAGTACGACGCGACACGCAGCAGAAGCGCATCGGCGCCGATCGCCTCCGCTGCGCTCTCTGCCAGATTGCCGACCGCGACACTATGGTAGTAGGTTCCGGGCGCTTCCCGGATCAGGCGACGCAGCAGCGGCTGCGCCGGATGCGCCAGTTCCATCAACCGAAGGGGCGTGACGATACCGGCCAGTTGACCGGTCAGGTTGTACAGACCGAGCGCCAGGATGGCCGAGAGAGCGCCATTGATACCGCTCACCGCCAGGATCGTCAGCGCCTGATCAAATGTCGGGATCGCGCCGTCGAGTAGATGAAAGGCGAACTGTGCAGTAACCATCGCCAGAAACGCTGCCACGCCCCCGATGAAGAACAGCAATGAACGTTCGCCACGTCCTATCAAAAATGCTCCGGCGACCCCTCCCAGGAAGAGCGTAATCGCCGTCGCCAGTTGATTGTCGCTCAAACTGGCAATGACTGCGCTGAGCACCACGACGCTCATGAGCGACAGACCGATATTGAAGAGGGCAGCCAGCAACATAGCGATCAACGCAAGAGGAAACGCCTGCGTCCACTGAACCCCGAACGGCACGACCAGTCGCGCAGCAACGACTGCCAGCGCCACAAACCCAAAGACGAGCAAGAGCGGGCGCGCATCCTTCAGCGTCTCTCGTTGAGCGACCGTCACATACACGCCAAGCGTGCCTGCAAACAGAAGCGCCAGCAATGCCCTGCCCCCCAGTGCCGCCCAATTCGTTTTTGTGCGCAGCGCCCCCAGCGCCTCGAGTTTCTCCAAAACATCAGGGGTTACCACATCTCCCTGGCGTACAATGCTTTCACCCTCGAGGATGCGAACCATCACCGGTTGCACGGCATTACGGACTTCCTGCTTACGACGCTGCGTGGCTCCCTCATCGATAAACTGGTTCGTTTTCAGAAACGAGCCGCTGAAGAGCGCGATCAATTCCGTCTGTTCCGGCGTTTCCGCTTGAACAGACGCCCAGTAGGGGAGCGAGAACGAGCGCAGCTCGGCGATCTTTTGATCGTTGAGCATGTACCGGTTCTCACTCAACGCGCGATCATACAGTTCAAGCGAAAGGGAACTGATCAACGTCCACGACTCATCCGTCTGGCGGGCAATGACGCTTGCCAATTCGGGCGAAATGACCAGCGTGCTGTTGGGCAGGCTCGTCAAGCGTTCGCGTTCTTGCGCCTTCGACAGCGTTGGATCGTCACGGATCTGCGTTATTGTTTGCAGCAGGTTCCTGAGTTCCGCGCGCTGCTGGATGGGGATGCTCATGTCGCGCGAGTACACCACCGTATCGGCGGAACTCTCAGCACGGGCGCGCTCCTGTTCGGTGCGCCACTCACTCACATAGGTGATTGTCCGGTCTGCCTGAATATCACGCGGACTCGGTCGCCCAAGTTGTAGATCGGGAGCAATAGCCGGCTGCCATGCCAGCGCCAGCCAGATGATCAGCGCCAGTCCCAGACTAAGCCCTGTCATCAGGCGTCGTCGGGCGCGTTCCGGCGAATGAGTCTGCGAGTCGTCCATCTGAGGAGGCTGACCTGGACGGATCGATCGACGGAACCAGCGTGCAATATTCATGGCGAAGCTACGCCTTCGCATATCAGCCATCCCGTGCAGCTGCGCCGCCCACCGTCGCGATGAATGCGGGACTGGCGATACGGGCAAGACGCCTGCGCACCCGGCGGCTGTGTTTGTGTTCGCACCCGATCACTGCGCCTGGCTCAGGAGTTCACGCGCCACCTGATTGATCAGGCGACCATCAGCGCGTCCCTTGAGCCGCTGCATCAACACCGGCATGACCCGGCCCATATCGGAAGGTCCAGCAGCGCCGATCTCGTCGATAATCGCCTTGACGAGAGGCCGTAACGCGTCCGCCGAAAGTTGCTGCGGCAGGTACGACTGCAAAATTGCCGCTTCCGCTTCTTCTTTCTCGGCAAGGTCGGTACGCCCTCCCTTGCGATACAGTTCAGCAGCTTCACGTCTGCGTTTAACCTCTTTTGTGATGATCTCCTGCTCAACTGCCTCTGTCAGTGTCGTATCACGATCAATCGTCGCAAGCGCAGCTGCGTCGGCCGACTCGCCGCCAGCCGCATCGAATGCAGCTTTCACCTGCGCCATTTGCGCTTTCTTCAAGGCGTCGATTGCCATGCGGATCGTATCCACGCGCAGTCGATCGCCGCCCTTCAATGCCGTCTTCAGATCGTTCTGCAATCGTTCGAGCAATGCCATACCCATTCTCCCACCGTTAGCGCGTTTCGCCCTGCAGCACGACGTGTCGTGGATGCACGCGCAACTTTTCCGCCGCCACAATCGCCTGGATCTGAGCAACGGCATCATCCAGGCGATCAGCGCGGTTCAGCACAATATAATCGAATGCCTCGAGCGCTTCCATCTCTTGCTGCGCCACACTCAGACGACGATCGATCTCTGCGCTGCTCTCTGTGCGACGCTGCTCAAGACGCGCACGCAGTTCGTCCATACTCCCCGGCGCCACGAAAATGAGCACTGCATCGGGCGCCAGCCGGCGAACAGTGGCAGCACCCTGGACATCGATCCGCAGCACGACATCAAGTCCCGATGCCAGCGCATCACGCACCTCGGATGCGGGAATACCTTTGTAATGCCCGTAGACCCGCGCCCATTCGATCAACTCACCCTGGCTGATCATCTCACGAAAACGCTCAGTCGTCACAAAATGGTAATCGTACCCTTCACGCTCACCTGCACGCATCGGACGGTCGGTCGCGGTGACGACGAAGTGAAACGGCGACTTCAATTCACGCATCCGGTTCAGAATGGAGTCCTTTCCAACGCCTGAGGGACCAGAGATGACGATCAATAGCGGATACGCTGGAAGACCGTCGAGTAATGGATTGCGATCAGCGACAGGCATACTTCTCCTGACAATGCTGCATGCTATAATTCGGGATGTCATGTATTTCGATGCGCTGACTCTTGCCGCTGTCGTCAATGAACTGCGCACCACCATTGTCGGGGGGCGCATCCAGCGTGTATTCCTGCCAGGAACACTGAGCGTCGCGCTCGATATCTATGCCGGTCGTCGCCACTATCTGCTCCTCTCAGCTCATCCGCAGTTTGCCCGCGTTCAGCTGAGCCCTGCGCGCCTCTCACGCGGTACAGATGCGACCCCGCCGCTGTTGCTGCTGTTGCGCAAATATGTCAACCATGGTCGCGTCACTGCCGTCGAGCAGCCCGATCTGGAGCGTGTACTCGTGCTTAGTATAGCCAAACGTCCCCTCCAGCGCAACTCTGAACATGACGCAGATCGCGTCGATGATGACGCTCTACCGGATGATGCCGCACCGGAGGAGGAGACGCTGCGTTGCGAGGTGATTGTCGAAATCATGGAACAGCGCAGCAACATTGTGCTGGTTGGCGACGACAATATCATTCTGGCGGCGGCGCGGCACGTGACCCCGCGTATGAGCCGCCGCCCGGTGCTGCCGCGTGAACCGTATGAACTGCCGCCAGTTCAAACCAAACGCGATCCGCGACAGGCAACAGCTTGCGAACTACGCGCCGCCATCCCGGACGGTCAGCCCGATCTGGCGCGCGCGCTGGTGGGCGCTTACCGTGGGTTATCGCCGCTCGCAGCGCGTGAGGTGGTGTATCGGGTGCTGGGACGCACCCTCGTGCCGACCGGCGCCGATCTGCCGTGGGACGCACTTGCCGACGCGCTGCGCCGGTTGTGGCAGACTCCTCCAGCGCCGCATCTGGTCGTCGATGAGAGCGGTCCGATCGCATTCGCGCCATATGAGGTGACGCATCTGGCGGGAGCGCGCCCTTGCGCCTCGATGAGCGCAGCGCTCGACGAGTACTATGCGGCGCGTGAGCGCCTGACGGCGCACCAGCAACGCCGCGACGCGCTGCGCGAACGGCTGCACGACGCGCGCGAGCGTCTGGAGCGGCAGCGTTCGGCCCTGCAATCCGAGTTGCAGCGTGCAGCAGACCTTGAGCGCCTGCGCTGGGAGGGAGAGATGATCTTCGCCTTTCTCCATACGCTGACGCCGGGGCAGGAGCATCTCGATGTCGAAGGATGCAAGATTACGCTCGACCCGCGCAAATCGCCGGTCGAATGCGCCCAGGAGCGGTTTCGCGCCTATGACAAAGCCAAGAGTGCAATAGCCGGCATCCCCGAACGACTGCGCGCCGTTGAGTTGCGGCTCGCGGGTCTCGACGAAACGCTGGCACTGCTAGACGTGGCAGAGCGGTTCGAGGATATCGAAGCGATTGCGCGCGAGGCGGAAGCGGAAGGATACCTCGGACCCGCGCAGGCAGATCGCACCCGAAAGCGCCCGGCGCGTCCTGCGCCTCCTCTGCGCCTCGAGTCGAGCGACGGCTTCACCATCTATGTCGGGCGAACGGCGCAGCAAAACGAGCAGGTCACCTTCCGTCTCGGCGCGCCCGACGATCTCTGGCTGCATGTGCGCGGCGCACCCGGCGCCCATGTCATCATCAAAACCGAAGGGCGGGAGGTTCCAGAACGCACCATCGAGGAAGCGGCGGCGCTGGCAGCATACTACAGCGGTCTGCGCTCGTCCGCAAGCGTTGATGTCGAAATTGCACGGCGCCGTCACGTGCGCAAGGTGCGCGGCGGACCGACGGGGCTGGTGACGTACCAGGCGGAGCGCGCTGTGCGTGTGGCGCCACGACCGCCATGGTAGTGCAGGGCGCAAAAAGAGTGCGACTGTTCACAATCGGGGTTTTGAGGGAAGCTCGCGCAACCACGAATCAGCGGCGGGTAGCTTTCGCACATGCGATGAGACGTTGCCCCGCCGACACAAGAAGCCATTGTCACGACACGTCTGAACACCGAGGTGAAAATGCCTGCTAGGTGCGCGGGCGGCTCACCCGCATCC
>JBEPYG010000040.1:0-18173 GCA_041641515.1 Roseiflexus sp.
ATCGCGCTCTGGCTGAACCGTATCGACCACCATTTCGAACGGCACATCCTGGCTGGCATACGCCTCGAGTGCCGTACCACGCACCCGACGCACCAGTTCGCGGAACGAAGGCGAACCGGCGAGATCAATGCGCAGCACCAGCGTATTGACAAAAAAGCCGATCAATGGCTCGAGCGCTGGATGGGATCGTCCGGCAACCGGTGTTCCAATGCAAAGGTCATCCACACCGCTGTACCGTCCAAGCAACGCGGCAAACCCCGCGACCAGCGCCATGAAGAGCGTCGCCCCTTCATTGTGCGCCAGCGCACGCAGACGACCGGTCAGATCGGCGGACAACGCCATCCCCCGGCGCCCGCCGCGCGCCGATTGAACCGGCATTCGCGGTCGATCCGTGGGGAGATCGAGAAGCGGCGGCGCATCAGCCAGGCGGTTTCGCCAGTACGCCAGTTGTCGCTGCAACGGCGACTCCGCGCCGTTATCGCCGGCAGCCAGCCAGGTGCGCTGCCAGACAGCATAATCGGCATACTGGATCGCAAGATCGGGCAGCACCGGTTGCTGCCCTTCGATGGCGGCAGCATACAAGCGCCCCAACTCATTCACAAAAATCCCGACTGACCAGCCATCCGCCACACTGTGGTGAACCACGATCAACAGCACGTGATCATCGTCCGCCAGCCGGATCAGACGAGCCCGCAGCAATGGGGCACGGGCCAGATCGAACGGTGTCTGCGCCTCTGCGACCACAATTCGCCGTACTTCCTCGTCCTGCTGCACAGCGTCCCGATCGCTCAGATCGATGAGTGGCAGCGGCAAAGGGGCGGGAGGGTCGATCTGCTGCATCGGCGCACCATCAACAGCGACGAGCCGTGTGCGCAGCACCTCGTGGCGTGCCACGATCGCATCGAAACTTGCCTGAAGCGCCGCCACATCGAGTCGACCACGCAAACGCAGGGCAGCCGGCAGGTTGTACAGCGCACGCTCAGGCGCCAGCCGCTCGAGAAACCAGAGGCGCTGCTGGGCATAGGAAGCCGGCAACACACTGGTGCGCGGCTGAGGAACGAGCGGTGCAAATGCAACCCCGGCCGACTCACGGCGCGCGCGCACAATCCGCTCTGCCAGCTCGACGATCGTCGGCGTCTCGAACAGATCACGGACTGGCAATTCAACACCGAAAATGTCACGAATGCGCGCCACCACACGCATGGCAGAGAGCGAATGACCACCGAGCGCGAAGAAGTTCTCGCTGCGCCCAACCTGCGGAATGTGCAGCACCTGCGACCAGACCGCCGCAAGCAGTTGTTCTTCCGGCGTGTGCGGTACATCCACGCGCGCCACCGGAACATCGAATGCGGGCGCGGGCAGGGCAGATTTATCGAGTTTGCCGTTTGGGGTCAACGGCAGGGCGTCGAGCCGAATAAAAGCGGAAGGAACCATGTATGCCGGCAGGCGTTCCGCCAGCATCGTGCGCACTTCGCCAACCACATCTCCGTCAGCCACAACATAGGCGATCAGGCGAACCTCGCCCGACTCTTCGTGCGCCACCACCGCCGCATCACGCACACCGGGATGCATCCGCAGCATCGCAACAATCTCCCCCGGTTCGATGCGAAAACCGCGCACCTTGACCTGTTCATCCAGTCTGCCGAGATACTCGAGTACACCGGACGGCAGCCAGCGCACCCGGTCGCCCGTGCGGTACAGCCGCTGTTGTCCCTGCGGCGTCTCGACATTGACGAACCGTTCGGCGGTCAATTCTGGACGGTTCAGGTACCCGCGCGCCAGCCCAACCCCGCCGACCCACAATTCACCCGGCACGCCGATCGGTACAGGGCGCAAACGAGCATCGAGAACATATGCCTGTACATTAGGGATGGGCTTACCGATCGGCACACACCCGGCCGCCAGATCATCGGGTGTGACCGCATGCCAGCATGGACCGATGGTTGTTTCGGTTGGTCCGTAGGCGTTGAAGAAGGAGCGTCCCTGGCGCCAGCGAGCTGCCACCGCCAGTGGGCAACGTTCGCCAGCTGCAACGACGACGCGCAGATCGGGGAGATTGTCGTCGGGCAATACCGCCAGAAGGGAGGGTGGCAGCGTAACATGCGAAATGTGCATGTGGCGCAGCAATGTCGCCAGTTCGTCAGCCGAGATGACGGCATCGTCAGGCATCAGCACCAGTGTCGCGCCGCTCACCAATGCACTAAAGATTTCGGCAGCCGAGGCATCGAAACTGAACGACGCAAACTGAAGGACACGACTGCCCACCCCGATGCCAAAATCGCGGGACTGTGCTTCAGCGAAGTTGCACAACCCACGATGGGCAATGGCGACCCCCTTGGGAGCGCCGGTCGAACCAGAGGTATAGATGACATACGCCAGATCCGTCGCCGTCGCTCCGCCATCGAGTGGCGTTGCATCCCCGTCTTGCGCCAGATCATCGAGGACGATGAGCGGAATGTGCGCATCATTCGCCTCGGTCACGCGATCCAGCAACGCGCGTTGGGTGAGCAGCGCCGCCGGTTGAGCATCTCGCAGCATCAGCGACAGCCGCGCCGGAGGATACTTTGGATCGAGCGGCAGATAAGCGCCACCCGCCTTCAGAACGGCCAGCGTGGCAACAATCTGATCGACCGAACGCCTGGTGCAGATCGCCACAATCGTGTTACGACCGACGTCTACCGCGCGCAGGCGCCGCGCTAGTGCATTGGCGCGCGCATCGAGGTCGGCATAGGTAACCTGCTCGATACCATCCTCGACTGCTATCACCTGCGGCACTGATCGCGCCTGCGCCTCGAACAACCGATGCACTGCAACGTCATCGGGAAACGGTGCAGTCGTGGCGTTCCAGTCGACAAACCGCATCGTTTCGGTCTCGGTTAGTAGTGGAATATCTGCGATACGCTCGTATGCGTCACTGGTGAACCCCTCCAGGATCATGCGCAGATGACCAAGCATTCGCTCGATGGTTGCGGTATCGAAACGTTCCTGGTCGTATGACACGGTGAGCTTGAGTTCACGTCCAGGCACAGCTACAACCGTCAGCGGGTAGTTGGTCATAGAAAAGGTGTACACATCAGAGACGCCAAAACGGTGCAACTGATCATGAATCTGTGCGTCGAAGGGATAGTTCTCAAAGACCAGAATGCTTTCGAAGAGCGGGAGTCCAGGAGCCACATCGCTCCACTGCTGGATCGATGGCAGGGGGGCATACCAGTACTGGTGCAGTCCTGTCTGGAGGTCGCGCAACCGGGCAAGCCATTCATCTATCGGCATATCTTCATCGACCTGCACCCGTACCGGCAGTGTATTAATACACAAACCAACCAGCCTCTCGATGCCAGGCAGTTCAGCCGGTCGTCCTGAGGTTGTGACACCAAACGCCACATCAGTCTCGCCGCTGTAGCGACTGAGGAGCAGTGCCCACGCGCCCTGCAGCACCGTTCCCAGGGTGATCGCCACCCGATGGGCAAGCGCGGTGAGTGCATGCGTGGTTTCAGCCGGCAGAGCCATGCTGCACGTTGCCACACCCGGCGAGCGCGGATGAGGCGCCACTGGCAGGCGATCGACAACGAGCGTGACAGGCGCCGTGAAACCGGCAAGCGCAGCGCGCCAGTACGTCTCTGCAGCTGCCTGATCCTGTTTCCGCAGCCAGGCGATGTAGTCGCGGTAAGGGCGCACCGGCGGCAACGAGGGTTCTCCGCCGATTCGATATGCCTCATATGCGGCAAAGACTTCCTGCAATACCAGCGGCAGCGACCAGCCGTCGAGCAACAGGTGGTGATGCGTCCAGACAAAGCGCCAGGCATCATCGGCGAAACGCAGCAGCGCCAGGCGCATCAATGGCGCTTTTGCAACATCGAAGCCGCGGGTGCGCTCATCCGCCAGCCAGCGCTCGAGGCGCTGTTCCTGCTCGTTCGGGGCAACGGCGCGCCAGTCCTCCTGCACCAACGGCAGTTCAACCGCGCGATGCACCACCTGCAGCGGCTGATCTTGCGACTTCCAGGCAAATGCAGTGCGCAGCGGCGCATGCCGCTGGACGACGCGCTCCCAGGCGCGGGAAAAGGCGGACACGTCCACATCCGCGTGCAAGGTGCAGACCAACTGCTCGACATACACGCCGGAGTTGGGAGCATAGAGACTGTGGAACAACAAGCCCTGCTGGATTGGCGAAAGCGGATAGACAGCTTCGATGTTCCGCGTATCAGCTATGGCGCTCATGCTTACTCCTCCTACCCGATCTCCTCAAGCAGCGCAGCCAGTTGTCGATCGCTCAACACGACATCGGTCATATCCGGCGGCGGCTGCAGAACCCCCGATCCGGCGCGATAGCTTTCGACCAGCGCACGCAATGTAGCGATGAAAGTATCGACCAGACGCTCGATTGTTGCGCGACGATGCAGACCGGTGCTGTAGGACCAGTCGAGACGCAACTGCCCGCCGACGATTCCACCATTGATCGCAAGCGCTCGTGGACGCTGCCCGGATGGATCGCACTGTGCGCCGGTCGACTCATCGGCAACGCGCAGCTCTGGCGTGGCTCTGAAGAGCGCATCGAGCTGACCCAGATAGTTGAAACTGATCGTCGGTTCCACTGTATCCGCCAGTTGTCGCTGCACCGCAGCATCACCAAGATAGCGCAGCGCACCGTACCCCAATCCGTGGTTCGGCGTCCGCCGTCGCTGCTCTCGCACTGATCGCAGTGTGGCAAACAGATCGTCGCTATCCGGAACCTGGAGATACAATGGATAGAGACAGGTGAACCAGCCCACAGTGCGCGATAGATCCAGGCCATCGGCCCCATCGCTCCGTCCATGATGCTCGACTTCAACCAGACACCCAGGCAGACCAGCAGTACGCGCGACTGCTACTGCCAACGCCGTCAGCAGCAGATCGTCGATTTCGACGCCGCACGCATTCGGCAGTTCGTGGATCAGCGCATCAGTCGTCTCCCGGTCGAGCACGGCGTGCACGGCATCCGCCATACTCTCACGATTGTCGCCATCCGGCAGGTCAGGAGACAACGACGCTCCCTGCTGCGCCAGCCAGAATGGCAGTTCCGCCATGGCCGCATCGGAATGGGCAAAAGAGTCTATGTGCTCCGCCCATGACCGATAGGAGGAGGTTTTCGGCGGCAACCGAATCGGCTGCGCGGCGCGCGCCTGCGCATACGCCGTCTGCAGGTCGTCAAGGATCGGCCCCCACGACACTGCATCGACGACCAGATGGTGCACCACCAGCAGCAGGCGCGCGCCGCGCCCCGCCCCCAGATCGAACTGCACCACCCGCAGCACCGGGCCGCGCTCCAGGTGCAAGCTCGCCTGCGCCGCCGCACACTCCCGCGTGATCGTCGCCGCCAGCTCCCCCTCCTCCACCTTCCCCAGGTCGCGCTGCCACACCGGCGGTTCGCCCTCCGGCGGCGCGATGATCTGCCGCCAGCCGTCGTCGGCGCGCACAAACCGCGCCCGCAGCATGTCGTGCTGCAGCAACAGCGCCTGCACCGCCGCCGTCAGCGCCGCCGGGTCGAGCGCGTCCGGCGCCGCCAGCAGCACCGCCTGGTTCCAGTGGTGCGGGTTGGGCCACTCCTGCGCGAAGAACCAGCGCTGGATCGGCGTCAATGGCACTGTGCCGGTCACCAACCCCTGCTCCGCCAGCAACGGCGCCGCGCCGCGCGCCGCCAGCTGCGCCAGGTCTGCCAGGGTGCGCGTCTGGAACAGGTCGCGCGCCTTCAGCGGGATGCCCGCCTGGCGCGCCCGCGCCACCACCTGAATGCTCAGGATTGAGTCGCCCCCCAGCGCGAAGAAGTTGTCAGTGCGCCCGACGCGCGCCACCCCCAGCACCTCCGCCCAGATCGCCGCCAGCGTTCGCTCGACCGCACCACGCGGCGCGGCATCGTCATCGGCGCCAGCGGCTCCCTCCTCATCAGGCCGCGGCAGTGCCCGACGATCAACCTTGCCGGATGGTGAGAGCGGCAGCGCTGCCAGAGGAACCAACACCGCCGGCATCATGTGTTCTGGTAATCGGGCGGCGATCCAGGCGCGAATCGCGGCAACCGGCGCAGCGGCAGGGGTCAGATAGGCGACCAGACGTCGCACGCCTGGCTGATCCTCGCGCACGACAGCTACAGCATCGTCGACATGCGGGCAGGTGCGGAGCGTCGCTTCGATTTCCCCCAACTCGATGCGAAATCCGCGTATCTTGACCTGATCATCGAACCGTCCCAAAAACTCCAGATTGCCATCGGCGCGCCAGCGTACCCGATCACCGGTGCGATACGCCCGGCAGCAGATGACCGGTACATCTAGCTGATCCGTCGGTAGCGCCAGATCGACAAATCGCTCGGCAGTCAACGCCGGCCGGTTGAGATAGCCGCGCGCTACGCCAACACCGCCGATGAACAGTTCGCCTGGTACGCCGATCGGCGCTAGCTGGAGCGCCGGGCTCAGCACAAAGAGCCGGATGTTGGCGAGTGGTCGTCCGATTGGAACAGAGACAGCGTTGCAGGGTAGATCGGTCGCGTCGTACCACGCCGCCGCCACCGTCGCCTCGGTGGGACCATATGCATTGATGACACGCCGTCCCGTTGCCCAGCGGCGCACCAGATCAGGGGTAACGCGTTCGCCTGCAGAGATGACCGTGGTCAGCGACGGCAACGCCTCCGGATCGAGCAACGCCAGCATCGCCGGCGGGAGCGTCGCCAGCGTGACCCGATGCGCCTGCATAAAACGGATCAGATCGTCGGGCGACCGAACCGTATCGCGCCCCGGCATGCACAGGGTTGCGCCGGAGAGGAGCGCCATGAAGATGTCCGCAACCGACCCGTCGAAACTGAAGGCGAAGAATTGCAACACCCGACTGCCTGGTCCGAGCGCGAAATCGCGCCGGTAGGCGGTCGCCAGGTTGGTCAGGCCGCAGTGCGTCAGCAACACACCTTTGGGGTGACCCGTCGAACCCGAGGTGTAGATGACATACGCCAGATGATCAGGGCGCGCCTGGCTTACCGGCGGTGTGATCGGCTCGCCATCGATCTCAATACGATGAGCATCGAGGTGCAGCACCGGAAGATCATGCACAGCAGGAAGCGTGGTCACGCTCGTGTGGCTCACGATCAGCGTCGGACAGGCATCGTCGATCATGAAGCGGAGCCGTTCCGCAGGATAGGTCGGGTCGAGTGGCACATAGGCGCCACCTGCCTTGAGCACCGCCAGCAGCGCCACAATCATGTCCGGTGAACGCTCGAGGCAGATACCCGCCAGACGGTCGGGACCAAGCCCCCAGCGCTGCAGGTAGTGCGCGAGTTGATTGGCGCGCCGATCCAGCTCGGCATACGTCACCTGGCTCTCTTCGCATATGAGCGCCAGTGCATCTGGAGTGCGCTGCACCTGCTCGGTAAACAGATCGTGGGCACAGCGATCGGCGGGAAAGGGCGCCGTAGTGGCATTCCATTCGACGAGCAGTTGACGTCGTTCATCAGGAGTCAGAATTGGCAACCGGTCGAGCGTGTGATCGGGCTCAGCGAGCGCGGCAGCGAGTAAGGTCTGCAGGTGATGCGCCATCCGTGCAACCGTCGCCTCATCGAACAGGTCGGTGTTGTACTCGATGGAGCAACTCAATCTATCGCCGCGTTCGACAAACGAAAACGTTAGATCGAACTTCGCCACGCCAACATCGACCATTAGCGGCGTCAGGGTCAGATCGGGCAGCTCGAGGCGCTGCAACGAGTCGTGTCGCATATCCGCCATCACCTGGAAGAGCGGTGTATGGGTGAGGGTACGTTCTGGTTGCACCACATCGACCACACGTTCAAACGGCGCTTCCTGATGCGCCAGCGCCTCGATCAGTACACGTTGCACTCGGCGTACTGCTTCGCGGAACGAAGGACTGCCCGACAGATCGGTGCGCAACACCAGCGTGTTGACGAAGAAGCCGACCACATCTTCGACTGCACGATGGGTGCGTCCGGCGACCGGCATGCCGATGCAGAGGTCCTCCTGCCCGGTATAGCGCAGCAGCAGTCCGTTGAGTCCGGCAAGCAGAACGGTAAACAATGTGACATCCTCGTTGCGCGCGAATGAACGCAACACAGCGAGCAGCGGCGGCGGGAGTTCAACGTCCAGACGCGCACCGTTGTGCGACTGCACTGCAGGGCGTGGTCGATCGGTCGGCAAGTCGAGCAACGGCGGCGCACCGGCTAACTGGCGCTGCCAGTACGCCAGAACCGACTGAAGCGGTGTTGCCGCCTGCGCTTTGACATCGGCGTCGCTGCCTGCAGGGGTGTCGAATCCCAGACGCTCACGTTGCCAGATGGCATAATCGGCATACTGAACAGCAGGATCGGGAAGCGGCGATAGCTGCCCTGCCGCAAATGCCGGATAGAGTGTGCCGATGTCGCGCAGCAAAATCTCGAACGACCATCCATCGGCGGCGATGTGATGCACCACGAGCAACACCACATGCTCATCATCGCTGAGACGCACCAGCAGCGCGCGCAGGAGCGGCCCGCGCGTCAGATCGAAGGGTCGTCGTGCTTCGGTGATCACCAGATGACGCATCTGCGCTTCACGCTGAGCATCTGGCGCACTGCTCAGGTCGACGAGCGGCAGGTCGAGCGACTCTGGCGGTGCGATGCGTTGCACTGCTTTCCCTTCCACTTCGTGGAAAGTCGCGCGCAGGCTTTCGTGACGCCGCACCACGTCGTTCAAACACCGGCGTAGCGCCGCAACATCGAGCCTCCCGGTGAGCCGCACTGCGCCAGCGATATGGTAGAGGGGGCTGCCGGGATCGATCTGTTCGAGCACCCAGAGCCGTTGCTGTGCAAATGAAAGCGGGAGATCGCCGTCGCGCGGCGCCTGGGGGAATGTCTCCGCCGGTAAGGGTTCGTTGCCCTGCGCCAGGTGCGGATAACGGCTAATGAGCGCCTCCGCCTGTTCTGCAACCGTCGGTGCTTCGAAGACCAGACGAACCGGTACATCGACCCCCAACACATCACGCAGCCGGTTGGCAAGCACTGCCGCCTGAATGGAGTTTCCACCGAGCGCAAAGAAGCGCTCATCGACTCCAATGCGCTCTAGCCCCAACACCTGGCGCCAGACGTCGGCAAGTGATCGCTCAAGCGGCGTGCGCGGCGGAATGAACACGTCGTCATCGGCGCGCAGTTGATCCGGCGGCGGCAAAGCGCGGCGGTCGATCTTGCCGTTCGGCGTCAGCGGCAGCGCAGCGAGTGGCACAATCGCGGCTGGCGTCATGTAGTCCGGCAGCACCCGCCGCAGTTCGTGCAGCACGTCCGCAGGCACGATCGTCGCCGGTGTCACATACGCGACTAACCGACGCCGTTCGCTCTGCTCGCCCCAGGCGACCACCGCCGCCGATTGCACGCCCGCGACGGTGCGCAACACGGCTTCGACCTCGCCAGGTTCGATCCGGAAGCCGCGGATCTTCACCTGATGGTCGAGCCGCCCCAGATATTCGATTGTGCCATCACGTCGAAACCGACACTGGTCACCGGTGCGATAGACCCGCTGTTTGCCCCCCGTCTGCGGGTCGTCGATCTCAATAAAACGCTCGGCGGTCAGGTCAGGCCGTCCCAGATACCCGCGCCCCACACATACCCCGCCAATGTACAGTTCCCCCGGGACGCCAATCGGAACCGGCTGCTGATGCGAGTCGAGAATGTAGGCGCGCACATTTGCCATCGGACGTCCGATGGTGGCGCGCGCCGGCGCTGCGCGCACACAGATTGTCGTCACATCGACCGTGCATTCTGTCGGACCGTACATGTTGAAGAAGTCGGTCGCCGGTGCTTGCGCCAACGTCTGCCACATCCCCTCATCGATCGCTTCGCCGCCGGGCAGCGCCAAACGCGGCGTCCAGCCGCTCCCATCGAGCAGCCCGGCATCCAGCAGCAGTCGGAGTTGCGAGGGTACGCAGTCAAACCCATCGATGCGGCGGTCGCGCAGATACGCCAGCAACGCTCGACCGTCGAGCCGAAGATCCTGCGGCACAATGTCCAGTGTATGACCATAGATCAGCATAACGATCTGCTGGAACGATGCATCGAACGCGAGTGGGGCATTCAGCGCGATGCGCAGACGTTCACCCGGGTACCGGTCGTAGATCATGCGCTGCAGCGCCGCCGCCAGGTTGAGTGCCGACCGATGCTCGATCATGACCCCTTTGGGACGACCGGTGGAGCCCGACGTGAAAATGACATACGCCAGGTTGCGTGATGTCGCCGTGTGCGCCAGCGTGTCGTCGGGCAGCGCGGCGATGGCGTCGCGATCCGCATCCAGACGGATCAGCGTCGCACCGGTCTGCGGCAGATGCGGTTCGAGCGCCTGCTGCGTCACAATTAACGGCGCCTGACTGTCCTCGATCATCCACGCCAGGCGTTGCGCCGGATAGATCGGGTCAAGTGGGACATACGCGCCGCCCGCCTTGAGAATGCCCAGCAGGCCGACGATCAGATCAACCGACCGCGCGACGTGCAGACCAACCAGCACATCGGGACCGACGCCGTGTGCGTGCAGGAGATGCGCCAGTTGATTGGCGCGCCGGTTCAATTCCTCGAAGGTGAGCGCCTGATCTGCGAAGGCGACGGCGGTGGCGTGCGGTGTGCGACGCACCTGATCCTCGAAGAGGTCGTGGATGCATCGCTCGGCATCGAATGGTGCATCCATCTGGTTCCACTCGATCAGGATCTGTCGCCGCTCGGCATCGGTCAGCAGCGGCAGCAACGTGATCGGGCGATCAGGGTCTTCGATAACGCCTCTGACCAGAACGACCAGATGACCGGCCATGCGCTCGATTGTATCGGCATCGAAGAGGTCGGCATCATACTCGAAGAGACCGCGGAGCGTGGCATCGTCGTCGATTACCGTGAGCGACAGATCGAACTTTGTGGTCCCGTTTGCAATCGGCGTGCGTTCGACCTGCAGGTCGGGCAGGCGCATATGCCGCGCCGGTTCGCGTTGCAGATCGAACATCACCTGAATGAGCGGTGTTCGGTCACGCTCACGCTCGGGGTGCAACGCCTCGATGACCAGATCAAACGGTACGTCCTGATTGGCGTATGCCTCCAGTGCCATATCGCGCGTGCGACGGAGCAGTTCGCGGAATGTCGGCGCTCCGCTCAGATCGGCGCGCAGCGCCAGTGTGTTGACAAAACATCCGACCAGCGGCTCCAGTTCGGCGTGAGTGCGGCCCGCAACTGGAATACCGACGGCAAACAGGTCCTGCCCACTGTAGCGCGCGAGGAGCGTCTCGAAGAGCGCAAGCAGCGCCATGAACGGCGTCGCGCCTTCCTGCGCTGCAAGCGTGCGGAGGGCGGCAATAGCGTCTGCCGGCAGCGCAAAGGTGAACTGGCGGCCCGTCACGTGCTGTGTCAACCGGCGTGGGTGGTCCGCCGGCAGTTCGAGGGCAGGCACGTCACTCAGATGCGCGCGCCAGAAGGACAGCTGGCGTTCGCGCCGCGACACCGGCTCGCCATCACTGCCGGCAACGCGCTCCTCCAGATACGCGCGCTGCCACACGGCGTAATCGGCGTACTGCAACGCCAGCGGCGCAAGTAGCGACGGTTTTCCTTCCACATATGAGGTATAGAGCACTCCCAGTTCGCGCAGCAGGATTTCGATCGACCAGCCATCCGCCGCAATGTGATGAGCAACAATGATCAGCGCATGATCATCGGGAGACAACCGCACCAGTTGCATGCGAAACAAAGGACCGCAACCCAGATCGAAGGGACGACGCGCTTCCTCCTCCGCCAGGCGCTCCAGCGTCATCTCACGCTCACTTGCTGGTAATTGATCCAGCGCAATCAGCGGCAGCGGCACACTCTCGATCGCCTCGATCACCTGCTCAGGCTCTCCATGAACGGTCGCGAAATGCGCACGAAGCACGTCGTGACGGCGCAGAATCTCGCGCAAACTGCTGTGGAGTGCGCCGGCATTCAACCGACCCCGCAATCGAAGCAGTGCAGGCATGTTGTACGCTGCACTTTCAGGGTCGAGTTGATGCAGAAACCACATCCGCCGCTGCGCAAACGAGAGCGGAAAAACGTCACGATCCGCGCGAGGCGCGATCACTGCATTGTGCTGCTGCGATTGGCGCAGGCGTTCAATCAATAGCGCTCGCTTTGCGGGTGAGAGTCTCTCAATCCGTCCGGTTCTGTCGGACATACCCACACTCCTGCGATCATCATCACGGCTCGCAGAGCCAGAATCAATGCCTATCGGTTGGCTTCACGTTCAAGTAGCGCCATTGCTTCCTCATCAGAGAGCGCCTCGATCTCGTCCAGCAGCGCATCGATGCGCTCCTGTTCCTCGAGCGCCGCCTGATGCAGCGCCAGCGCCTGTGCCAGTCCGGCAATCGTTGGCTGCTCGAACAGCAAACGCAGCGGTAGTTCGACCTGGAACAGGCGCCGCATTCGTGCCAACGCCTGTGTCGCCAGCAGCGAATGCCCGCCAAGCGCGAAGAAGTTGTCAAAAACGCCAACACGCTCCACCCGAAGCGTCTCCTGCCACAGGCGCGCCAGTTCATGCTCGACCGGCGTGCGCGGCGGAACATATGCCACCTGTGCCTGCATGCCGGCATCAGGAGGAGGTAAAGCGCGTCGATCCACTTTGCCGCTTGGGGTGAGCGGCAATTTACGCAGTGGAACAAACAACG
Organism: Roseiflexus sp.; assembly: GCA_041641515.1. Taxonomy (GTDB): domain Bacteria; phylum Chloroflexota; class Chloroflexia; order Chloroflexales; family Roseiflexaceae; genus Roseiflexus. The sequence goes on from JBEPYG010000040.1 coordinate 12,664, forward strand.
AAGGGATCATATATGCGGGCAATCGTTCACTCAGGAAGCGTTGGAGATCGGCAACGTTGCTCTCCGTCGCAACATAGGCAACCAGACGCGGGTCGCCGGATGCCACGCTGTGGAGTGTCACAGCTGCGCCACGTACTGCCGGGTGCTGTGTCAGCACCGATTCGATTTCGCCTGGTTCGACGCGAAAACCGCGAATCTTGACCTGATCATCGGCGCGCCCGAGAAACTCGATCACGCCATCGGCGCGCCAGCGCGCCAGGTCGCCGGTGCGGTACAGTCGATCGCCAGTGTGCGCGCCGGTGCAGCTTTTCACCCAATCGGCGAAAGGATTGGCAATAAAACGTTCGGCGGTCAGGTCGGGACGGTTGAGATACCCGCGCGCCAGACCGATCCCACCCAGGTACAACTCGCCGGCCACGCCGATCGGGGTCAGGTTCATGTGTCGATCGAGAATGAAACAGCACCGACCCGGCAGGGGTTTGCCGATCGGCGTCCGCTCCCCGATCGCTTCATCACGGACGTCCCACACCATCGCTGTGATCGTCGTTTCGGTCGGACCATAAGCGTTCAACAGGCGAACGCTTCCCGCCGGACCCTGCACCCATTGTTGCGCTGCAACCGGTTGCATCGCCTCGCCGCCAGCGATAGCCAGGCGCAATCCCTGCGGCACAGCAACCGCCGGCGATGCCCACGCGCGCGCCAGTTCATGCCAGTATGCCGTCGGCGGGTTGACGACGGTCAATCCAAAGGTCTGCACATAGTGCCCAAACTCATCGGGAGACCAGATGTCGGGTCCACGCACCACAACAGTTGCGCCGCAGATCAGCGGCGCCATCATCTGCTCCAGTGAGGCGTCGAAACTGAATGAAGCAAACTGCAACGCCACATCGCCTGATGTCAGCTGATAGACGTGCGCCGCCGACACACAGTGATCGGCAAAAGCGCCATGCTCGATGACCACTCCCTTGGGAACGCCGGTCGAGCCAGACGTGTAGATGACGTAAGCAGCGTGACCGCGTTCCGCCAGCGGTTCCGGGTTGCTCTCCGGCTCCACGGAGGTCTCGTCGAGATTGACGAGGGTGCACTCCCCGGCGAGGCGCGCAATCACCGTGCGCAGATCGTCCTGTTGCTCATCATCCAAGCCAGCAGTGACCACAGCGCAGGCGCGCGAGTCGCTGAGCATGAATGCCAGGCGCTCATGCGGATACGCCGGGTCGAGCGGGAGATACGTCCCACCCGCCTTCAAGATGCCCAGGAGCGCAATCAGCACATCACACGAACGTGCAACGCACGCACCGACGATCATGTCCGGCGCAACTCCAAGACGCCGCAAACGGTGCGCCAACCGGTTCGCGCGATGGTTCAATTCGTCATACGTGATGCACCCGTCATCGTCCATGCCGGCAATCGCATCGGGGGTGCGTGCAACCTGCGCCTCGAACAGGCGATAGACTGGTTCGGCGGGTGCAGCGATGACAGGAGCGACACCCCATGCGATCAACTGCTGGCGCTCGGCATCGGTCAGTAGCGGCAACCGCGAGAGAAGCTGCTGCGGATCGGCGGCGGCGCCTGCCAGCAACGTCAGCAGATGCTGCCGGAAACGCTCGATTGCAGCATCATCGAACAGTGCGGTGCGATAGTTCAGCCAGCCTCCCAGGTTATCGCCGTCTTTCTCGAAGAACAGGGTCAGATCGAATTTCGCCACACCGGGATCGATCGCGAGCCGTTCGACCGTTACGCCAGGAAGGGTGAAGGCCGGCATCTCCTGGAGTACAAGCATTACTTGAAAGAGGGGCGTCTGATCGGCGCTGCGCAGCGGGCGTAACCGCTCGACCACCATCTCGAATGGCGCATCCTGATGCGCCAGAGCCTCGGTGAGGCTGGCGCGCGTGCGTTCGAGCAACTCCGCAAACGCCGGATCACCTCTCAGATCGAGGCACACCACCAGTGTATTGACGAAGAAACCGATCGCGCGGCGCGTCACACGGCGGGTTCGACCGGCGACCGGTACACCGATAGCAATGTCTTCCGCGCCGGTATACCGATGGAGCAACGCGGCAAACCCCGCCAGCAAAACCGTGAACAGGGTCACACCCTGACGCTGACTGCATATGCGGAGTTGTTCCGTCAGCTGGCGCGGCAACGAAAAGAACTGCGTGGCGCCTTCATCGCTCATCGGCGAACGCGATCGTCCAAACGAGAGATCGAGGGGCGGGCAGTCCGCCAGTTTGCGTTCCCAGAACGCCAGGTGATGCGCCACAGAGTGCGATTCACGTCCATCTGCTACACTTTCCTGCTCCTGCGCAAGTCGGGCGTGCTGCCAGGCGGCGAAGTCGGCATACTGGATGGACGGCGCCGGCAGCGCCGGGGATCGCCCGGCGATGAATGCTTCATAGAGGAGCATGAGTTCCCTGCTCATCACCTCGAACGACCAGCCATCCGAAACGATGTGATGCACGGTCAGCACTGCAACGTCATCGTCGGGCGCGAGACGAATCAGGAGAAAGCGCAGGAGCGGGCCATGCACAAGATCGAATGGTCGGCGCGCCTCAGCGGTCGCCAGACGCAATGCTTCTGCCTCCCGCTCGCCTGCCGGCAGGTGCGACAGATCGATGACCGGTACATCGAGAGCGAGGTATGGCAGCACCACCTGAAACGGGATGCCGTCTTCTTCGTGGAACACCGTGCGCAGCGCCTCATGGCGACGCACGATCTCCGCCAGTGCGCGGGTCAGGGCGTCGGTATCGAGATGCCCGCGCAGGCGCAACGCGACCGTATTGTTGTAGAGCGTATTTCCCGGCGCCAGGCGATCCAGAAACCAGATCTGGCGCTGTCCCGCCGAGAGCGGCGCTTTCCTCGCCTCCAAAGAGGACACAACCCGTGGGATGCTGCTGCTGTCATCCGGTGCTGCAGCGTCAATCCCTGCAAGATACTGCGCAAGCGCTGCAATAGTGGGATGTTCGTACAGCACCGTTGGCGAAAGATGCACACCGAGCAATTCCTCGAGATCGCCCGCCAGCGTCACCATCTCGCGCGACGACAGGCCAAACGCCTCGATCGGCGCATCAGGAGACAGATCGGCGGGTGTGATGTCGAGTGTCGCTGCAATGTGCTGTATCAACCAGTCATATATGGTCTCACGATCACGGAACCGATAGCGTTCAGGCATATGTCAGCCTCATAAGGTTCTAAGTGCAGGGTTTTGAGCGACGACAGACCTTCAAACAGCATCTGCTCGTAGATCGCCGCGCAGATACATCGCTCGACACTCCGAACGTTGCAACTTGCCGCTCGACGTTTTGGGCAGAGCGCCGCTTTTGAGCAACACAACGTCACGAAGTCGCAGTTCATGGTGCTCAGCAACGACCTGTTGAATCAGTGTCACCAGAGACTCGTGTTCGGAGGCATGGGTGTTGAGCAAAGATTCATTGATCTCAACGGCAACGACCACCTGCTCGCCATCGCCAGAGTCGATGGCGAACGCCGCGCACCCTCCGGGTTTCACGGCGACGTGGCATTGTTCGACGGTTGCTTCGATGTCCTGCGGATAGATATTCCGCCCATCAATGATGATCAGATCCTTCAGTCGTCCAGTGATGAACAACTGACCCTCGTAGAAAAAGCCATAATCTCCGGTGCGCAGGAAGGGACCCTGATGATCGTCGTGTGTCCAGGCATCAAACGTGCGACGGGTCTCCTCGGGACGTTCCCAGTAGCCGGCAGCAACGCCTGGACCGGCAATCCAGATCTCACCAACCCTGTCCGGCGGCAGGGTCAGGCATGTTTCCGGATCGACAATTCGCACATCACCGGTATCTGCCACAGCGCCACACCCCACCAGGGCAACGCCGCCATGGTCTACGGCAACGACCCGATGCTGCGCGAGAGCCATGGCATCGAATGATCTGGCAAGCAGTGGAGCGCCATACGGACCACCGCTCACCAGCAGCGTCGCCTCTGCAAGCCCGTAGCAGGGGAAGAACGCCTCCCGGCGAAAACCACACACAGCAAACGTGCGGGCAAATCGCTCGATCGTCCCCAGGCGCACCGGTTCCGATCCGTTGAACGCAATCCGCCAGCACCTCAAGTCGAGGTCCGCAATCTGGTCCGGCGTCACTTTCCGGACGCACAGGTCGTAGGCAAAATTGGGACCGCCGCTGACATCGACGCGATACTCCGAAATGGCGTGCAACCAGCGGAAGGGATGCTTCAGGAACGTGAGCGGCGACATCAGGACGCAGAAGAGTCCTAAATAGAGTGGTTGCAGTAATGTGCCGATCAATCCCATATCGTGGTAAGGCGGCAGCCACGAGCAACCGCGCGTCTCGCTGGTGAGCGCGAAGCGGCTCGCAATCAATTCAGCATTCGCCGCCAGATTGGCATGCGTCACCATGACACCGCGCGGGTCGCCGGTCGAACCGGAGGTGTACTGGAGAAACGCGACTGTGCGCTCATCCATCGCCGGCGCATGCCAGAGCGCCGCAGCAGACGGATCAACGTCATCAGTTGCAATCCACTCGAGCGAACCGAGTTCCAGTGCCATTGCGCTCATCGCGTGGGCCATTCCCAGAATGGCATTCGTGGTCAATGCTAGGCGCGCCCTGCTGCCTGAGACGATCGCCTGCAGTCGCGGCAGCGTGCGCGCCAGCCGCAGCGGGTTGGGCGGATACGCCGGCACAGCAACGACACCTGCATACACACACCCCAGGAACCCCAGGATGTAGTCCGGTCCGGGAGGGTAAACCAGCAATACACGATCGCCCGGCGACAGGTCATGCTGCAGACGTGCAGCAATCGCGCGCGCACGCAGATCGATCTCGCCAAACGTCAGATGAAGAACCTCGTCCTTGCGATCTCCTAGAAAGGTATATGCCGTTCGTTCCGGCCAATGCGTGGCAAGATGCCGGATGCGATGCACCAGAAAAGGTGATGCGGTTGTGGCAAGAGAGGCGATGCGGTTGTCCTGTGGCATTCATATCCCCCGTGTATCGATGCCGGATGTGTCCTCCTGCAGGTGCAACACGGACTGAACAGAAGGAGGCGCATGGTTCTGCGATGAGTCGTTCGTTGCTGACTACCGTTCAAGAAGTGAGTAAAGCGACGATAGCAGCGCATGATGAGAAGACGGTTTTTTATGTCGATCGCGTTCAGTATCGAGTGCTTGTGAGGAACGACTGCTTGATTGCTGCTTGCCGGCAACTTGACTTATACCATGCTTCCAGTTACAATATGCCTGAAATTCTGCAATATACCTTCGTCTTCATCGCCATATTTTAAACCTCGTTCTTACCCACATTAACAGAAGTTTATTTCTGATTTACTATCTATCCAGTCGATGATGATACGATTGAGTCGTTTTTACTATAGTCAGGAGAGCTGTCAATAGCAACATTCACCGGTCGTCAATTCACTATCAATAGGCTGTCAAACGCCTAATAGAGCGCATGATATGGACATCTGAGGCACAGCGTCTTCAGTCAACCATAGAGGAAAGGAGGCGACTACAGTGT
>JBEPYG010000041.1:0-18079 GCA_041641515.1 Roseiflexus sp.
CGAGAGTACACAGATGGACGTGGTGCTGCGCCTGATGCTGATCGGTGCGGGATTTGGGCTGTTCCAGTCCCCCAACAACAGCCTGATCATGGGCAGCGTGCCGCGCGCAAACCTGGGGGTCGCCGGCAGTCTGCTGGCAGTCATGCGCACCCTGGGTCAAACGACCGGTGTTGCGATTGCGGGAGCGCTCTGGGCGACGCGCGTGGTTGCAGCTGCTGGGCAACAGTATGAGCCGGTGACTGCCGCGCCGCCGTTTGCTCTGGTCGCCGGGATGCACGATGCCATGCTGGTTGCAGCGTTCCTGTCGGCAATTGCCATTGTGCCAACACTGGTGCGCGGGCAGCCGTCAGGAACTTGATTCTAGTATGGGCTAAAGCGCTCAATAGTGCATCATTGTGTTTATGGAAACCACAATGTGCGCAGGAAAGGCAGCAACGCCGCTCGGCGTGTCGGTCAAAACGCTCCAGCGCTGGGAGCGTGAATGGCGTCGTGTGCCTATTGCGCCGCTTTGGGCGCCAGCGGTGCGGCATCCAGCTTCAGGACGTAGCGCCACGCAACCCATAATACAACTCCTCATGCCGGTGGGCAATCTCTTCCCAGGAAAACAACGCTGCCAGATCCGCTCCTCCAGCACTCAGACGTTGCCGGAGCGCGGGGTCGGCTGCCAGCAGCATGATCGCGCCGGCAAGCGCCGCAGGGTCGCGAGGTGGGACGAGCAGGGCATGGGTTCGATCAACGAGCGAAGCGCTTCCAGGTGTTGTAATCGTTGGGACGCCGTGCGCCAGGGTTGCCAGCAGACTACCGCGCCGAAAGGAGGCGCCATCGGTAAAGGGTAACGCTGCCAGATCTGCTGCCAGCAGGTGCGCCGAAACCGTTGCTTCGTCGCAGTACCCTGTAATGATCACACGTTCGTTCAGGTGGAGCGCGGCAATCTGCCGCCGCACGCTGTCGGCGTGCACCCGATCGGGCGGGGCGGTCGCCTCGCCGCCGACGACGATCAGGCGAAACGTCTCCGGTAACTGCGCCAGCGCCTGGATCAGTGTATCCACCCCTTTAGTGCGCGAAATCAACCCGAAATGGGCGATCAGTGTCATCTCCGGCGTGATCCCCAGGCGCGCGCGCCATTCGTGACGATCCCATGCAGGCGGCGGCGCGACCGCGATATTGGCGCCGATTGGGATCACCATCAGCGTGTGATGTCCCTGCCCCGCTCCCCAGCGCCGCAACAGTGTCTCGTCCGCCTCGTTCGTTGCCACCACCGCATCGACATCGAGCATCAACCGTCGCGTTACCCAGTCGCGGAGCGGACCCGCCTTCGGGAAAAGGTAGGGTGGCAACAGGTCGTGTGCAGTCACGACGAGATAAGGACGACGCCTCTCCAGGCGAAGCCGTCGTGGGAGGAAGTTGATCGCCGGATGCATCTCGTATGCCCCCGTCTGATACTGGATATGCAGCACATCCGGATGCAGGTCATCCAGCGCGCGACGAATGACGTGCCAGCAGCGCCAGTCCCACCGACGCAGCGGCAACCGAACGACGCGCAACAGCTGCCGGGCAGCGGCGCCGTCCGCCCCACCGGTCAACACCGTAACCTCATGACCACACCGGCACAATGCCGTCCCCAGGTTGCACGTGTAGTCGCCGACGCCGCCGGGCGTTGGGGGATATTCGGCGCTGAGCAGCACAATCTTCATATCCAGGGTGTCATCTGAGAGCGAATTGTCATGTACGCGCCGTTATGGTACCGCACAATCGGTGGTACGATACCTGTGTCGCAATTATGCGTGTTTGCGGTTTACTGCGTACTGTTGTTCCGCTCTAGGAATAAAAAGCCTGCACATGTCACCAGTGCAGATGTCCTTTGCACAAAGAGGCATCAATGATATCAGTTGTCCATTCTTCTGCCAAGCGCCGGTTTATTGGCGTTTTCGCGGCGATCCTGCTGCTGCTTCTGATCGTTGTTGCGCGGAACGTTACCGCTTCTGAACAGGAAGAAACGTCGCCAACGCCAACACCGGAACGCACGACCGTTCCTATTGGATCGGCGCCGTTGACGTTGACCAAGACCGCCTCGACCGATGCAGTGCTGCCGGGACAATCGTTCACCTACACACTGCGTATCACCACCAGTCGAGAACAGGCGCGTGTAGAAGTGCGCGATATGCTGGATCGCGGGGTTGAAGTCGTCGGTATCGAGAGCGCATCGGGAGTGTGCACGAGCACGGGGATGATCGTCTGCACAGTGCAGGTTCAGGCGCAAAAACCGGCAACCATTCTGATCACGGTACGGGCGCGCACTACATCTACCCCCGACTCCTGGCTGGTTAGTCAGGCAATAGCGCAGGACGACAGCGACTTTACCGCCGCATCGGAGCGGGTCGCCGTGCGGGTCGCCGCACCGCCGCCGTCGATGTCGGCGCCGGTCGCCACAGCGCCGCCGTCTCCTGGAACGCCGTCTTCTGACGCAGCACTGCCTCCCGACCGGCCGTCGGCGCCTGAGTCCCGTGCTGTCTCGCGCACGGGCGCTCTTCTGTCTCCTGCACCGACGACAACCACACTTCCCCTCGCTCCAGCTGCGGCGCCACCACGCTCACGGACTGCCAGTGCCCTGGTTGGAGCAACCAATCCGGTATCGGCGGCTCCACCCGACACCCCAGATCGCCATGCGGCTTCGCTGCACACTGCCGAGATGAACACAGTCCCAGGCACACGCGCCTCTATCCCGCATGCGGGCGAGACGCCCGCATATCCGGCGCCTGTGTTCGCCCCGGACCCACCGGCGCCCGCAGCGACATCGAATGGAAGCGAGCAACCAGCATCCTGGCTGGACCTGGTAGTGACCGTCAACCCTTGATCGGCGTCAGTCTCACGCACGTCTGCCAAGCAGACTCGTAGCGATCGAACGCAATTCCTCCAGCGCTGCCGCGTCACCCTGCACGCGATCGAGCGCCGCGAACGCTTCGCCATGGTAGGCAGCGGCGGTTGTTTCGGCATAGACGCGCGAGCCTGCAGCATCGAGGATCGCCAGCGCCTGGCGCACGGAGTCATCGTCGAGCGTCGGCTGCGAATACACGCTCATCAGGAATTCCTTATCGGGCGATGTTGTCAGTGCATGGATGACCGGCAGACTGAGTTTGCGACGATGCAGATCCGCTGCGAAGGGTTTACCAGTCATGGCAGGATCGCCCCAGACACCCAGCACATCATCCTCGATCTGAAACGCCAGCCCAAGCGCCCGTCCAAAATCGAACAGCGCCTGGATCGTCTCCTCATCGGCGCCGCCGACAAGCGCGCCGAGTTCTGCCGATGCGGCAATCAGCGCAGCTGTCTTGCGTTCAATCATCGCCAGATATGCACCTTCGTCGATCTGGAGATTTCCTTCATAGCTCAGATCAAGAAACTGCCCTTCACAAATGGTCAGAATCGTTTCATCGAAACGTCGCAGCACATCGAGGATCGTCGTCGCCGGCAAACTGGTCAGCGCCAGGCGATGGAGCGCCAGATGAGCAATGGTAAACATTCCATCGCCCGTATTGATCCCCTGCGCCAGGCCCCACAATTTCCACACAGTAGGGCGACCACGCCGTGTATCGCTCTGATCCTGAATATCATCGTGAATCAGCGAAAAGTCGTGGATCAACTGAATTGCTGCTGCGAGCGGCAGTGCATCTCGTGGATCGCCGCCAACGGCGCGACAACTCAACAGGCAAAGACGCGGACGCAACAGTTTGCCCGGATCGAACGACGCTGGCAGTAATGCTTCATCGCGCCATCCCAGGTGATACTCCTGCATGGCATAGAACCGCGCCACCCGCTCATCCGCCTGCGGAAACGCCGCGCGCATCGCCGCTTCGATTGCCGTTCGCTCATCCGAGTGCTGCATAGGTGTCATCCTGCCGTAATCTTATGTAACCAGTCGGTAATCCGCCTCTCTTGAGGTTTGCGCGCGACGCTAGTACACTGCATATAAGTAGAGCGCACCTGCTATCGTCAGTAATCTGTCGGCGCTCGCCGGTACTGCCCGTAGCGCCACTAACGCCACCGAAAGGAGTAGCGTCGATGCCGCTGAATATGCGTTTTCGCTTCAGCCCGACCAAGGATGGACTCGTCAAGGTGCTCGGACCGCTCGAGACGGACATCATGCAGATCATCTGGCAGGATGAGCGCAGCACGGTGAAGAAAGTCCATCGCAAACTGTCGCAGCAACGCGATATCGCCTACACAACCGTGATGACGACCATGAGCCGTCTTGCCGAGAAGGGTGTCCTGCGTCGCCATCGCGAAGGGCTGGCATATGTATACACGCCGGCGATTACCGAGTCGGATTTTGTCACAATGGTCGTGCAGCAGGTGCTCGACGGACTGCTCGACGACTACAGCACGACCGCAATCGACTACATGATCGACTACCTTGCGCGGCGCAATCCGCACGAATTGCTGCGCATCCAGAAGACCATTCAGTCGCGCATCGCCGCTTGAAGAGAAGACGAGGGTTGTGAGTTGGAGCCATAGCATTGCATCATGTGATGCCTCACCCACGACTCGCAATCCTCACTTCACCTTCGGATACGCCGGCGACCTCGCCCCACAGATCATAATCGAGCGCCTGCGTCACCTGCACATCGACGAATGTGCCTGGTTTCGCCTCGCCCCAGAACAACACCTGCCCGTCGACTTCAGGCGCATCGCGGAACGAACGCCCAACGCTCAGCGGCTGACCATCGTCGGTCTGTCCCTGTCCCTCAACCAAAACACGCATAACGCGCCCCACCCAGCGCCGGTTGCGCTGGCGCGAAATGCGCTGCTGAAGCTGCATGACTTCGTGCCAACGCCGCTCGATGATTCGTGGCGCGACCTGATCCGGCAGCGCTGCAGCTGGCGTACCCGGTTCGCGCGAGTAGCGAAAGACGCCGACTCGATCGAACTGTACGCTTTCGAGAAACGCCAGCAGTGCCCGAAACTCAGCGTTCGTCTCGCCCGGAAAGCCGACAATGAACGTCGAGCGCAGGGCAATATCGGGCATTGCCGCGCGCAGGTCGTCAATCAGCCGTCGGGTGCGATCTGTATCGGGCGGACGCCGCATCCGGCGCAACGTCTCCGGGTGCGCGTGCTGGAGCGGCATATCCAGGTAGCGGCAGATCTGCGGATGGCGCGCCATGGTTGTGATCAGGCGCTCGCTGATGCCATGCGGATAGGCGTACATCAGGCGCACCCAGACATCCTCCGGCAACACGGCGCAGAGTTCATCGAGCAGGATCGCCAGCCCGTCCTTCAACCCCAGATCACGTCCATAATCGGTCAGATGCTGCGCCACCAGCACAATTTCTTTCACTCCTGCTGCTGCCAGTTCCTGCGCCTCGCCAAGAATCGCCCCCATCGCTTTGGAGCGCATATCGCCCTTGAACGACGGAATGGTACAGAATGCACAGCGCAGATTGCATCCATCGGAAATCTTCAGATATGCTGAAGGACCGCCGGTACGACGGCGTATCGGCGCTGTACGCCAGTCGGCATAAGCGCCCGGTGCACTCAGATCGTGGGGGGAAGGGAGCGGCGCCACAACGCTGGTGAGTGGAATGATCTCGCGCGCCGGCATAGCGTTGGGAAGGTCTGTGCTCGATGCAGGCTGAAACGCGCCAACAACATCGCCAATGCGCATCCATTCGCGTGTGCCAAGGACTGCGTCGACTCCTGGTGTGGCTGCGACGAGCGCGCTATGGCTTTCCGCCATACAACCGGCAGCAACCAAACGCTGACCTGGTGTTTTACGCGCTGCGACGTCTTGCAGCACCGCCAGCGTTTCTTCGCGCGCTGCTGCGATAAACGAGCAGGTATTGACAATCACGACATCGGCATCATCAGCGTTCGCCGCGAGCGTATGCCCCTGTGCCGCCAGAATGCCGCTCATACCCTCGCTATCGACCTGGTTTTTGGGGCAACCGAGGGTAATAATATGAACTTTCATCACTCAGCGATAGTTGGTAAATTGCAGCGGAATATCAAATTCATCCTGTCGTTCTCTGACCAGACGAATCACCGCCTGCAACTCGTCACGGCTTTTACTTCCAACACGCAATGCATCCCCCTGAATGCGCGGTTGCACTTTTGGAAAATGATCGCGGATAAGCTTCGCCAGTTTTTTCGCCACATCTTCGGGAATACCACGCTGTAATGTCGCAACCTGACGCACCCGACCGCCGCTCACCTCCTGAACCGGACCAAACTTGAAAATCTTGATCGACAGATTGCGCCGCAACGCTTTTGTCTGCACAAGATCGCGCACCGCAGCAAGATGCATTTCCGACTCGGTGGTAATGACCAGTTCCTTCTCGCTCAAAACAATTTCTGTTTTGGTATCTTTCAAATCGTAGCGCGTTGCCACGTCGCGCCGCGCCTGATCGACAGCGTTGACCAGTTCCTGGCGTTCGAAATCGGAAACGATATCGAATGTGCTTTCAGCAGGCATCGAACCTCCTCCCGCTTACGGCGGCCACTCAAAGGTCACGACCTCACCGGGGCGAGTGCCGAGACGGCGTTCCTGATCGTTAATCACGACCGTCACAACCGCCGCATTGCCGGCGCGCACCGACACCGACCGACGAGCTGTGAAACGCACCGAACGACCCGGCGCCAGCACCCGTCGAAAGACCGATTCGCCATCGGTTTTGATTTCCAGCCACGAACCAGGGTTATCACCCGGATCAATCCGCACCTCGAGCACAATTGGCGCCTCTGGCTCGCGTGTCGGCTCGGGTGATGGTTCGACTTCGCCCCCTGCCGTAGCAATCGTCGCCGTCGCCGGTACGAACGGCTGAGGCGTCGACTCCGGCGGCGCCGTCGGAAGCGGGCTTGGAGCAGGCGGCAAGGTCACCGTCGGTATTGTGGCGAGTTGCGCGTTTTCACCGATTCGGTTGGTCGCGCTCAGCACCAGGTATGTCACCCCGACCAGCGCCAGCACGACGAAAAAGACGCCGACCAGACTCGGCGCAACGCATCCAAGCACACGCGGATTCGACGTCGCCGGAACAATTCGAATTGGGTCGGTTCGCCCACGCTCGTAGCGGTACAGATCGATCAGTTCGTCTGCCGACAACCCAAGGAACGCAGCATAGTTGCGAATAAAGCCGCGTACATACACATCGCCGGGGAGATTCTGATAATCGCCGTCCTCAAGCGCAACAAGGTACCGCTGCAGGATGCGTGTTTCAGCAGCAGCCTGTGAGAGGCTGATGCCCTGGCTTTCGCGAGCTGCGCGCAGCCGCTCGCCCAGCTGGCTCATAGTCTTCTCCCTGGAGCCTTACGTTCACAGGCGCATTCACTGAACGCCTATTATAAATGAAAGCGCGCGATGCGGCAACCGCGCGCCTTCCTGCACCTGTTCAGGTGTTTCGTAAGGATGGTGTTCTTGAGTCAGCGGGGCGACATCCGCCGATGCTTGATTTGGAGAGCTTCTCCCGCACCCCCGAGCGTGAACACATACGCCTTTCAGGACTCCAGGGTCGAACGAGCGATCGTGGCCCTACCTGAAGAGTGTGACGATCACATTATCGAACTCAGCGCCTGCTTCCGTGCTAAAGTTTTCCAGGTAGAGCGCCGCCTGACCACTGGTGAGGCGAGTATCGGTAAAGGTTTGCACCTCGACACCGTTGACGCTGAAAATGATGCGATCCCCCTGCGCTTTCAGCGATACGCGGTTGACTTTCCCCGGCTTGATGGCCGTATTGCTGATCGGCTCGCGCAGCGTTGTCCAGCGATCATTGACCGAAACAAAACACCCGTACTGATTGCCGCCATCGATCCAGCACGTATAGTAATTCCGCGTGTCGCTCGGGCTGCCTGCACCGTAACGCACCGCAACGCCAGCGCGCGAATTGCCCTGGATCAACACATCCGCGCTCACTTCCAGGTTGTCAGCTGCACGGACATCCGGCGCTGTCAGGTAGTACAGATCAGGTGTACTCAGGACAATCCGATAGACCCCCTCCTCAATCGCCACACGAATATCTGTTGACACATCCGTGACCCATTTGCCCTCATCGCGCGTAAAATCGAACGCGAACCGCTGAGCCGACGTGTCGCCCGACAGCGAAACCGCCGGATCGACAATGTATGATCGCAGAATGGCGTCGAGTGAGGGCTTGAGATCATCAAATTGTTCTTCGGGTATACCAAACGTCAGCAGTGACACCTTATCGACATCGCGGTAGACGAAGGTATTTGCCAGCAGCCGAGCTTCAACATCGCCGCTCGCCTGCGCTGTATAACTCCAGATGATCTGTACACCGCCGCTGCGCAGTTTCTCTGGCGGATCCATCGAGAAGTCCTTCTCATTTTTGAAAAGGTCAACGAATGCGGTGGCGAGCTCTGCCAGGTCATCCTGGGTCAACGCCTCCTGCGTCTCGGTGATGTTGAGAATGATGAGCGCGTTTTCAGCGGCATCCATCCACAGATAGAGCAGATTTGCCTCATTCGTGGTTTGCTGCAGGTTCCAGCCAGTCGGCACATCGATGCTGAAAAGACCGGCTGGATGCTCGAACGTTTCGAGCTGGTCGATCGTCACCGGCACCAGCGCTCCACTGCCTGTCCCAGTCGACCCCGACGGCGTTGTGGGCGCGATGGTCGGCTCGGGGCGCGTGGTCGGCAGCGGCGTAGAGGTCGGGCGTGGCGTGGAGGTCGGGCGTGGCGTGGAGGTCGGACGCGGTTCGGGGGTGGCGGTTGGATTCGTACCGATAGAGACGCTGCATGCAGTCAACGCGAGCGCGATGATTCCAACCAGACCCAGGCGGCTTAAGCGATGCATTGGTGAAAGCCTTTCTGTGCGGAACAGACGATACGCGGAGTATCAGGCACGGCACGCATCTTACAGAATGTCGCGTGTATTCTCACGTTTATTGTAGCACGGCGCAGCATCATTGAGAAGTGACAGAGGCGATGGAAGTATTCACGCATCTCCTTGCCTGTGCATCGTCTGGCGCAGGGGGCAGGCATCACGGGGTGGTCGGTGCGATCCTCTATCGTATGTTCAGCATGGTATCAGGCAATCACAACCATTTTGAGATGAACCTGTCATCTGGCTGTCATATAAGCGGCTAGGTAGTATCGCGCAGATTTCTCTAGGCTGTAGGTAGCGCCAGAAATCGAGAACTAAGAACTGAGAGCCGAGAGTCGAGAGGTGCAACATTCGCGCACTTACACAGATGGAGCGTCTGCCATGAAGTCACGATCCTTGGTCTATCGTCTGGTTGTACTGCTCGCCTTTGCTGTTGGATTGATGACGGTGTTCTTTGCCTATCGCACCAGCGCTGCCGCGGTGTATATCGTGCGCGGACCGACCACCGCTGTGTGTTCGATCACCGGTCAATCGGCGCCTGCAACGTTTCAAGACAGCATATTCGGCTCCGAGCTGCATGGATTCCTTGATCAGGAAGGTGTGACGATCAGTTTTCAATTCCCCGACGGACGCATCTTCAGCCCGAACGACACCCTGCTGCTCGATGGCGTGGTCGATCTGCCGCCGCATGCGGCATTGCCGCCATACCGCGCCGATGTCGCCGGCGATCTCTACTTCGAGTTTCCGGTGACGAATAAGTGGCCCTATGGCTGCTATCGGTTGACCGCCGTGGGACAGGGCAGCCGGCAAACGGCGGTCGGCTATCTGGTGGTGACGCCGCGCACCGGTCCGCCGCCGGCGCCGAGTCCGGCGCGCCTGGCGGTGTGGAACAACGGCACCTTCAACGCTTTCGCGTTCCACGATGATCTGATCAACATTCACGGCACAAACTTCTTCCCCAACGAAGTCATTTCGATTTGGATCACACAACCGGATGGCACAGTTCTTGACTACCCACAGCAAGTCGCCAGCGATATCGGTAACTTCCAGTCATCCTTCATTTTTACGAATGTGCATCAAACTGGCAGATACACCTTTACAGCATTGGGGACGCTGAGCGGATACCAGGTCTTTGCACCATTTGAACTGCGAGCGCGCTCTTCAACGCCAAGCGGATGGGCGCAGCTGCGCGTTGCCTTCCCGGCGCAGGTGTCGACTCGCCAGAATGGTGGTGTTGCGATCACCGGAGCGCTTTTCACGCCAGGTGAGTATGTTGGTCTATGGATGACGCTGCCAAACAATGCGGTGCGTAGCCTGCCGACGCAGCTGGCTGATGGCAACGGCGATTTCTTCGTGGTCATCGACCTCGACGAACGGCTGCCGGTAGGCCGTTACAGCATCACTGCCAAAGGGGTCTCCAGCGGACGATTGCAGATCGCCAGTTTCGATGTCACTCCGGGGAGTTTCCAGCCGGCGCCGGCGAGTAATCCGGCCGGGCCCGTTCCGGCGGTTGTGGAGTCGAACGCTGGCAACCAGTCGGCGTTTGGGGCGCTCACGACGACAGGAACAGCACGCGCCTCGGTGACATTCCTTGACCGGACTGGCGTCTCTGACATTGTGCGCGTCGAAGGGTCTGGCTACGCGCCCAATGAGCCGGTCGGCATCTGGATGACGTTCCCGGACGGCGCAGTGCTCGGCATGGCGAGCTTGAATGTCGATGGCAGTGGCGCATTCAGCGTCGATGTCGATCTGGGCGTGGTTCTTGCGGCTGGACGCTACCGCGTCAGTGTCCAGGGAGTCGAGAGCACGCAGCTGGTGATTGTCACCTTCGACGCAGCGAACCGTGGCGCAGCTCCTGGCGGTGCTGCTTCCACGGCAGCGCCACTCCAGACGCTGGGCGGACCGACAAACCTTGGCGGGGCAGCGAGCAACCCGGGCCCGGAGCAGACGCCGCGCGATCAGCAGCGTTGCACTGAGCCGGAATCGTTCTGGACACCCGACTGCTGACGACCAGCGGGCATCGTGAGAAAGAGGAACGAGTGCAGCGCAGGACAGTCGCGGTTCTGTGCTGCATCTCGCTTTCGGACATCAATGCAGATCGACCGCCACGGCGAGTGCGGTACGCCCCCAATCGGAGAGATCTTCGCCATAGCCAGGCTGATACTTGGCAAGAATCAGGCGTCGCGCCAGTGCATCCTCTTCCGCTTGATCGACCATGCGCGCCGTACCGGCGAACGTCGAGCCGCCAAGAGTCATCGTCACCGCCGGAGTGCGGCGCGCATTCTTCACCCAATCGGACGCATGGTCGCCTGCCAGCATATAGACTGTGCGATCGTGCAGCGCAAACCAGATTTCGATAGTATGCAGCCGGCCCGTCACCCGTCCGACTGTCGTCAGATACCCGAATTCGAGATGCGCCAGTGCGTGCAGGTCTGCTTGCATAACCGACAATCCCTTGAGCGTCCACCTGGCGCTTACGGAAGCCATACCACCGCCGACCCTCATTCCCGGCGGCATCCCCCGAGTCTCCAATGACGAACAGTGATCAGATGAGCGCCTTTTCAGTGTCACGATCGAAGATGTGCATCCTGCTCATATTGATGACAATCTCGAACGTTTCGCCGGTTCGCGCTGAGGTGCGTGGATCGAGACGCGCCACCATCTCCTTGCCGCCATTTTCCACATAGGCGTAGACTTCCGAACCAAGCGGCTCGACGACGTTGACCATCGTCATCAGGCGAGCCGACTCATCGACGCCGCGCGGGACGTAGTGCGCATCGTGAATATCCTCGGGGCGAATGCCGAAGAAGATCGGCATTCCAATGTGATCGGCAATGGCATCAACGTGCGACGGAGGAACCGGCAACACAAACGGACCGAAATCGACGAGCACCTGCCCATCGCCGCGAACCAGCGTCGCCTCGAAAAAGTTCATTGCCGGCGACCCGATAAACCCGGCGACGAACATGTTTGCCGGATTGTCGTACAGGTTCTGCGGCGTATCGAGTTGCTGCAACACGCCATCGCGCATTACAGCGATGCGTGTTCCCATTGTCATTGCCTCGGTTTGATCGTGGGTCACGTAAATAAACGTTGTTTTCAGGCGCTGATGCAGCTTCGAAATCTCCGCTCGCGTCTGGACGCGCAGTTTGGCGTCGAGGTTCGACAAGGGCTCGTCCATCAGGAAGACCGAGGGATGGCGCACAATCGCGCGACCAAGCGCCACACGCTGACGCTGACCGCCAGAGAGCGCTTTCGGCTTGCGATCCAGAAGATGCCCGATGTCGAGCATTTCTGCCGCCTCTTTGACCCGCTTGTCAATCTCCGCTTTGGGCGTTCTGCGCAATTTCAAACCGAACGCCATATTTTCGTACACGCTCATATGGGGGTAGAGCGCATAACTCTGAAACACCATGGCAATATCGCGGTCTTTTGGAGGAACATCATTAACGACCCGATCGCCGATCATAATAACGCCATCCGTCACTTCCTCAAGACCGGCGAGGCAGCGTAGCGCCGTTGTTTTGCCGCACCCCGACGGTCCTACAAGGACCAGGAACTCCTGGTCGGCGATGTCGAGCGTCAGATCTTTGAGGGCGGCGAAATCGCCAAAGCGCTTCCAGACGTGGTCATACTTAATGGATGCCATAGTGGGATTGCTCCTTTGCTCGCTGTTCGACTATCTCATTGTCCAGGTTGTCCCCGGCGCCGGACCACTTGACCTGCGAATGATCAGATGCGCGCTCAACGTTACGGTGCGCGCACCAACATTCCGCTTCAGAATGGCGTCATCGAGCAGAATCGCCAGTTGCTGCCCCTGCGCGCGTCGCGGCTGACGCACCGTTGTCAGTGGCGGGTTAACGTGTGCTGCCAGCGGCAGATCATCGAAACCGACGAGCGCCACATCGCGCCCAACAACCAGGCGCGCATCGGTGAGCGCGTGCATGGCGCCAAACGCCAGTTCGTCGCTTCCCGCCAGGACTGCTGTCGGTGGTTTGAACGCCGCCAGCAACTCCGCCATCGCCTGGTACCCATCCTCTTCGGTGCGTCCCGACTCAACGACCAGCGCTGGCTCGAAAGACAGACCTGCATCAGCTAGCGCCTGACGATACCCATCGACGACCGGCTCGCTCACCGCCAGTTCGGAAGGCAGCTGGATCAGCCCGATCCGACGATGCCCCAGGCTGAGCAGATGCTGAACAGCCTCGATCGCGGCAGCGCGCATATCGATAACAACCGCAGAGCTATCATTCAAAGCCGGTGGAGGACCGGCGCACACATGCGGAATACCGGCAGCCGCGAGCGCCTGCGCCCGTGCATCGTTCACCTGCATATCGAGCAGGACCAGACCATCGACGCGTCTAGTGCGCGCCAGGCTCAGGCACAGCTCCGTCTCGTCCTGATCCGCGTCGGCAGTCGCCAGAAGCAGAAAATAGCCACGCGCTGCAGCGGCATCCGCCAGACCGGACATCAGCTCCGCCAGCGCCGGTTCTGCCAGGCGTCCCGGATGCGATGGGAGAGTCACCCCCAGCGTGTGGCTCCGTCCGCGCATGCTGCGTGCAGCGTACTGCGGCTGGTAGTTGAGTTCTGCAACCGCATCGAGCACACGTTGCCGCGTCTCGTCGGTCACGACGCCGGTGCCATTGAGCACATACGAGACGGTAGCAACCGACACGCCAGCACGCTGCGCAACCTGTTTGATCGTTGCCTGCATGGTGAAACGATTAAGCGGTGAAACGATTAAGCGCACTATAAACGAAAAGCGATCGATTGTCAAGACAGAGGTCGCTCCGATCGGTCAGCAGCCTGTGTTCATTCCAGGCGCACTCCCCGTCACCTGCTGACCGGACCGGACCGGCGACCTCACATCCTGGCGTTTATTTGTCAAAATCACCATTCCACCAGCCACGCTTCGGCGCGGAGGCGGCGGGGTGGGTTGAGTTTCGACCGGATAGTGACAACCGCTCCGGCGGGTGGAGGCGCGAAGCGGCGCAAGACCCAACTTGTGCCATTCCACAGGCTGACTGATGGCGTCTGCGCAATGTATTCCTGCCCCTCGACCGTGATGGCGAGCAGTCTATGCGACTCCGGTTCGGTTATCACGCCATGTCGATTATCCTGATGTCCGATCCGCAGTGCCGGAAAGGGCCCGGGCAGATGCGGCGCGCCGTCGCGGACGGCGGCAATGACCATCACTTCGGCATGTGCAGGCAGGGCAGATGGGAGCGTTGCGATCAGTCCATCGGGCGTGGGCTGCCATTCCAGGGAGAGCGGTTCGATGGAGCGCGGCAGACGACTGCTGTCATCGGGTGGAAGAACCCATTCCGGCGCGGCATACGCGCCCAGCCCAATCAGAGCTGCCTGTTCAGGACCCAGGCGCAGAGTCAATTCGTCCGGCTGAGTTTGCAGGGCGGGGCGCTCACCTTCGTAGAACAACACTGCAGCTTTTGCCAGGTTGACGATGGGCAGGCGGATGATGCAGGTTTGCAGATGCGGATTGACCAGCCAGGCAAGTCCACGTCGTCCGCCGCCGGTCAGCCAGCCGTGCCAGGGACCTTCGCCAGGTCTTGAACCGAGCGGTGTGCATTCGAGGTTGCGGCGCCAGGCGTCCACAAACAGGCGACGGGCTGATGCCATGCCTGCCAGGTCGTCAGCAGTGGGCAGGGATGGGTCGCCGTAGAACAGGTCGCGCCGCCCGCCGCGCGCCAGTTGCGCAATGTGACTGCGCCGCAGACCTTCGCGCCCGCGTTGATGGCAGGTGTTGGTCAGTCCGCACATTGCGCCATGGTCTTCGATGCGGTGCAGAGGAAAGCCACATTCCAGCATAGAGCGAACCATGATGTCCTGGTACAGATCGGTGCTGCGCTGGATGGCGGTGGCAGGCAGGTCGGTAGGTTGCGGGTCGCCGCTAAAGAAGCCATCGATCACCTCCAGCAGGGCAGGGTCGGCAGACAGGGGCGGGACGCCCGGTCCCAGCCTGCCGACCGAGTCCTGACGGGCAAAGCCGCAATGGGCGATGGTGATGGCATCCGGCGCGGCGCGTTTCAGGCGTGCAACTATTTCCACGAAGCGCTCCACACCCAGTGCATAGCGCGTCTCGAACGGTCGCGAGTCGCCGGGGACGGCAGCGGCAAAATCGGCAAAATCGAATTTGAAGAAGCGCACACCCCACACTTCGGCGGCGTAGAGCAGACCGTCGCTCAAGTCCTGGTAGTATGGTCCTTCCAGCAGGGAATAGTTCCGGTTATCGCTGGCAAGACTGGACTGCCATCTCGGCACACGCAGATGTCCGCCACTGACGGCATACCACAATCCGGGCAGCATACCCATCTCATGGATGCGCTTCAGTACGCGGTCGGGACCGTCCGGCCAGCGTTCACGATAAAAGTGGCGGTAGCCCAGTTCGGGGTCGGTCCAGCCGTAGTCAATGTTGAAGTATTGCGGGAAAAAGTCAAACTCCCACCAGCGATCGAGTGAATCGAGCGCGCGCAGGACAAGAGACTCATCGAGCTGAACTGTGTCGCCGAGTTCATCGTGCAGAGCCCAGGTGGAATAGGCAGTGAAAATCGGACGGGTCATAACGACATCCTTTCTTGCCAGACGATGTTCCCTGTTCCGATGTCATGGATTATGCGGGCGGCATGCCAGATCGGTGTGCCGCCGACCAGAAACGTGACCTGGCCTTCGGCGATCTAGCTGAGATAGATACGTCCGCGTCCATCCGTGACGGTGAGCAGACCGGCAGGGACGTTGTGCAGGATGATAGTTTGCAGGGGAGCATAGCGTTGTCCTGGGTGGTGATTCGCGATAAACATGGATACGCTCTCTTTGTTGTCTCAAGTGTGAGACCCGCTCAGGCCTTGCGCGAAAGAAAACCACTCAACCGCGTATCCTCCGGATGGCGGTTGAACCCGCGCTGTGTGAGTGTATGCCGGGTGTCGATGCTGGTTCTGCTTGTCACGATCTGGTCGAGGGGTGTGTGTCGACGCTGACTGCACGCTTTTGCGGAGGAAGGCCGCAGGACCAAAGGCGCGCAGTCACTCGTCGGCTCATAGACCGGATGTCATTGTGAAAGTTCATCAGCGAATGTTGGTGAACGTAGCTTTATACACATTGACGCCGTCGCGCGCAACGGGTAGCAGCTCTAGCAGGTCGCCGCGCAGGAAGTAGGGCTGAATAGCGCTTTCTGCCGGCTTTTCCTGGAAGGCGTAATAGAGTGTGACAGGCTGACCGTACATCTGCTGGGCAGTGATGTATCCGAGCATGGCGTGTTCAAAGGTATGGTAGGCGTTTTTCCATGGCCAAGCTTTGGGCAGCGCGCCTTGTTTGGGCTGGTTGGTGTCGCCATCCACGGTAGTCCAGACTTCACCATACTGTGGGTCAACGAAGTAACGGAAGTAGTAATCGGTCGTTTGAGGCAGGTAATGCGCCAAGCTGGGGTCGGCAAGCGCCATGACCATCACAAACTGGTTCAATTCGTTGTAAACCCACCAGTCTTTGTCTCGAATCAACACCCCGCCTGGCGCATAGCCATTAGCCCAAGAACCGCTTTCGGCAAGATAAGCCTGCTCTAGAATGCGCCTCCCACGAGTTTGAGCAAATGCGACTAAGTCCGGCTCATCAGCAATGAGACCGGTGTGATAAATCATCCACATTGCCTTAATCGAGTGACCAAAATCTGTTCCGGCATGCGCGAGGCTCTTCTGCGTGGGATCATTGACCGTCAGGAAGAACAGATGGTCCTGCTCAGAATAGAACTCGTCGATCATCAGGTTGGCGAGTTTGACCATGTCGGCTTTCCACGTGCTCCGCTCAGGTTCAGGCAGCAGTGGCGTGATCAGCACCATATAGGCGTTGAGGTTATCCAGCTGCGCCACCAGGCGTTTGTCGAGAGGATTGGTCTCACTGCCATCGGAAGCTTGCATCCACTGCAGCGCGTTCAGGTCGGGATTGTAATAGTTCTCGAAGATGAAATCCTTGACGGCCAGGATGTCAGGCAGGACTTCAGGATCGCGGGTCAGGTAGTAGTAGAACGAAATGCCGAGAAGAGAATACGCCAGTTCCTGTGGGTTGCGAAATTCGGGCGCCGGCTCCCAAGCGCGGCTGTTGCCATTCCAAAGAGCATACGTACCGCCGTTCTTGCGGTCAAAGGCGTTCTGTCGCAGGTAATCGACCCCTGCTTTGGCGTATGCCAGATAGCGCGGTTCACCGGTGAGATGGAACGCCACGCCGTAGGCATAGGTCTGACGTGAACGCGAGACGGTGTACTCCAGTTCGAGTGCAAGCCAACCATTTTCTCCAATTTCGGGGCAGGGGTTGGATTGCGCCGCATATAGCGTGCCGTCGTTGCAACGCCTGGAAGGAAATCTGCCAATCGGGTCACCGAGCGCTTCGGGGCGATCCCAGAAAGGCAGCAAGTCGTTCTTGAAGTGGGTCATCCAGCGTTCACCGTCGGGCAGAGGGATCGCCGCTGTTGTGGGCGCCGCAGTGGGCGCTTCCGTGGGTGCTGCGATGGGTGCAGCAGGCGTGCAGGCTGCGAGCAAGCTGAGCAGTACAGCAAAGCAGAAGACATAGCGAAGTTTCATAAACGTCTTCTTCTTACCAAATAAGGGGCTGCCACTACAACAAGGCAGCCCCTTGACTTCCAACGCAACCACTACCGATTTTTAGTCGTCTTCCAGGTATCGTACTGACGCTGGATTTCAGCCTTGACCTTGTCGATGCCGGCAGCCTTCAATTCCTCGATGAACTTGGGCAGTTCGGAGGACGGGTCGACGTACCCATAGAGAAGCGGGCTCCAGTATGTATCCATAACCGCATTGATCGCAGTGATTTCCGCCTCGACAGGGGTCTTATCGAACCGGAAGCCCAAAGAAGGATGCTCAAAAGCGTCATCGGAGTATTCGATCAGGCGGCGATTCTTTTCCGGATCTTCCTTGTTGGTCACATACTGAATCTGGGTATTGCCCCAGACCCATGGACCAGGGTGAGCTTTGTACCAGCTATTGTCGATCAAATTCACACGGCCATCGGCTTCCAGTTTCCAGTGCTTCCCCTCGACGCCAAACAGCGCCATATTGACGACCTTGGGATCGGTGTGCAGCAGATTGATGAACTTCATGGCTTCGACCGGATGCTCCGAAAGAGCCGGGATAGCCAGCATCGAACCGCCGGTATGAGCGGTGATAACGACTTTCTTCTGCCACTCGATTTCTGACAGGCGCAAGTCTGGGTTGCCGGAAGAGTTCA
>JBEPYG010000042.1:0-18063 GCA_041641515.1 Roseiflexus sp.
GCTGAAGCGCGCAAACACGGGCACGTGCGGATGGAAGGAAAGCAGTACATCGTGCAGGATGGCGATGTGTGCCATTTTCTGTTCAACATCTGACCATGTTCCGACGTCCGTGGCGCCTGCGCAGCGCTGAACTGCGGCTTTTGCTGATTGCGCTGATCTTCTTTGCGGCTGGTTACACGCTGGTGGCGCTGGCAGCTGGCGCCGGTGATCCAACCTCAGCAACCACGCTCCAAGGGATTGCGCGTATTCTGTGGCCCTCAGTGCTGCCCTTCCTTCTCTTCCTGGCAATGTCGCTCGGTCTGAGCTGGCGACTGCCCGATGCCGATCAGATGGTGCTCCCCCTGGTGGCGTTGCTCACCGGGCTGGGATTGATGCTGATCGCCCGCCTCGAACCTGATCTGCTCTCTATCAGGTGTCAGCAGCGCGATGGGACGCTGGCGCCCTGTTTTGCCGGCATCGACGATCGCCAGGCGCTCTGGGTGTTGCTGGGGATCGTCATCTGCGCAATTGTGCTATTCGTTCCGTGGGATGACCTGTTGCGACGGTATCAGCGCACTTCGTTGATGGACTGGCTCGATCACCATCGCTACGCCTGGTTGACAGCCGGGGTGGCGCTGATTCTGGCGACCTTCCTCTTTGGCGTCGATCCAAACAACAGCGGTGTGCGCGCCTGGTTCAACTTTGGCTTCTTCCTGTTTCAACCTTCCGAACTGCTTAAGATCGTGCTGGTCATCTTCCTGGCGTCCTATCTGAACGAACATCGTGAGGTGGTAGCTGCTGGCTACCGCATGGGCCCGCTGCCGTTGCCACCGCTGCCGTACCTCGCGCCACTGATCGGCATGTGGGGGCTGGCGATGGGGCTGATTATCGCGCAGCGCGATCTGGGCGCAGCATTGCTCCTGTTCAGTGTGTTTCTGGCGATGCTGTATGTCGCGACAGGACGCGGATGGTATGTGGTTGCCGGATTGTGCGCCTTTGGCGCTGGCTCGTATGTGCTGTACAACATTGTGGCCGTGGTGAAAACGAGGGTGAGCATCTGGCTCGACCCGTGGGCGACAGCACAGGGCAGCGGGTATCAGATCGTTCAGGCCATCTATGCCCTTGCATCGGGAGGCGTGCTCGGCGCAGGGCTTGGTCAGGGACTGCCGACGGTCATCCCGGCAGTGCACACCGATTTCGTCTTCACTGCACTGGCAGAGGAAATGGGACTCGCTGGAAGTCTGGCTGTCCTGGTGGCATATCTGATGCTCATCTTCCGCGGCTACCACATTGCTATGCGCATCCCCGGGCGCTTTCGCGGGTTTGAGCAACTCCTTGCCGTTGGGCTGACGACGATTATCGCCACACAAACCTTCATCATCATTGGCGGGAATCTGCGCGTTATTCCGCTGACCGGCATTACGCTGCCATTCATTTCGTATGGCGGTTCGTCGGTGATTATGAACTTTCTGATCATCGGGTTGCTGTTGCGCATTTCCGCCAGCGCACCTACTCCCGCGGCAGCACGACCGTAAATGTGCTGCCGGCATTGACGACGCTCCGCACCGTCAGCTGCCCGCCGTGCGCCTCGACCACATGTCTGGCGATTGCCAGTCCAAGCCCGGCGCCACTGTATGGTCGCGCCAGGGTATCGTCAATCTGGTAGAAGGGAAGAAAAATCTTTTCCTGCGCTTCAGCCGGAATACCGATCCCCGTATCTTCCACGCGCACCAGCACCCGCGACGGTTCGTCGATCAGGGTCACTTCAACACGCCCGGAAGCGGGCGTAAACTTGATAGCGTTGTCGATCAGGGCACGCAACGCCTGACCAATGCCAATCGGGTCGCCTTTGTACACTGCGGTCGGTTGAAGGGAAGCAGACAGTGTTACATTCGCGGCGCGCGCCAATGGCTGCATTTCTGTAATGACTTCTTGCAACACCTCATGGATCACGACCGGCACGCGCCGGATCTCCGTTGAGCGCACCTCTTGCAGATAGAGCAGGTTGTTGAGGATGCGCGAGAGAATCCGTGCATTGCGTGCAATCACGTTAATGGCCTGCCCCTGCACATCGGTCAACGATCCGAGGGTGCGCCGTTCGAACAGCTCCAGGTAGCCGAGGATCGCGGTCAGCGGCGTGCGCAACTCGTGCGAGAGAGTGGCGAGGAAGGTGTTCTTCAGGCGATCGAGTTCTTGCAGCTCGGCATTGCGGGCGCTCAGTTCACGCACCTGCTGCTCGAGCCGCTCAACCAGCCTGGCATTATACTCACGCAGCATGGGCGTTTCCAGGTTGGTGGGAAGCAGTTCACGCTTCCCGCCCAGAAACTCGGCAATCTGATCGGGGAGCAGGCGGGGATCGATCGGCTTGGTGATGAATCCATCACACCCTGCAGTCAATGCACGTTCACGCGTTCCAGGGCGGGCATCGGCGGTAATGGCGATAATCGGCGTCGATTGTAAATGGGGCAGCGTGCGCAGGCGTGTCGTCGTCTCGTAGCCGTCCATTCCCGAGATATTGATATCGACCAGAATGAGCGCCGGCTGGCTCTCACGCGCCAGCGCGATGCCGGAGGGACCATCCTCACAAACCTGAAGCGTATACCCGCGCGCCTCCAAAATGCGGCGCACCAGCAACTGATTATCGTGATTGTCCTCGATGTACAGAATGATCACAACTCTGGTCACCCATCAATGGGAACGGTTTGAATTTCGACATGCTGAACCGATGATGCATCTCCGGGCTCAGAGAGGATATTGGCATGGTTGCTGCGTGAGACAACGGCGCACGGAAGGGTGAACGTGAAGATGCTCCCCTTACCAAGTTCGCTTTCCGCCCAGATGCGCCCGCCGTGCGCCTCGATCAAACGCCGGCAGATCGCCAGACCCAACCCGCTGCCACGCAGCCGGTCTGCTGAACGCACCTGGTGGAACGCCTCAAAGATGCGCGTCAGGTCTTCTCGCGCCATGCCAATGCCGGTGTCGCGAACGCTGACTGCAATGTAGGGATGCAGGCGCTGCCCATTGCGGACGATCACGGCATGGGAACCTGCCGATTCCACATGACCGGCGGGCATCGCCACACAGCGAGCGCTAACCGTCACACTTCCCTGCCGTGTGAATTTGACGGCATTCGATAGCAGGTTCAGGAGCACCTGGCGGACCCTGCCGGCATCGGCGTAGGCATATGGCAGGCGTTCGGGCAGCGACAGGTTAAGCGCGATCTGTCGGTTGTGCAGCAACCCCTGCACGGTTTCGGACACCTCGACGATCAGGGCGCGCACATCGAGCGGTGCGCGTTCCAGATCGATTTTCCCGGCTTCGATACGCGCCAGATCGAGCAATTCATCGATCAGGTGCAGCAGAAAGCGACCATTCCGATTGATGATCTTCAGGTCCTCACGCTGCAACGGCGTAACCGGACCATCGATCTCATCAAGCATGACGGTCGAGAACCCGATGATAGCATTGAGCGGGGTACGAAGTTCGTGCGACACTGCCGCCAGGAATTGCCCCTTCAGGCGATCCGCCTCCTGCGCACGCGCCAGAGCGGTGCGCAATTCCGCCGTGCGTTGCGCCACCTGCCGTTCGAGATCGGCGTAAAGCATGGTATTTTCGAGCGCCAGACCGGACATGCCGGCATAGGTCATCAGCTGCGCAGCGTCACGTGGCGTAGGAGCGCGCCCCGATTCATCGAAGGAGGCGACGAGCAGACCAATAACCCGTTTTTCACGCCCAAACAATGGCGCCTGCACTGCGCTCCCCGATGGCGATTGCACAGACGCATCGCTAATAATGACCGCCTGTCCGCTCCGCACCACATCTGCCGCCATCGTCTCGCTCGCAAGCGGAATTGGCGCAGCATCCGCCAGCATCCGGGCGATCTCATCAGCATCCCCCGTGCTCACCCAGGCACTTACAGGGCACAGGTTCTGCTGCTCGATCAAATAGAGCACGGCGCGTTCAAACCCCAGGCACTCGCACACCCCCTTCGGAATGGCGTCGAGTTGTTCACGCACCGAGCCGATAGTGCGAAACTGGTTCGACACGTCGTTCAATGCCGCCAGTTGACGCAGATTCACTTCCAGCTCGTTGATCTTCTCACGAAGCGCATCGGTCATGGTGTTGAATGAATGCCCGACATTCGCGATTTCATAATCGCCCGATTCGGGCGCGCGGCAGGTCAGATCGCCGTCGGCGACGCGCTGCGCCGCTGCCTGCAATGCGCGCAAGGGGCGCGTCAGGATCAGCGCGGCGGGCATGCTCAGGGCAGCGACAACGATGACACTCAGCACGATCACGAGGACAATCTGCCCACTGAGCACATTCTGGCGAAGGGTGATAATCTCGCTGACCTGCTGCGCCAGTCCGGTGACTTCGGCGACGGGGATGACGATGCCGACGCTCCAGCCTGCGCTGGGAATCGGAGCAAACGCCAAATACACATCTTCGCCCTGAATCGTCAGGCGCTCGACCCCCTGCTCTGCACGTGTCATACGCCCGGCGATCATGCGCAACTGCGGATTGGCGTCGTTCAAGAGATTATCGATCGCGATTGGCCGATCCCAACGCCCCTGGCGGTCCAGCAGCGTATTGTGCAACAACACGTCACCGCGCTGATTGATCAGGAATGCCGAACCGCCCGGAGGGATGTCGATAGACAGGATATCCTGCTGGATCGTCTCTAACAAGACATCGAACCCCACGACGCCGATGAACGCGCCGTTCTGGTCATAGAGCGGCGCGGCGCAGGTAGTGGTCAGCTTCTTGGTATTGGCATCGACATAGGTATCGACCCACACCGGCCTGCCCGCCTCGCGCGCCGCGATGTACCAGCTGCGCTGACGCGGATCGAAGGGCTTGATAGCATCCAGCACATCGATGATATCCTGATCAAACGCGATCACACCGCCATCTTCGAGAGCTACATACCCCAGGCTCACCATGCCTTCCTGATCGACCGACGCGCGCAGGAGCGGAATGTACTGGCGGGCAAGCGCAACAGATTCAGCATGGGCGCGCAGGGCATTGGGAGTCGGACCGTCCGGCGCAACCCAGAGACGATCCGACACCGCGTTCAAAGCACCAGACTCGACCGGCTGGTACCTGACGATCGTCGTGACCTGATGGTAGATGCTTTCCAGTTTGGCATTGTAGAGGTTGGCTTTATCGGTCACCCAGCGCACGAGGTCATCTTCGGTTTGCCCGCGCAGGGCGTCCGACGCGGTTTGCACTGCAATCCCGCGGGCGCGGTCGAGCGCCGAGAGGCTGAGGACGCTCACGAAGATCAGCGGCGCGAGCGCAAGCGTCAACGCCACCAGCATGATCTTGGAGCGTATCGTCAAACGGAATGACCGATGAGTCAGCATAAAACGTGAAGCGAGCGCACTGTGCAACTGTTATCCGAACTACCATGCACCCCCAGCGCTGAAGCGACCCTCTGTGGAGCGAGGCGCTTGTTCTGTTTCTCACGCGATGACGCTGTCCTTTCAATGTGCAGACACGTCCTCACTACACAGTGCAGGAAACGATAGTTTTACTTTTCCCCTATCGTACCATATATTGTCACAGACGTTCAAGCGGCGCAGATGAATAATATCTTACAGGACTGATTTGCATCAGGAAGAGGTTCCCGGTATACTGCCGCTGGTTCGATATCACATTGAGGGCGGTATGGAGTACGCGCTTGATCGTTTCGTGCGCGAGGCGCACACGGTGATTGCCGAAACCGGTCTGGTTGCCGGGCATCTGATCGAACTTGTGACACCCAAGCCGAATATTCCGGCTGACCTGGCATTTCCGACATTTCGCGCAGCAAAAGAGGCAGGCATCGCACCGCCGCAACTGGCGCAGCGCATCGTTGAGAAGGCGCATGCACCGCCTGGATCGCTGATCGGATCGATTGTTGCGACCGGACCGTTCGTCAATTTCAGCCTCGATGCCGTGCACCTGGCAGCTGCGGTTCTCGAGGAGATCGAACGACTTGGCGCACGGTACGGCAGTGACGATCAGGGCGCCGGAAAGACGATCGTCATCGATTATTCGTCGCCGAATGTAGCGAAAACTATGCACGTCGGGCATATTCGTTCGACGATCATCGGGCAATCGCTGTATCACATCTTTGACTTCCTCGGCTATCGGGTGATCGGCGACAACCATCTTGGGGATTGGGGCAAACAGTTCGGTATGAACATTGCCGCCATCGTGCGCTGGGGGAAGCCGGAAGGCGACGATGAAGACGCCATCGCGGCAATCGATAAACTGTATGCGCAATACAGTGCGCTCGTCAAAGAAGATGTGGCGCTGCGCGAAGAAGCCGCCAGATGGACGAAGCGTCTCGAACAGAACGATCCGGAGGCACTGGCGCGGCGCGAGTGGATCGCCGAATTGCAGGCGCGCGCGGCGCAACCTAACCACGACGACGAAGCGCGCGCCTGGTCGCTCAAACTCGAACAGGGCGATCCGCTGGCGCGCGAACTGTGGCAGTGGATGGTCGATCTGACGCTCAAAGCCAATCAGCGCAATTACGACCGCCTTGGCGTGCGGTTCGATTATACGCTCGGCGAAAGTTTCTACTCACCGATGCTGGAAGGTTTGATCCAGGAAGCGATCGAGAAAGGCGTTGCGTACCGCGATGAAGATGGAGCAGTCGTGGTCGACGAACTGCAGCCAGGACTGCCGACATTTCTGCTCCAGCGCAGCGACAGCGGCACACTCTACCATACCCGCGACCTGGCGTGCATCGTGTACCGTGAGCAAGAGTTTCACCCGGTAAAAATCATCTATGTGGTCGATTCCCGTCAGGAACTGCACTTCCGGCAGTTGTTCGCACTGGCGCGCGCAATGGGGTATGCACAGCACTGTGAACTGATCCATGTCAGATTTGGGACGATTTTCGATCAGCAGGGACGTCCTCTCTCGACCCGCGCCGGCAACATGATCTACCTGGCGGATCTCCTCGACGAAGCTCATGCCCGCGCCCGCGCCGTCGTCGATCAGGCAAGCCCGGATCTGTCGGAAGCGGAAAAAGAAGCGATCGCCGAAGCGGTTGGCGTCGGCGCGGTGATATACAACGACCTGTATCAGGACCCGCGACGCGACATCCGGCTCGACTGGGATCGCATGCTGGCCATCGAGGGAAATAGCGCGCCCTACATTCAGTATATGCACGCGCGTTGCTGTTCTATTCTCCGCAAAGCTGCAGAAGAGGGCATCAGCGGCGAAAGTGGCGACGCTACATTGCTTACCCATCCTTCAGAGACAGAACTGATCAAGCAACTGGCAAAACTGCCTGGCGCAGTGCGTGAAGCCGGAGAACGGTATGCGCCGTTCGTCATCGCCGAATGGTGCTATGAGACGGCCCGGGCGCTTTCGGCATTCTATCGCGATTGTTCGGTTCTCAAGGCAGAAACGCCCGCCCTGCGCATGGCGCGTTTGCGACTGACAGCAGCGACAGCGCAGGCGCTGCGGAACGGACTGACGCTGCTCGGCATCAAAGCTCCTGAACGAATGTGATGAACTATATGACGTCTGGACTGAACCATTTCACCG
Source organism: Roseiflexus sp. (assembly GCA_041641515.1). Taxonomy (GTDB): domain Bacteria; phylum Chloroflexota; class Chloroflexia; order Chloroflexales; family Roseiflexaceae; genus Roseiflexus. The sequence continues at coordinate 7,528 of JBEPYG010000042.1, forward strand.
CCGTCCTCTTCGATATGGACGGCGTCCTGTATCGTGGATCGCAGGCGCTGCCAGGAGTCGGCGAGTTGCTCGCATTCCTCGATACGCGCGGCATCGCCTATGCCTGCTGCACGAACAACGCGACCATGACCCCGGCGCAGTACGAAGCCAAACTCGCAAGGATGGGCATTCATATGCCTGCATCGCGCATCGTCACGTCATCAGTCGCGACGCGGCGCTGGCTCGAAACACAGGCGCCACCCAGCACGGGCATTTTTGCGATTGGCATGGACGGGCTGCGCAGCGCGCTCTTCGACGACGGGTACTTCGTCGAAGATGAGGAACATCCAGCATTCGTCGTCGTCGGGATGGACTTCGAGGCGACCTACAAGCGGCTGCGCAAGGCATGCCTGCTGATCCGCGCCGGCGCACGGTTCGTCGGCACCAACCCTGATACCACGTTCCCTGCAGAAGACGGCATCGTACCAGGGTGTGGCGCGCTCCTGGCGCTGCTGCGCGTCAGCACCGAAACCGAACCGTTCGTCATCGGCAAACCAGGACCGACCATGTTTCGCGCTGCAATTGAGCTCCTGGGGGTGGACGCAACGCGCACGCTGACAATCGGCGACCGTCTCGACACCGACATCGCCGGGGCACGCGCTGCGGGTCTTGCCAGCGCGCTTGTGCTGACCGGCGTCACGACACCGGACATGCTGGAACAGAGCGCCATCCAGCCCGACTTCGTCTTCCGCGATCTGGTGGAACTGCGCGCGTCGTGGGCATCTGCGTGAGGGCGCCCATACCGCGCGTGCATGCGGGCAGGATGTCCACATTCCCGACACGCACAATGCCCGGCGCTTCACGGTAAGGCGCGTGAAACGGCAATCCCGGCAATTAGAACGGTTCGATCCCTGCTTCTGAAAGTTCATCGGCAAACCGCTCAACATCACGGTTGCTCTTCAGCGTGTCGATCTTCCGCAACAGCGCCTCACGATCGACCCCTTCGGCGATCACGGCGCGCGTGACGTACTGACGCAGATACGAGCGCAGCAGACGCAGGTCCTCTGGCGATAGCCGTTGACCGCTGAAATAACGTTCGACCGACTCCGACAGTTTGCCGGTCTGCTCGGTCATCCAGAAGTGTGGCGGCTGCGGAACCGGGAACGGATAGGGATATTCGGGATTGGGCGCATAGATCAGATCATCGATCTGCTCCGGAACATCGGTCATAGCATACGCTCCTGAACATCTCACCTCGCATTGCAGGATAGCGGGCTTTGGGGTATGATACCAGTTAAAGCGGAAGGGCAGCAAATCGGAGAGGAGGTGGCCACACATCCGTGGCGCGGTCGAAGACAGGGAGGAAAAAAAAGACGACCGTCGTCACCGAAGCTTTTATGTTCAACTCGGCGTCTGTCGGCGCGCATTGGTCGTGTTAGCGCAGAGACAAGCAATCAAAAACAGAGCACATATCATCTCTTGGAGTATTCTTTATGTCGCAAAACGGGAATGGTTCGTCTGGAGGAATGCGGTGGTTTCGAGCAGATTTACACATTCACACTCCCGCCTCAGAAGATTATGCGGAACCAGAAGTCGCTTTTCTTGACATTCTGCAGGAGGCCGAGCGACGAGGTCTCGATATCATCGCATTTACCGATCACAACACAGTTCATGGATACGAATTGATGCGTCAGGAGATCGAGTTTCTCCAGACGCTCGAACGCCAGCAACGCATCACCGAGGAGGAACAGCAGCGGCTCAACGAATACCGGCGTTTGCTGGCGCATATTACGGTTCTGCCCGGGTTTGAGTTTACATCACATTACGGTGCGCATATTCTGGGGATTTTCGCTCCAGATCGTCCGATCAGCCTGATCGAGGCGACGTTGCTGCAACTTGGCGTTCCTCCCGATCTGCTCAAGAAAGGCGCGTGTTCGATTGCCGATACACGTCACGTGACGGACGCCTACGAGATCATCAATCGCGCCGGCGGTATTGTCATCGCGCCCCATGCCAACGGACCAAATGGCGTCATCACAGAGACGTTGCGCATGGGCACTAGTGGTCAGGCACGGGTTGCCGCCACTCAGCATCCATCGCTGCACGCACTCGAATTCATCAACTTCTACACCGATCACGAGAAGTTTACGTCACCAACGTTCTACAACGGGAAAACCGAACACTATGAGCGCCGCATGTTCTGCATCCAGGGGTCCGATGCCCATCGGTTGCGACGCGTGAATGCCGGTGAAGGGAATGGCTGGCATCGCCACGGCATCGGTGACCGTTATGTCGAGTTTCTCCTGCCGGCGCCGACGTTTGTCGCGTTGAAAGAACTGTTTGCATCGAACGATTTCGACCGGGTGCGCGTTCCCAAGCGCGACCAGAAGCAGTGGGAGATCGACACGCTTCGGTTCGGCGCGCAGAACGACCGTCAGGCATTGCGTCCTGAGTCTGCCGCTGATACGCTCTGGCAGGATGTAGCGGCGCTGGCGAATGTCGGCGGCGGGACCCTGATCATCAGTGGCGCTAGCGCTCAACTGACCGGCGTCGAACATCCGGAGCACCTGAGCGAGACGCTGCGGCGCAGCGTGCAGGAACGTCTGAACCCGCAACCCTATCTGACCTTCGAGTTGATCACATATGAAGGCCACGACTTGCTGCGCGTCGAAGTGCGCGTCACCGAGTCGCCGCCGTATGTCGGAAGCGATGGCGTCATCTACACAAGGCATGGAGGTGAGACGGTCGTTGCCGACCGCGCCGAAATTATTCAACTGTGTCGGCGTGCGCTGGCGGAGGGCGCTGCCACGCCGCTCGATAACGGACAGGAACTGGACCTGCCGCGCAGCGGCGTCGAGATCGTCGAAGCTCAAAAGCGCGCTGGCTCCTGGTTGTACGAGGTGCGTGACCTGCGCACCACATCGGGGGTGACGCGCGAGCAGGCGCAGGGGTTGTGGGCATATGCCATCAACCGGTACGAGGATGTCCGCGAAGGGCGGATCGATCTCCAGAGCCAGGTAAAATGGAGGGGTCGTCTCGGTTTGTGGCGCGCCTACCGACAGGGCAATCGCACCAAGTACGATCTGGTGCATCGAGATGCTAACGGCGTGATCGACCATATCTTCTTCGGCGTTTCCGATTGGGGGTTGAGCCCTGCCTGGCAATCACTCATCAATGATCGCGCCGGTGACGCGCTCGAACACGAGCCGCGCGCATTCGGCGACGATGCGCCAGGGGATCCCGACGTGTTCGATGAGCCGGGCAACGGCGTGGCGCCGTGGGGCGACCGACGCCCGCGCTGGCGCGGACGCGGCGGCATCTGGCGCATCGGGAGCGATGCACAGGGGAATATTTTCTTCGATCTGATGATGCGCAACAAGGAAGGGAACGAAATCAAAGAGTATCCCGGCGTGTCGCGCGAGAAACTGACCGAGGCGTGGATGAACCTGATTCGTGTGCCGCGTCCACGCACCGGCATCGAGGTCGTTGAAATACTGGTCGACGAGTCGGGTGAGCGCCGGTTCGTCTTCCGCAACCTGCGCACCGGCGAACTGAGCAATGCGCCCTGGCGTCTGCAGGATATTGAAGACGGAACCGTTCGCCAGTACGCTGCGCGCATGGCGCTCCAGGATATGCCGCTCGATGAGAGCAAGGTGCGCTGGTGGGGCAATCTGGGCTACATGCGCCCGATGCGCAAGCAGGTCGATCTCGTGTACCGCGATGAGAATGGCATCGACCATATCTACTATGCGGCGCGTCGCGATGAACTGTCGGGCGAGTGGCGCGAACTGCTCGATGAGTATGGTGAACTGTAGGCTCTTGCAGGAGAACGTCGATATCGACCGGGTATGATCCAATGAAACGACTAGTTCTGACGCTTGCTGCACTGTCGATGGCAGTCGCCATGCTTACACCCGGCAGCGCAGCGGCGCAATCGTCCATCCTGTCGGCAACTGTTCACCCGCCAGCGGGAGAAGCAGGCGCCCGCTTCGACTTTTTTGCCAGCGGGTTCCAGAGCGGCGAACGGATCGACATCTGGGCAAATACCCCGGATGGACGTGCCATACCCGTCCGCCCCGACAGTGACCTGCAACGGCGTATCGCTCGCGACGGACGAGCTGCCTGGAGCTGGACCGCGCCGCGAGACGCTCAACCGGGAACCTGGTCGCTGGTGGCGCGGGGGCAACGCAGCGGAACAGTGTGCGTCGGGGTTTTTACCATCCTACCGCCGCCGGCGCCTGCGACACCGGCAGTCAATGTCCATCCTGCAACCGGGCGACCCGGCGCCCGATTCGTCTTCTTTGCCGCAGGGTTCGCTCCCGATGAACCCATCGGTTTCTTTCTGACGACGCCTGAGGGAGAAGAAACACCGGTCACAGTCGAGCAGCTGCGTATCTTCAACGGACGGGTCGACTGGGCATGGACGACGCCGGACAATGCTGCTCCCGGCGTCTGGCGCTTTCGGGTTGTGGGAGGAAACAGTCGGTTCGAGCAGATCATGACCTGGACGATTGAGCGAGCGGCGCCATCAACCGGCGTCGTGCCGGGGAATGGTCGGGCAGGAACCCTCTTCCGCTTCTTTGCCGAAGGACTGCAAGGCAGCGAAGGGGTCATATTCTGGGTCAACCGTCCTGATGGACGCGCCGAAGCTGTGACTCCCGAGCGGGTCGGGGTCAACAATGGTCGGGTTGACTGGTCGTGGATGGCGCCACGCGACGCACCTCCCGGTCAGTGGTCGATCGTTGTGCGTGGCGTCAGCAGTGGCATCGAGCGCGTCGTTTTGTTCGAGATACGCTGATATGAGCGATATTGAACTGGCGCAATGGCTCTACGAAGGAGCGCTGGCAGTGAGTGAAGGGCGGCGCGAGGAAGCGCGTCGCCTGCTCATGCAGGTTCTTGAGCGCGATGAACAGAACGAGCAGGCGTGGCTCTGGTTGAGCGGCGCCGTCGAAGACCCGGCAGATCAGCAGATTGCGCTGGAGAATGTGCTGGCGATCAACCCCAACAATGCTGCAGCTCAGGCAGGATTGAAATGGTTGTACGAGCATGGGCAGAGCGTTGCCGCCGACTCATCGGCGCTTTCCGGCGCTCCATCGCTGCAGGACCGGTCGGGTCCGTGGGTTCCGCCGCCGCCATACGACGAGAACGAGGTTGTTGAGATCACGTGCTGGCAATGCCAGGCGACGCTCTACAGCGTTGCACCGTTCTGCTGGCAGTGCAACGCACCGGTGCACTCGTGCAACAACTGCGCCTTCCGCGACGACTCGCGCTGCAAACAACTGCAGGGGCTAACCAGCCCGATATCCTGGTCATCTGTCAATGAGTGCCCGTGGTGGCGACCTGTGCCGCTGCGTTGATTGCCGCTGCATCTTCCCAGCCAACCCAGAAATTGTTGCGCTGCACATAGCTGGCGACCCGCACCCGGATATCGGGGAGAGCGACGCGATCCGCCTCGTTGACCAGCACAACATTCGGGCGCGTCTTGAAGTGCCGTATATATGCCGTGATTGCCTCGTCGATCTTCCGCTCGACTGGTTTCTTGTTGTTGTCGTCGAACCACATCATGTACATAGAGCGCCTCCATCGTCTGCGCGGATGTTCGTTCAACCTCCATCAGTGTATCAGAACATATGTTCTGTGTCAAGAACCGAACCAGGTGGAGTAAAATTTGCGTAGCGATGCTGCAATGCAACGTCGCTACGACCGCACCCCCGCTCCCAGGATTGGTATACGTGTTATGGTTTTCCAGTACATAATCCCTGCAGCCCGCTGGGAGCTTCCCCCGACCCCCGATTGTGAACAGTGACACCCTGCGCTTGACAAATCGGCGTGCTTCTCATATCATTATCCATATAGTGTCAATATAACAATAATATCCGGGGATACTGCAATGAGCATCTTCGACAATCGTCGTCTGACGAATGAGACGTTCAAACTCGATGCCGAGCGCATGCGTACCGGATGGTACTCTGACAAGTACTTCGAGAACATTGTCGGTATGCTCAGTGCGCTGGCAAAGCGCGGCTATCGCTTCGGCGGCGTTTCGCCCCGGCTGGCGCACATTCCGCTCAATGATGTTGACATCGGCAATATCGAGGTCGAGATGCAGTGGTTCACCCGCCGCCGTCCCTTCTCAGTGGTTGCCGGCGTAGACAAGGCGCTGGCAATGCTGCAACTCTGCACCGGTTACTTCGACGACCAAGGCAACTTTGTCAACACCTACGACCAGCTCGAGGTCGATGCAGTTCACGATGGGGTCATTGTGCGTTACGACGGCGACCCGCTGAATGTGCAGCCGGTGCTGCGGGTGCGGGGACGGTACCGCGACTTCGCGCTGCTGGAGACCCCGACGCTTGGCACACTGACCCGCGCCACCCGGATCGCCACAAATGTTTACAATGTCCTGGTTGCTGCACGCGGCAAACCGGTGCTCTTCTTTCCGGCGCGTTTCGATGCCCACGAAGTACAGGCCGCCGATGGCTACGCTTACAACATTGCAGTGCAGCGCTTCAACCTCGACTACGGCAAAACCCTCGGCGCCTTCATCTCCACTGACGCACAGGGCGACTGGTGGGGCGGTTTCGGCGGCGGCACCATTGCGCATGCCGCGATTGCCGCATTCCTTGGCGATACCGTCGAGTGCATGCTGGCGTTTGCCGAAACGCGCCCTGTTGAGATACCACGCATTGCACTGATCGATTTCGAAAACGACTGCGTCGGCACAGCGCTGGCAGTGATGGATGCGATGTTCCAGCGGTACCGCGAATTGATGGACAGCGGGCAGACGACCGAAGCGCGGCGCTACAAACTGTTCGGCGTGCGACCCGACACAAGCGACAAACTGCGGGATGTCAGCGTGCCGCCGCTTGGCAACCGCAAACTGGATATGGGGGTTAACCCGCGTCTGGTGTTCTACCTGCGGCAGGCAATCGACGATGCCTGGAAACGCTGGACGCTGCCGCCAGAATGGATCGAACCGGCGCAGCAGTGGTGCCATGAGGTGAAGATCGTCGCAACCGGCGGGTTTGGTCCGAAGAAGATCCGGCGCTTCGAGGAACTCGGGGTGCCAGTGGACATTTATGGCGTTGGATCGTCACTCTTCTCCAACAGCGATGAGGAGGGCACCAACAACGACTTCACCGCCGATGTGGTGCGAGTCAACGTCGGCGGGGAGTGGTACGATATGGCAAAGGTGGGTCGGCGCGCCTGCGATAACCCGGACCTGCAGCGCATTCAGACGCCGCGCCGTTGAACGTCTGCTGTCGGATGCCCATCCATCATTGGTTCGTGGATGGTGTTCGCCGGTTGTGCGCCTGCCATCAGCAGCCCCAACTCCTCGCGCGTGGCGCCAGCAGCGGGAAGAGTCGCCACGATCCGTCCATGATACATCACGGCGATCCGATCGGAGAGCGCCATGATCTCATCGAGTTCCGCCGACACGAGCAACACCGCAGCGCCGCGGTCGCGTTCGGCGACGATCTGCTGGTGAATGAACTCAATCGAACCAACATCGATGCCACGGGTTGGTTGGGCGGCAATGAGCAGGCGCCCTTCGCGCGAGAGCTCGCGGGCAATAATCACTTTTTGTTTATTTCCGCCAGAGAGCGCTGAAACGAGCGTAAGCGCGCTTGGGGTGCGCACGTCGTAGCGCTCGATCAGGCGGTTCGCGTGGTCGAGGATCGCGCGATCGTCCCGTACCACGCCACGAGCGAATGGCGGCGCATAGTAGGTGTTGAGCACCAGATTATCGGCGACACTGTAGGTCAGTACCAGGCCATCTTCCTGGCGATCTTCGGGAACGTGCGCACAGCCGGTTTTGCTGATACGACGCGGCGAAGCATTGGTCACATCATGTCCGTTGATCCGCACCCGCCCTGAACGCACCGGGCGCAAACCGGTAATCGCCTCGACCAGTTCAGTCTGACCATTTCCCTGCACGCCGGCGATGCCCAGGATTTCGCCGGCATGCACCTCGAACGATACACCGTTGACGACCTGCTGACCGCGATCGTCCATAACCGTCACATTGTCGAGGATCAGCACCGGTTCACCAGGATGCGCTTCACCTTTTTCGACTTCCAGCATAACGCTACGCCCGACCATCATCTCCGCCAGGCTGCGTTCCGTCGCCTCACGCGGCGTTGTTTCGCCAACCACGCGCCCGCGCCGGAGCACCATAATCCGGTCGGCAATCGCCAGCACCTCTTTCAGTTTGTGCGAAATGAAGATGATCGATGCGCCTCGTGCGGTCAGTGAACGAATAATGGCGAACAACTCTTCGGTTTCCTGTGGGGTGAGCACGGCGGTTGGCTCATCGAGGATCAGAATATCGGCTTTACGATAGAGCGCCTTGATAATCTCAACCCGTTGCTGCTGCCCAACCGAAAGATCTTTGACATATGCGTCGGGATCGACATCGAGATTGTACTGCTGCGACAGTTCGCGGATGCGCTGGCGTGCGACCTTGAGATCGAGGAACGGACCGTTGCCGGTTTCGTCGCCGAGGATGATATTCTCGGCGACGGTGAACACCGGCACGAGCATAAAGTGCTGATGGACCATGCCAATCCCGCGTTTGATCGAGTCGCTTGGTCCACTGATACGCACCGGCTCGCCGCGGATCAACACTTCGCCTGAGTCCTGATGATACAGACCATACAGAATATTCATCAGCGTTGTTTTACCGGCGCCATTTTCGCCGAGCAGCGCCAGCACCTCGCCACGACGCAACGTCAGGCTGACATTCTCATTTGCAACAACCCCAGGGAAGCGTTTGGTGATATTGCGCGCTTCGAGAACGATCTCAGGCTCGGCGGTCATTGTCATTCCTTCTCATACACTTTCCCGATCGCGGCAGGCGGGCGGGCACGCCCGACGAAGCCAGCCAGAACGGCGATCGTCAACACATACGGCAACATCCCGATAAACTGCGGCGGCAGATCGCCGATCCACGCCAGCCAGGGCGGGAGTTGACTTTTGAGGAACTGGATCTGCGATTGGAGTGCATTGGCAAACCCGAACAGCAGCGACCCGCCCCAGGCGCCAAATGGCGTCCATTTGCCGAAAATCATCACCGCCAGCGACACGAAGCCGCGCCCATTCGTCATATTTCGCTCGAACGAACCGACCGATTCGAGCGTCAGAAACGCGCCTGCCAGACCGGCGAGCATGCCGCCGATGATGACATTAATATAGCGCACGCGATTGACTGCGATGCCGACCGTATCGGCGGCGGCGGGATGTTCGCCGACGGCGCGTGTGCGCAGTCCCCAGGCGGTGCGAAACAAGAGGACATGAATCACCACGATCAAGATCAGCGAGGCATACGTGATCGGTGGATTGTTGAAGAACACCGGGCCAATGATCGGAATATCCGCCAGTACCGGAATGCTCACCGGCGCCAGCTTCCCGCGCGTCGTCAACCCTTGCTGGTAGAAATAACCGGTCAGACCCACCGCGAGAATATTGATAACCGTACCGGAAATAATCTGATCGACTTTGAGCGTAATCGACATCAGCGCGTGGAAGGCGCCGACCGCCGCGCCGACCAGCAGCGCCCCTGCTGTCGCCAGGAGGAGATCACCCGTCCACACATTGAAAAGAAAACCAAGGAAAGCTGTGATCAGCATCATTCCTTCGATACCGATGTTGATCACCCCTGATCGCTCACACATGATGCCTGCCAGCGCACCGAGGATGATCGGAGTGGACTGGCGAATAGTCGAGGTCAGTACCGCTGTCGTCGCCAGTGGTGAGCGCATATAGGCAATAAGAACCAGGATTGCCAGCCCGCCCCACACTGCAATGGTCATCCAGGGGATGCGTGCTGCCGACGGTCGCGCAATACTCCCGGTTATCTGCATACCCATTCTTCCTTTACGATCCCCAACCGCTACTCAGAGTCACCCGTTCACCCTCTTCAGCGCGGAGGCGCAGCACCCAGCGAATGATGCTGTCGGCGGCGACGAAGAACAGGATGATCGCCTGAATGACATCAATAATTTCGGATGCCACGCCCGAACTGAACTGCATCCGGCTTGCGCCCGCCTGCATGACCCCGATCAACAACGACGCCGGAATGACGGCAATCGGATTGGTGCGCGCCAGCAGCGCAATCGTGATTGCTTGAAAGCCAAGACCGACATTGAACCCCGGCTGAAAGCGACCAACCACTCCGAGCGTTTCAACGGCGCCGCCCAGACCGGCGAGCAGACCGCTGATCACCATTGCCAGCACAGTCATACGACGCACCGAGATGCCTGCATACTTTGCCGCACTGGCATTCTGCCCCACGGTGCGCAACTCAAAACCGATTGTAGTGCGCCAGATCAGCCACCAGACCACAACTGCCGCCAGCACAGCCAGGATGATCCCCATTGGCACACCAGCGACGTCCGGCAGGCGCGCTTCGGGAGCAACAAGGGGCGTCCGCGCCACAATATTCCCCGGAGAACGATCCCTCCAGGGTCCGTTTGCCAGCCAGTCAGTCAGGTTAAACGCCACGAAATTCAACATGATGGTGGTAATCACCTCGTGCGCTCCGGTGAATGCCTTGAG
>JBEPYG010000043.1:0-17708 GCA_041641515.1 Roseiflexus sp.
ACCAGTGAAACGTTCGGTATGGCGCCGCTCGAGGCGATGGCGTGCGGTCTTCCGGTGGTTGGCTCGATGACGGGCGGTCTGGTCGATACCCTGCGCGATGGGGTCAATGCGCTGGTCTATGACCCGAACGATCCGATGCAGATACGTGAGCGGGTGCGTTGGTTACGCGACACGCCCGAACTCCACGCGCGATTGCGCCAGGGTGCGCTTGAGCATGCGCGCAGTCGGCGCTGGCAGGCGACGATGGATCAACTGATCGGGTTTTATGAACTGGGGATCCGCTACCATCGCCAGGCGCAGGTTCGGCGACGGTTGCGGCTGATGCGTGTGCCGGTATGAATACTATGCAACAGGTGATAGTGGTCAAGGTGAGCGGGCGTTTGCACACGATCATGCTGCCGCCGCGCTGCCCCGCATGTGGCGCCGCCGCCAGTGTAACGCTGCGTGTAGAGCGCGTCTTTGTGCGTGAGCACCGCCGTCGCGGTGTCATGAGTGATTCGGCGCGCAGTGTCATGACCTTTCATGTCGCTTCGATCGATGTCCCGTTCTGTACCGCGTGCGCTGCGCGTCACATGGCGGAACGTGCGGCTGCGGATCCGACCCCTTCTCCACTGCGAGCGATAGCGGTCATGTATGGTGTGGTCGCGCTCGTCGCGCTGGTCGTGGCGCTGGTTTTTGCTCTGTTTGTCTGGAATGAGATTGCTGGCGGTTGGCGCCCTGCGATGACGTTGGCCACGTCGATTGCCGCTGGTTGCGTAGTGCTTGCGGGATGGTTGATTGTTCAGGCTGTGAATGCGTGGCGCGCCAGTATGACGCCACCGCCGACATCGGTGACGGCGATGTTCGATTTTGGCGACCGGCAATCGCGCCGTTTTGAGCCGGAATGGCGCGAATATCGCCTGCACAACCCCGAATATGCGCGCGCTTTCGTGCAGGCGAATGCAGCGCGCCTGTGGGAAGACGCCGGTCCGCAGGCGACACGCGCCGCTCGACTGCGTTGGGTCGCCGGTTCGCTGCGCGTTGCTGCGGCAGCGGTACTCATTGTGGTGTTTGTACTGCTGGCGTTGCAGGCAGGTGTGCCGTAAACGTTCAAATGGAGAGACGTTGTCTCTCCATCTACCTGTTTTGCGCAGAGCGCGTATAATATCAATTCATGAATGTAAACAGCCTTGTCATCACGCTGCCCGACTGGCTGAACGAGCGACTGACAGCGCCAGTGCATCTTCACGGCGATGAGGCGCGCATGCGCTTTGTGATCGACCTGGCGCGTGAGAATGTCATTCGCGGCACAGGCGGACCGTTCGCTGCTGCGGTGTTTCGCGAAGACGACGGGGCGCTTATAGCTGCCGGGGTCAACAGTGTCTTGCGGCTCAACAATGCCATGCTGCACGCTGAAGTTGTGGCATTGATGTTCGCTCAGGCGCGCGTGGGATCGTACACGCTACGCGCCGTCGGTGCATCGTATGACCTGGTGACCTCGTGCGAACCATGCGCCATGTGCCTTGGTGCAACGCTCTGGAGCGGCGTGCAGCGCCTGGTCTGCGGTGCGACGCGCGATGATGCCGGGCGGATCGGCTTTGACGAAGGACCGGTATTCCCTGAGTCATACGCCTACCTGGAGCAGCGCGGCATGACGGTTGTGCGCCAGGTGTTACGCGCTGAAGCTGCCGATGTGCTCGACTGGTACCTGCGCAGCGGCGGTGTTGTGTACAATGGCTAAATCCCCATCTGAAAACCTGACGCCTGCTCCTCCCCTGTCCGCGTCCGGTCCCCGTCGAACTGCACTGCGACCAGAGTGATATCGTCGTGTTGAACGGTACCACCGATGAACGCCATCACTTCGGCGATGATGCGATCGATCAGCGCATTGGGCGAAAGACCGGTGTGCATCGCCAGGAGCGCATCGAGGCGCTCGAAGCCGAACAACTCACCGGCGGTATTGTGCGCCTCGACCAGCCCATCGGTGAAGAACAGCACCGTGTCGCCCGATGCCAGATCGACGGTGAGCGCCTCATACGCCATATCGGGCTGAATGCCGAGCGGCAGGGTCGGTCCTGGCGGATACAGATAGTGCAGCGTGCCATCCGGATGCAGCAGCACCGGGGTCATCTGCCCGGCATTTGCCACGAACATGCGCCCCGACGAGTCAATCGTTGCATAGCAGAGCGCGACGAAGGTGCCGCGTGGCACATCGTGCGCCACGCTCCGGTTCGTCTCGCGCAGCACGAGCGCCGGCTCCTCGTGATCGAACGCCTCGGCGCGCCCAACCGAACGCGCGATTGCCATCAAGAGCGCACCGGCCACACTTTTCCCCGACGCATCGCCGATCATCACTGCGATCGAACGACGTTCACCGAGTGCAAAGCAGTCGTAGAAATCGCCGCCAACCTCGCGGGCCGGCAGGCAGCGCGCCGCCAGCGCAATCCCCTGACGGTGCGGCAACTCGCGCGGGAACAGGTTCGATTGAATGCGGCGCGCAATCTCAAGTTCCTGCTCGCGCCGCGCGATCGACTCAGCGTACAGACGGGCATTTTCGATGGCGATAGCAGCGTTGTCGGCGAAGACCTGCGCGACTCCGACATCGCGTTGAGTGAATCGTCCTTTCTCGTTCGAGTCGATGTTCAGAACGCCGAGCACTTCGCCTTTGACGATCAGCGGCACGCCGATCCATGATCGAATATCGCTGAGGCGCGGTTTTTGCGCCCAGATGGACGACGTGGTGACATCCTCAATAATAAGAGGTTGTTTCTTTTTCACCACCCAGACCGCTGCGCCTGGTTCATTCAACGGGCGATTCATCGTATCCAGGCGGGTGGCGATATGCTCTGGAGCGACGGCGGCGGCGCGCAGAATGTTTCCTTCGCGTAGCATGATCGATGCGCTATCGTAGGGAATGACCTTCTTCAGTTCACGCAGGATGACCTTCAACACCTCGCCTGAACTGAACGCAGCGCTCAACACACGCGCCACTTCGCGCAGCGTATCGGCGGTGCGTCGCGCCTCCTGCTCCGCTGCAAACAGCAGAACATTCTGTACGTGCAACGCCACCTGACGCGCGATCGCCGCCAGAAACCGCTCGTCGCGGTCGTCAAACGCATGGGGTGAATACGCCTGGACGGTCAACACGCCAACTGGCTGACCCTCACGCCCAATCAGCGGCATGCCGAGCCACGACGATGCGATGCGCTCTGCACCAATCGCATGCAACCGCAGTTCGGGGTATCGCCCGATCTCTTCGGGCAGATTGTCGAAACGGAGCGAACGTCGGTGACGCAGGACCCATGCTGTCAGCGAATCCGGCGGCGGCGGCTGAAACTGCCAGAAGGAATGTTCCTCGCCCTCATCGATCGACAACCCGTCACTGATGATATCCCGCTCAGCATTGTACACAGCTACAGAGAAGACATCAGCGCGCATAAAGCGAGCTAACGCGCGTGCGATATGGCGCAGGAGCGTGCGTAGTTCCAGCGTGGTGCTCGCAATATGGCTGATATCGCTCAACGCCGACAGTTCGGCAACCTGGCGTTCCCGTTCGGCTAACAGGCGTGCATTCTCGATGGCAATCGCAATCTGGTGCCCGACCGCGCGCACGAACTCGATCTCCTGATCCTGGATCGTGCGCCGCCGGGTATCGACAAGCAGCAGAACGCCAAGCACCCGTTCACCGATCTGGAGCGGAACCGCGATCAACGAGCGATAATGCAGCCCGATACGCTCCCAATGATCGCTCCGCGCCCGATCATCAAGGATAAGTGGGCGACGTTCCTCGATAACGCTGTGCATCAGACTGCCCGCAACCGGAATGCGCGCCAGTTGATTCGCATACTCAGGCGGAAAACCATAGGCAGCGGCGAGGGTCAGTTCTGTGCTATCGGGGCTGATCAGGCGCACAACGCCGCCGCTCATCGTGAGATGCTCCACGACCAGTAGCAGCGCGCGATCGAGCAACTCAGCGAGCGGTCGCTGCAGCGCCAGTTCTTCGGCGAGCGCCGTCAGCGTTGCCAGTTCACGTGTGCGTGCAGTGATACGCGCCGTCAGTTCATCTCCGAGCGCGCGTTGCTGTTCCACCAGCGCGGCATTCTCCAGCGCGATTGCCAGCAGGTTGCCGATGCGTTGCAGGAGATCGAGGCTTTCACGATCATACACGCCGGGCTGATAACTCTGGACAGAAATGACGCCAACCGTCTCATAGCCGAGCAACAGCGGCGTGCCCATCCAGGAGCGGGATCGCTTCTGCGGATTGCCAAACTGCTCTGGCTGAACCGTCAACATATCGCTTTCGTGCAGCAGGTCGTGGAACAGCAATGGTTGACGTTGCCGGACCAGTATGCCGGTCAACGGGCCATATGGCGTATGTTCGAAGTATTCGGTCATCTCTTCATCGACCAGCAACGCCGCCCGAAATATTCCTCGATGATCGGGATCGCATACCGCAAAGTAGGCCGCATCGTAGCGAAATACCGGCAGCAGCACCTGATGAATAGCTTCGAAAATAGCGCGGGCGCTGGGCTTCCCCAGACAGGCAATGCTGATTGTGCGGAGGACATCAAGCGCGCGCCGATCGCGCTCGCGATCGATGCGCAACGCATCGAGTTCCTTATAGAGTTCGGCAATTGGATCGTTCACGAATTGTGTCACTGTGTGTATTCCTCACAATCGTGTCGCTTCGCCTATGATTCCCACAAGTTTAATGGTCGCGAGGCATTCGTGCAAGCGCCGATCGTTGTCAATCCAGAGCGCACGTGCTACGATATGCAGCGCATCGCTTTTCTTGACACAACGGTGGCTGCAATGAAATTGAGATCCTTGATCGAGCCAGGCGATCCTGAACGTATTGCCGGCGGCTTCGAGTTCACCGAAGGTCCGGTCTGGCACCCTGAGGGTTTTTTGATCTTCTCGGACATCCCCGCCAACCGTCAGTACCGCTGGCATCCCACGGAAGGCGTCTCCATCTGGCGTGAGCCTAGCGGCAACTCGAACGGACTCACCCTCGACCGTCAGGGCAGAATCATCGCCTGTGAGCACGGCGGCCGGCGCGTGTCACGAGCTGAGCCGGGCGCCGAACCGGTGACAGTGGCAGACAGGTACGGCGGAAAACGCCTCAACAGTCCAAACGATGTCGTGGTCAGATCGGATGGCACAATCTATTTTACCGACCCACCCTACGGCATCACCCCTGAGGAGCGTGAGCAACCGTGCAATGGTGTATACCGCATCCTGACCGATGGAACCGTCGAGCTGCTGGTCGATGATTTCGACCGGCCCAATGGTCTGGCGTTTTCACCCGACGAGTCGATCCTCTACATCGATGACTCGCCGCGCCGCCATGTTCGGGCGTTTGACGTGTTGCCCGATGGTCGCCTGGCGAATTCACGCATCTTCGCCGACATGGATCACCCGCAGCCCGGTTCGCCCGATGGTATGAAGGTCGATGTGGCGGGAAATCTGTATGTGACCGGGGCAACCGGTGTCTGGGTTTTCGAGCCGGACGGAACGTGGCTGGGGGTGATCGCAACCCCCGAGCGTCCGGCGAACTGTGCCTGGGGCGATGAAGACCGACAGACGCTTTACATCACGGCGCGCACATCGCTGTACCGGATTCGGACCCGCGTTCCAGGCATTGCGGTCTTTCGCTGAACCCCATTGATGGAAAGAACAAACGATAATAGCCCCGGCGCCTGCCAGGGCTATTATCGTCCGGCTCGTGCTCAGGCTCTTGCGCTGCGTAGCAACGTACTGGTACCTGGTAAGGCGGGCTGGCGCGTTGGCACGAGATAGGCTGCGATGTCAGCTGGGTTGTCGGAGTGCGACGTCAGGTGCGTGATCTCGTGAGCCTGAGCCTCCTGTTGTAGTCGGCTGGGATGATTGCTTGCACTGACGACCGACTACGCTCTTACTATACGTGATGCACAGCGCCGGGACAATCATACAAAGGTATCTTTTTTCTGAAAACAGAGGTACTATGCCCGGCGCTGCCGATAGTACTAGTCAGTGACCTCCATCGAGCAAATCCCAGTGTTCCGGTGATCGCCAGAGTGCCGAGAGCAGCAGATCGCGAACGGAGCGAAACTCTTTGGGCAGGCGGTCATACAGTTTCAGGAACAGCTCCTCGTGCAGCAGGATTTCCTGTGACCATTGATCGCGATCGACCGCCATCAACTCAGTGAACTTCTCTTCACTGAAGCTCTCCAGCCCACGCCAGTCGATATCGTCGTAGCGCGGCATCCAGCCGATCGGGCTTTCGATGCCGACTGCGCGACCATTGGCGCGCTCGACGATCCATTTGAGCACGCGCATATTCTCGCCAAAACCGGGCCAGAGGAAATTGCCTTCGGCATCCTTGCGGAACCAGTTGACGCTGAAGATACGCGGCGGATTCGGAATAGTGCGTCCAAACTGGAGCCAGTGGTTGAAGTAGTCGCCCATGTGATAACCGCAGAAGGGCAGCATTGCCATCGGATCGCGGCGCACTTCGCCGATTTTGCCGAAGGCGGCGGCGGTCATCTCCGAACCCATCGTCGCTGCCAGGTAGACGCCAAACGTCCAGTTGAACGACTGGTAGACGAGTGGTACGACTGTGCTGCGACGTCCACCGAAGACGAAGGCGCGAATAGGAACACCCTGCGGGTTTTCCCACTCCGGATCGATAGCCGGGTTCTGTGACGCCGGTGTGGTAAAGCGCGCGTTCGGGTGAGCTGCTTTCCGCCCACAGTCGGGTGTCCAGTGCTTGCCCTGCCAGTCGATCGCCTCAGGTGGGGGCTCTTTCGTCATGCCCTCCCACCAGACGCCGCCGTCAGGCGTTAGCGCGACATTGGTGAAGATCGTATTACGTGACAGGGCGACCATCACGTTCGGATTGGTTTCGTTCGATGTGCCAGGCGCTACGCCGAAATAGCCGCTCTCGGGGTTGATTGCATACAGCCGACCGTCAGGTCCTGGCTTGATCCAGGCGATATCGTCGCCAACCGTGGTGACTTCCCATCCCTCTTCCTGGAAGGGTTTGGGTGGAATGAGCATGGCAAAGTTCGTCTTGCCGCAAGCGCTCGGGAAGGCGGCAGCGACATAGGTCTTGCGCCCTTTCGGGTCTTTGACCCCCAGAATGAGCATATGCTCGGCGAGCCACCCCTCGTCGCGCGCAATGACCGATGCAATGCGAAGCGCGAGACATTTCTTGCCCAGTAGCGCATTCCCGCCATACCCGCTGCCATACGACCAGATCATGCGCTCTTCGGGGAAGTGCACGATGTATTTGACTGTCGGATTGCAGGGCCACGGCACGTCCTTCTGCCCCGGCGCCAGCGGCGCCCCGACTGAGTGGAGGCATGGAACGAAATCGTTGTCGCCAAGCGCTTCGATGACTTTCGTCCCGATGCGGGTCATGATCGCCATGTTTACGACCACATATGGCGAGTCGGTCAGCTGGACGCCGATCTGGGCAAGGGGGGAGCCGATCGGTCCCATGCAGAACGGAATGACATACATCGTCCGTCCGCGCATCGAGCCGTCAAACAGCGGGATGAGGGTTTCCTTCATTTCTCTGGGCGCCATCCAGTTGTTCGTCGGTCCTGCATCGCCGCGGCTGACACTGCAGATGAAGGTGCGATCTTCGACGCGCGCCACATCGCTGGGGTCTGAACGCGCCAGAAAGCAGCCGGGCCACTTTTCCTGATTGAGCCGGATGAAGGTCCCGGCTTCAACCATTTGCTCACACAGTGTGTCGTACTCTGCTTTTGAGCCGTCGCACCAGTGGACGCGATCGGGCTTGCAGAGATCAACCATTTCCTGAACCCAGCGGATCAGCTTTTCGTTCTTTACATAAGTAGGAACTTCCATCACAGGCGCTTCCATAGGCGCTATCCTCCTCTCGAAATCCCGTGAAACACATCACGATACGGCTCTACGCAACTTTACCTTAACCTCCGCACGGGGGCAGTAATGGTTGAGCAACATGGAGAGAAGGATTGGTAACGCTCAAGCGTCTCACTCGCGAGTCAAGCGGCGGTATACCGTGCGGTGCGGCTGATCGGCGGCCTTGCCAAGGCGACGGCGGCGGTCCTCCTCATATTCGCTGTAGGTTCCAGGGAACCAGACCACGCTGGAGTCGTTCTCGAATGCCAGAATATGGGTTGCCACCCGGTCGAGGAACCAGCGATCATGCGAGATGATCATCGCGCACCCGCCAAAGTTGAGCAGCGCATCTTCGAGGGCGCGCAGCGTGTGAACGTCGAGATCGTTGGTTGGTTCGTCGAGCAGCAGTACATTCGCGCCGGAGCGGAGCACCTTCGCCAGGTGCACCCGGTTACGTTCGCCACCGGACAGGGTTCCCACTTTCTTTTGCTGATCGGCGCCGGTAAAGTTGAAGCGCGCCACATACGACCGCGAGTTGACCTGGCGGTTGCCGAGCGTGATGATCTCGTCGCCGCCGGAGATTTCTTCCCAGACAGTCCGATCCGGGTGTAACGTCTCACGGCTCTGATCGACATACCCCAGTTTGACCGAGGAACCAACGATCAGCGACCCACGGTCGGGTTGTTCCTGCCCGGTGATCATGCGGAAGAGGGTTGTCTTGCCGGCGCCATTCGGTCCGACGATTCCAACAATCGCGCCCGGCGGTACATCGAAGGTCAGATCGTCATAGAGCAGTTTATCGCCATACGCCTTTGTTACGTGCTCTGCGCGAATGACCAGGTCGCCCAGGCGTGGACCGGGTGGGATGTAGATTTCCAGGTCGCGCTCGGCGCGCTCGGCGCTCTGGCTGAGGAGTTGTTCGTAGGCGGTGATGCGTGCTTTGCTCTTCGCCTGGCGTGCGCGCGGTGCGGCGTTGATCCACTCCAGTTCGCGCGCCAGCGTCTTCTGCCGTTGCTGTTCGGCTTTTTCGGCAGCAGCGAGTTGCTGCTGTTTCTGCGCCAGCCACGAGGAGTAGTTGCCGCGCCAGGGAATGCCCATCCCGCGTTCCAGTTCCAGGATCCACTCCGTCACATTGTTTAGGAAGCGGCGGTCGTGGGTGACGCAGATGACGGTGCCCGGATACTCTTGCAGGTGACGTTCGAGCCAGGCGACCGACTCGGCGTCGAGATGGTTGGTCGGCTCATCGAGAAGCAGAATGTCCGGCTTTTGCAGCAGCAGGCGACAGAGCGCCACACGCCGCCGTTCGCCCCCCGACAGCACGGCAACCGGCGTATCGCCAGGCGGGCAGCGCAGCGCGTCCATCGCCAGTTCCAGGCGACTGTCGAGATCCCAGGCATCCAGATGGTCGAGACGCTCCTGCAACTCAGCTTGCTCGGCGATCAGTGCGTCCACATCGGCGTCCGGATCGCTGAATCGCTCATTGACGTCATCGTAGCGCCGCAGCAGATCGACGATGTGCTGCACGCCCTGTTCGACCGTTTGCCGGACGGTCAGTGTCTCATCGAGGCGCGGTTCCTGTTCCAGAAAGCCGATCGTATACCCTGGCGCGATGACGGTCTCGCCGAAGAAGTCGCGGTCGATGCCGGACATGATGCGCAGCAGGGTCGATTTACCTGCGCCGTTGAGACCGATGACGCCTATCTTGGCGCCGTAGAAATACGAGAGCGAAATATCCTTGAGCACCTGCCGGTTCGGCGGCACAACCTTGCCGACCCGGATCATGGAATAAATGATTTTCGTATCGGTCACCGGACGACCTCACACTTAAGGTGATGCCTGGAGGTTGATCACAGGCAACGGTTCAACCATGCGCCTGTGCGCCAGATGGGAACGCGGGAAGTATCCAGGCGCGTGCAGGCGCACTGCCTGCGCACCCAGGAGGAAACGTGAACATGTACAGGCACACGGCTGTTTCTGGCACGATAGTGTAACACAGGTTAACGGGGTTGGTAAAGAGGCTGGGACGTGTGCCTGCCCGGAATAGGCGCCCGTTTGCCCTCACCTCAACCCTCTCCCACGGGGCGCCTGCCAGGGGCGCGCCGATGCACCGGTGAAACCATTCCTGTTCTGTTAAATTTGTCACTTGCATGATGCGTCCACGTTTGTTAGACTACGTATACATTCCCCTTTTCCCGTATTCGTCAGTAATACCCTGCAGGTCACCTGGGCATCGGCAGGTGTGTCGAAGGCTGATTGTATTGGTAAGTCTTTGAACGCATAGTCACGTCATCACACAATCATTCCCTTGATCACGTTTGTGACAGCGCCTGGATATATACTGGTAGCATCGCGGAGTTTCAAACGAACGGTACGTTATGGCGAGTTGCCGAAGAAGTGAGCGGGGCAATATGAACATCAGAGGGTTGGCATGACCCCACACGCGCCTCAACTCACCTTTCCTGAAATCCTGGAACGCTTCCGCGCCACCATACCCAACCTGCGTGTGCGTGGACTGGTGCTGGTGGGAACGCGCCAGGAAACGACAGCGTCGCTGTTGCTGGCGGCGCTCAATCCTGAACGTGTCGCGCTGCTGCTCACCGATGAAACGCGTTCGTCGTTTCCGGCAAAGGTGCGCGAACGTCTCGGCGAAGTCACCGACCTGACGCTTCGGTGTCCGCCAGAACAATGGCATTGTCCAGATGGTGACCATACGAGCATGCTCAATGTCTATCAGGGATTGCGTTCTGTGCTGGAGCAGTGGCCCGATCTTGCGCGTGATGAAATTGCGGTTGACCTGACCGGCGGTAAATCGACGATGACGGTTGGGCTTGCAAAAGCTGCGCATGTGCTGCAACTGAGTTCAGTGTACATCGATAGCGATTTTGTCGAGAATAGCCCCGTACCGGGTACGCAGCGGTTGCTCATTCCCGACGACCCCTATGCGGTCTTTGGCGATCTGGAAGCGGCGGAAGCGCGTCGCCTGCATAACCATCATGATTATGCGAGCGCGGCCAGCATCTTTCGTGATCTGGCGCGACGTGTACCGAACAACGCCGACTATCGCATCTATGCCAGCCTGGCTGACGCATATCTTGCGTGGGATAACTTCGCGCCCCGCCAGGCCAGGGAAGGGATGGATCTGGTGTTACGGGAAGAACGGCTGCCTGCCGATCTGCAAGCTGCACGGCATGTGCTGGAAGCGCAACGCGCTGTGTTAACCCGGTTGACATCGATCAACCAGCTCTTGATCCAACACGATCTCCAGCCAGATCAGGCGCTGGTCGCGCTAACCAATCTGGACATGACGCTGGCGTTGCTTGGCACATTGCACGCAGCGGCGCTGCGGCGCGTGGCACAGGAACGGTATGATATTGCGGCACTCCTGCGATATCGCTGTCTGGAGCTGCTCTCACAGCATCGTCTGGCGAGCTATGGCATATGGACTGCGAAGCCATCATTCGATGAAGCGCTGCGGATTGTGCCGGATCTGGAGCAACGGTATCGTAATGTTCAGCGACTTCAGCGATTCCGCAAGCAGTTTCCGTTGCCATCTCCCGATCGTTCGATTGCCATGTTCGATGGGTATATGCTGCTGCAGGCGCTCGACGATGACCTGGTGCAGAACTGGAAGATCGATGTAATCCGTAAGCAATCGTATGTGCGCAACACGAGCATCCTGGCGCATGGCTTCCGCCCGATTGCACGCCAGGAATATGATGAGTTTGCCGATGTTGTGGAAGAACTGCTTGATCGCTATTTCGCCATTATTCGCAGATCGCGGGTCGAATGGGAGAACATCCATCGATTCGCTGTACTTGATGAGTGAGGGTTCCCGATGATTGATCGACCTCCTCGTGGTCGCGGCGACCGGCGTAGTTCACAACTCATCCATCGCCGCCGGCTGTACCTGGTGCGTCGTCTGGTGCGCGGACCCGCCGACGCGCATACGCTGATCGACGATGCGAACGCAGCTTTTCCCGATGTGATCGACCCGATTTACCCTGCTGACGCGCTGACGGCGCTGCGCCACGATCTGACGGCGTTGCGACGGGAGTATGGCTGTGAGATCGAACGGGGGCGCGATGGATGTTATGTGTTGCGATCGCCCGGCGACTTGGCACTGCTCGACCTGCCCGATGCCGAGATGGAGGCGATGGCGTTTCTGGCAAGCATGTACGCTGATGATACTATCCCCAATGCCGGGCAAATTACCGCCTTTCTCGACCGGGTCGCGTCGGTGATGCCCAGAGCGCGCCGTGAGCAGATGCGCACCATGAGCGTCCAGCTGCGCGTTGATCGCCCGCAGACGGAACGTGTTGATCGGCCACAGACAGAACAGGCAGTGGCTGAAATCTTCAGGCAGTTGAAGCGGACGATTGGAAAACGGATTGTCGAATTCACCTATCGGTCGCCGCAGATGCCCGATGGCGCCATCGCGTATCATCAGGTCGCGCCGATTGAACTGCTCTACCGTGAAGGGCATACCTATCTGGATACCTTCTGTCTCAAAAGCGATATTCCTGGTCTGGCGAACACCTATGTGCTCTACCGGCTCGACCGGATTGTTCCCGACAGTCTGAAAGCATTACCGGGCGCGCCAAAGCGTCCCTACCGTCGTCCGCCCTATGTGGTGCGTTACTGGCTGGCGCCAGAGGTGGCGCGTCGGCGAGATGTTGCACACTGGTTTCCGCAGACCGTCATCAATTATGCCGAGGATGGATCGGCGGAGGTCGTCGCGACCACCACCGACCTCTGGCGTGCGCAGCAGATCCTGATGCGCTATCGTGAACATTGTGAAGTACGCGAGCCGGTGGAACTGGTGCATATGATGCGCGAGAGCATCCGGCGTATGGCACAACGCTATGAATCGTCATCGTCTCAGTGATTTTCTGGCGCAGTTTCTCGACTCGCGCGCGCCGGTGCTGTTCATCGTCGCATCGCTGGTACTGGCGTTGCTGGGGAATGCGCTGTATGAACTGGTGTTGCTGACCTTCGGCGATCAGCGTGAGACGCTGATCGGCATTGTGGTCAGTGCAGCGCTGATTTTGCCGCTCGTCTACTGGAGTTTTCGGACGGTTGTCGATGCGATTGCCCGCAATACGCGGCAAAAGCTGGAAGTATCGTCGTCCGAACAGATCACGCCGCACCGCAGTTTGATACTGCCGGTCGGACTGCGCGACGACGGGCCAGAACGACCGATTCTGGAGTATCATCTGCGCAACGGCAGATTGCGTCACTGTTGGCTCATTCTCACGCCTGCAGCACGGAAGCATTCCAAGACCGGCGATCTCAAGCAGTGGTTGATGGAACAAGATGTTTATGTGTACCCGATTGAAATCCAGGAGCCTTCATCGCTGGCTGAGAGTTATCAGGCGACGATGAGCGCGCTTCAGAGGGCGCTCACATTGACGGATGCGCTCCCCATTGCGGTTGACATTACCAGCGGCACATCGGTTATGAGTGTTGGAGTCGCCCTGGCTGCGCGCGAACAGAGCGCACCGATTCAGTATTACCCGGCTCTGTACGACGCAGATGGCAAAGTCATTCCCAACAGCGCTACAGCTCCCATGCTGGTCGCATTCGTTGCTGGAGGAACATCCACGCCATGATTGTACTGTGAAACTGATGTGATGATTGCGAGCAGAGATGATCAAGGTCGAGACCGCTCGCGATTTTCCTGACCCTCGTCTTCTCCTCTGATAACCGGTGCGCTGCAGCGGGGATAGCTGTCTGAATCTCGCTCAAAACGTCACTTTTGTGACGGTTCGCCTCTCTATAATGGCGGTGTGAACAGCACCGTCCTCCTGCAACCCTCCGATGTTCACCCAATCGTTTTGCTGTGACGGCTGATATGCCGAACGCGGCTCTCTCCGGGCAGGCGCTCGGCGCGAAACGCTCATTTCGATCAGTCCGTTGAAGAAGGGAGGTACGCATGATATGGTGTCTGCTTATGCTGGCGACTCTCACGGCGTTGCTCGCCCTGGCGGCTTTAATGACGCCACGCATCGAGCGCCCTTCGCCGGGCCGCCTCGTGCGCGGATGCGCGGCATCGGTTCTGCTGCTGATCGCGGGCGGGCTCGCAGGGTTGGCGTTTCTTCTTCAGAGGATACTGTTATGAAGCGATTACTTTTGCAGGTCGATGGAACGCCAGGTCAGCCGCCGCGCGGGGTCGCTGGTCTTGGCATCGTGGTTCGCGATCTGGCGGGTGGGGTGCTCGCCTGGTCGTGTGAACGCGCCCCGGCGATCACCAACAACGAAGCGGAGTATCTGGCGGTTATTGCAGGACTGAACTTTGTCATACAGCGCTATCCTGGCGCCCATGTTCGCTGCCTGACCGATAGCCGGGTTGTGGTGGAACAACTGGCGGGTCGCAATGCGGTGCGTGCAGCGGTGCTCCAACCACTGTATATCCGCGCACGAACGCTTGCCCACCAATACGGTCGGGTGACATTCATCGCCATCCCGCGCGAACTCAATCGCCTGGCGGACGCGCTGGCGTGGGAAGCGCTCGATGGACGCGGCTGGCTGGCGCGTGTCGGGAGTGATCTGCGGCAATCGTCATCAGTGCAATGACTGTCCGGCAATCGACGGGAAGGAGCAAAAGATCATGAGCACGGAAATGGTTTCGGCAGTACGCGAAACGGTAAGCGACGCGGTTGGCGAAAGCGTGGCGGTCTTGAAGGGGGAGATTGATCGGGCAGGCGGAGAGCTGCTGGCGAACCTGCATTTTGCTACTGGTCTGGCGACTGCGCCTCGCGCGCTGCCGCGACGGGCGCTTGGTATGCTGGCCCACCTGGTGACGCCGCCGGGCACGGTGGCGGTGGTTCACCTGCCGGGCGGCGAGCGCCGTGTCTATCAGCCGGGAAGCTACACGCTGCTCGGATTACAACCGGGCGCTGCGCTGGTGCAGTGGGTGGATATGCGCCGCCGCCATGTGACGGTTGGTCCTGTCGAGGGCTGGAGTGCTGACAAATGGCGCGTTCGTCTCTGGCTGACGGTTGATGTTGAGGTGACCGATCCTTTGAAGATCGCCATGCACCGTGAACCGCTGACGGTGCTGACGGCAGCGGCGCGCACCGGTGCGCTGCGCTATATCGAGCAGCAGACCCACGCCGCGCTGACCGGCATCGCTGCGGGCAATGGCGGTCTTGACGCGCCGGCGGAGGCTATCCTTGAGCGGTTGCGCGCCGACCCGGCGCTGGATGGTCTGGCGGTGATCAATGTCCGTGTAGTCGAGCGCCAGGGTGATGAGCGTCAGATCGAAGCGGCGACGGCTGCGACTGTCGCAGCGGCGCAGATCGATGAAGAACTGCGCGTCGCCGCGGCGCGCCATCGCGCACGCCTGCAGGATCTTCAGGCACAGGCTGTATTGTCCGAGCGGGAACACGATATCCGCATAGCTGCAACCGCGGCAGCCGCGCGTGAGCGATTGCTGGTTCAGCAGTCTGAAGTTCAACAGGCCACCCTGGCAGCTCGCCTGCAGATTGTTATGGCGCAGATCGAAGCTCAGGCGAGTGAAATCGCGCGGGAAGAAAAGATCTGGCAGGCTGAGCAGAACCGCCTGCAGATGGAATGGGAGCGTGTGCAACAACAATTGCTCGATGTCCATCGCACCGACCAGCAGCTGCGTCTGATGGAAGGTCAGCAGGGAATGCTGCGCGCCGAGGGCGAACTGGCGCTGGCAGCCGAGGAAAAGCGCAATAACCACGCGCTTGCGCTGGCGGAGATGCAGCAGCGATTGGCGGAACAGCGCATCGCGCAGGCGCAGATTCAGGCGGAACGTCGCGCAACGCACGAGCGAGACCTGCTGGAACTGAACCTTCGCCATGAACAGCTCGTTGCCGAACAGATGCAGCGTCTCGAACAGTGGCGCGCCGAGCGCATCCAGATCGGCGTTCAACAGAAACGCCAGCATGAACGGCAACTGGCGGCCATCGCAGGGACGGCGCAGATCGCCGCAGCGGCGGCTTCATCGGTGGTGTCGGCGCCAGCCGAGGGTGATGTCGATGATAGCAGTGAGGTCGCTGATGCCGGGTTGCGCGCATTGCAAGACCTTGTGGGGTGATTGTCGTGATTGTTGTAATTCGATGATCGGTCCATCTCTCAATCGCGCAATCTCGTAATCACACAATTTTTAATCCTGGAGGAAGCCGATGCGACTATTTCCACAGTACAAAGGCCCACCGCTGTTGCCGCATATCTGTAGCGTTGAGAACCTGACCCTGGCATGGCGACGGGTTCGCAGCAATATTCAAGTGTATCGCCGTAGCCGCAGCGCTGGTCTGGATGCGGTCACACTCCGCGATTTCGAGATCGACTGGACGCGGCAGATGAGCCAGCTTGCCGATGAGTTGCAGAGCGGAACCTATCGACCGCTACCGGCCAAGCGTGTGCATATTCCAAAAGCTAGCGGTGGCGAGCGTGCAATTGCCATTCTCGCAGTGCGCGACCGTGTGGCCCAGCGCGCAGTGTATCAGGCGCTCGAACCGCTGTTTGATCCCTGCTTTCTCGACTGCTCATACGGCTGCCGTCCGCATGTCGGCGTACCGGAAGCGATCGCGCGTGTCCAGCGCTATGCCGATCAGGGTCTGAGCTGGGTTGTCGATGCCGACATCTCCACCTATTTTGACAGTATCGACCAGCGTGTGCTGCTTGGGCTGGTGCGCCAGCGCGTCGATGAACTGCCGGTGCTGAAACTGATCGCCCAGTGGCTCGAAGCAGGCGCTATGACCGGTGACGCCGCTGTGCCGTGGGAAACAGCAGCAACGCCGTTGCAGCGTGGAGAATCTGCGTTACGCCAGGCACTGGCGTGGGGCGCGGCACGGAGCGCCTCACCACCGGCGCCTCCAGTTGATGGGTCGTATGCCGCGGCGGCCTGGGAAACGCCAGGCGCAGTGCATGACGATGACCCGTGGCCGCTGCGGCAGGGCGGACTTGACTCGCATCTCTGGACGGCGATGATGCTGGCGCGTCCTGTGATTGATGGCGCGCGTAAGGCGCTGCCCTATCTCCAGAAAATCGGGGCGCGGCGTCTGGCGGTCGTCGCCGGCGTCGCTGTCGGCGCACTGGCCATCAGCGAGGCGGTGGCGCGTGCGCAACGTGCCGGCGGGCGTGGCACGCCACAGGGCGGAGCGCTCTCGCCACTGCTGGCGAACATCTATCTGCATCCATTCGACGTTGCGCTCACCAGTCAGGGGTTCCGCGTGGTGCGCTTTATGGACGATTTCGTGGTGATGTGTTCGACCGAAGAAGAAGCCAGGCGAGCGCTCGATTTCGCGCGACGGCAGCTCAACGTTCTGCGCCTTTCCGTGAACGAGGAAAAGACGCGCATTGCACCATACGCCGGGGGTATCGAGTTTCTTGGCGCATCGCTCGCGCCACGCGCCACCGGTCTGCGACTTGGCGAGGGGATGGTTGATTTCGCCGAAGCGGAACGAGCGCTGCGCGAGGCGGCCCAAAACGCCCGGCGCCGGATCAGGAATCGACGCTGATCGCCTGATAACTGTTCACGATCGGAAGGGTAGCGTTCATTCACCTGTTTGATCTCACCCTCACTCGAAGAACGACAATCGTATCATTCGTCCATCTCCCAATCATCATCATGGAGGTCAGCCATGCCGACACTCTACGTTCAGGAACAGGGAACCATGGTGCGCAAGCGCGACAACCAGGTGCTGGTTACCAAAGAAGGGAAGACGCTCAGCGAAGTGCCGCTGGCAAAAATCGACCAGGTGGTGTTGATGGGGCGAGGGGTGCAACTCTCGACTGCGCTACTGATCGATCTGCTGGAACGCGGCATTCCGGTCACGATTACCAATCAGCACGGCAGTCGCCATTACGCAACACTGACGGCCGGGCCG
>JBEPYG010000044.1:0-17219 GCA_041641515.1 Roseiflexus sp.
GGCACATATGAGGGTGTTTTTCTGGTTATTGACGAGTTGGGACAATATCTTGATTACGCCGCTCGTCACGATGAAGAGCGCGATCTGTTCGTTTTACAGAGTCTCGCCGAGATGGCAGCGCGCAGCGCTGAGACTCCAGTCATTGTGGTTACTATTTTGCATCAAGCCTTCGAGCATTACACCGCTAATGCAGGCAATCGCCGACGAATCGAATGGGCTAAAGTGCAAGGGCGCTTTGTCGATCTGACGTTTCAAGAGCCGCTCAGCCAGATGATCCGGATGGTCGCGGCAGCCCTGCGTCCTGTTGCTCCCGATCCACTGAAAGCGGAACGTATTTCCTGGTCTGATCGTGTTGTGCCCATTACTGAGGAACTGAGACTGCGACCAACAGAAATCAGCAGCGACGAATGGTGTCAAATCATTGCTGACACGTTTCCATTGCACCCGATGACCTTGCTCGCCCTCCCTGGCATTATGCGTCAGATAGCCCAGAACGAGCGCACACTGTTCGCCTTTCTTGTATCCGATGAGCCGTGGGGTTTACGAGATGTGCTGCGGCAGGCGGACGTTAATGGAGGTCCTGTCCCGATCTACCGCCTGACTCACCTGTTTGCTTACGTTGAAGCCAATCTCGGCGCCAGTCTCTTCACCCGCACACGAGGTCAGCGCTGGGCTGAGCTCGTGGAAGCGCGATCAGACCTCGCTTCAGCCGATTCTGCGCTTCTCGACGCTTTGACGGTCATTGGCGTCCTTAATGCGCTCGAACGAGCAGCTGGGCTACGCGCCTGTCAGGAGCAGGTTGCTTTTGCACTGACCGATCATCCTGACGATGCGCAGGTGGCTGCGGCGCTCCGCACACTGAAGGAGCGCAAACATATCATTTATCGGCGCTATCGTGATAGTTTTGTGCTCTGGGAAGGGAGCGATCTCGATCTTGATGAACTGACCCTGACAACACGCCGCGCATTGACTGAACGATTGTCGGTGTGTCAGTTATTGACCAGATACGCCGATACTACGCTGCGCATTGCCCACCGCCATAGTTACCAGTCGGGCGCGACTCGGGTATTTGCAGTGCGCTACGTTGATCTGACAGAATGTCAGCAGTCGTCAGCGCTACCGGCGGGCTACGATGGGGAGATATTACACATTGTGCCTGCCGACGAGGAAGAGCTGGCTCTGGCTGAGCAATGGGCAACCGATCCAACTCGCGCTGAGGAAACGTCGCGGATCGTGGTTTTACCGCAGCGCGTACACGAGTTGCGCGACCTGGCTCTCGATGTTGCTGCGTTGCGAACGCTCGTTGAAGAGAGGGAGGAACTGGAACACGATCGGGTTGCCCGACGCGAAGTAGCGAGTCGGCTTCTCGAGGCAGAGCAGGCGCTTCGTGAAGCACTGCAGTCCGCCTACGGCTTCCAGAGTCGCTGGTTCTATCGCGGTCAGCACAGATCACTGGTCAATGCCCGCCAGATCGATGAGCTGCTTTCCACAGCAGCCGATATAACGTATCGTTTAGCGCCGCGTATCTGGAATGAACTGATTGTGCGTGATACGATTTCCTCGGCCGCAGCCAAAGCGCGGCGCAATCTGGTTGAAGCGCTCCTCACATACGCTGATTGCGAGTTGCTAGGGATCAGCGGCTATCCGCCTGAACGAGCGATCTACTCCAGCATCTTCCAACTCGGCAAGTTGCATCGCCAAACTGAGACTGGCGCCTGGGAAATTGGTCCGCCGCCGCCTGATGATCCGCTGCGGCTGCGACCGGTATGGGATGCATTGGAGGCGACATTGCTCAATGCAGGCGACAATCCATTATCGCTAACAGCACTGTATGCCTGCCTGCAACAACCGCCTTACGGAGTAAAGAATGGTGTCGCCTCACTCCTTCTGGTGGCGTTTTACATTGCTCGAGCCGGGGAGATTGCGTTTTACGAGCACGGCAACTATGTGCCAATCCCCGATCTGGCAATGTTCGAGCGCTTGCTAGCAAGGCCTGATTACTTCGCTGTGCGTCTTTGCCAGGCAACAGGCGCCCGTCGCATCGTGTATCAGCGCCTTGCCAAGACGTTTGCGCCTCAAGCGCTCCAACAACGAGTACAACCGGCTCTGATCGCAGTGGCAATGCCCCTGCTGCGCATCTATCATCGATTACCGCCCTACAGTAAGCAAACCAGGCGGATCAGTCAGTCGGCGCAGGCGGTTCGGCAAGCGCTGGGTGAGGCGCGTGCACCTGATGAACTGCTATTTGAGTTGCTCCCGTGCGCATGTGGGGTTTCGCTGCACTCCCCCCTTCCCCTCCCGGAAGCGGCTTTAGATAGGGGGGATGTCGATCAGGAGCAGCTGGAGACATTTATTGACCGATTGCGTGCAAGCCTGCACGAATTACAGACAGTTTTTCCTGACCTGCGACGCGACATTGTCGATCACGTCATGGTGGAATTTGGCTTGCAGGGCACTCCCGTTCAGGCGCATCAATTGCTGCTCCGTCGTTATCAACGTATTGCATCGCTGACCAATGACCCGCTTCTCCATGCCCTTGGCGCACGGTTGGAAACCGCTCCGCCTGACGAAGAGTCGTGGGCAATGAGCATTGCAGCGCTCGTCGTCAAACGGCCGCCAGAACAATGGCAGGATAGTGATCTTCCAGTCTTTCACGCGACCATTGCCGATCTTGCTCGTCGATTTCAATCCGCAGAGACACTGGCGCTGACGGTAAATCATCTTCCTGCCGAAGACAATCTGCTGCACGTTGCAATCACCAACGGGAAAGGCGAAGTAAGTCGCATTGTTCGCCTGTCCACCGATGCGACAACACAGCAACTCCGCCACGAACTGAGTGACGTCTTACGACGCTACCAGACCATCAGCCATGAACAGCGCATCAGCGCTTTGGCAACTATCCTTGATCACCTGCTGTCTGACGAACAACCTGAAACCAGAGGAGTTGCCCATGCAAACGAACACTGATGTCATCAACGAATGGGCAGCACGTCCCGGTCGCCACATTGTGAATCTCAGCGGAGGAAAAGACAGCACTGCACTGGCCATCTTTCTCCACGACAAGATTCCGCAGATCGAATACGTCTTCTGCGATACACACAAAGAATTGCCGGAGACCTATGAGTATCTTGATCGGCTCGAAGGATTTCTTCAACGGCGCATTATTCGTCTCAACGCGCAGCGCGGTTTTGATCACTGGCTCAATGTGTATGGTGGAATGCTGCCTTCCGCTCAGGCCCGCTGGTGCACGCGCAAATTGAAGATCGAGCCGTTTGAAGCTTTCATTGGAGATGATCTTGTCTGGAGCTACATCGGCATCCGCGCCGATGAGGGACGCAACGGGTATATTTCGACCAAACCCAATGTGCGTCCGGTCTATCCTTTCAAGGAACTGGGAATGACTCTTGCCGACATCGAACGCATCTTGGAAACGAGCGGTTTAGGGTTACCGGCATATTACGCATGGCGCCAGCGCAGTGGTTGCTTTTTCTGCTTTTTCCAGCGGACCGGTGAATGGGTTGGACTGAAGGAGCATCATCCAGATTTGTTCGAGCAGGCGAAAGCTTACGAAACAGAACGAGGCGGCGAGCATTTTTACTGGCGTCAGCGTGAAAGCCTGGTCGAACTGGAACAGCCCGAAAGAATTGCCCAAATTAAGCGTGAACATTCCCTGCGACTCGAAATAGAACGCAAGAAACGCCCTAATCGCCCGCTTATTGAACTGGTCAGCGCTGCACTTGATGCAGAGGATGACGAAACTGGCTGCGATATTTGCCATCTATGAGGTGATGGCATGGAACAGGTGCAGAATCCTTTCGTCGCTTATCTCAATCGATACACCACTGCTTCGCCTGATCATGAAGCGGCGTTCGATGAATTTATCGCATCAGCGCTGCCGCCTGCTGCAGGAAACCTCCGGTTGTCCACCAAAATTGAGCGCTTTCTGCGTAACTTGTTCAGTCAGACGCACCCTCCTTCGGTGATCCTTACTGGGAATGCTGGCGATGGGAAAACCTACTTATGTCGCCAGATAGTACAGGCTTTCAGTCCCGATCATTCTCCAAAATGGGAACAACTCATCGAACATCCAATAGAGCGAAACCAGGTGCGCTTATTTATCATCAAAGATCTCTCAGAGCTCAATGAAGAGAAGGGTCAAAATATTCTAAAGCGCCTGGCAACAACACTGAATAATCCACAAAATCATGACCGTTATCTTATTGCCGCGAATGAAGGCCGGTTACGACATCTGCTCACGAATTTGCCTGAGCAAACCTTACTGAGTCGAATGATCAACGATCAGCTCCAGAGCGACACGCTAACTGCAGATCAGCCCCTGATTGTGGTCAACTTGAATCGAGTGTCCACATCGACATTTGTCCCAGACACATTGCGATGGATGACCGACCCGCGCCACTGGAGTGATTGCCAGCGCTGTCCTGTTCGCGATCGATGCCCGATTCGATATAACGCTATTCAACTGACAGATGCGCATCAAATCGAACGTGTCCAACGCCTGTACCAGCTGCTTGAAGCAACCGGCGAACATGTGACGATACGCGATATGCTTATCCACCTGGCATATACCATGACCGGCGGTCAACAATGCGCAACCATCCAGCCAAAGGCGGAACGCTCCGGTGACCTGTCACAGTTTGCGTACTACGAAAATGTTTTTGGGCGATCTGATGATGAGGGATTTCGCCGCAAGTCGCACCTTACACAGCTCCTGGCACGACTCCAGATCGGTCAATATTCCCGGTTTGAGATTGATGACTTCATTCTGGGTGGTGGAAAAACAGAATCCGAGCGACAAGAACATAGACGCCTTTTTGACGCAACTGTTGACTTAAACCATAAGAACTTCGATCAAGAAAGACGAGCATATCTTGAGGGCGGCGACAATGAGCGCGCCAAGAATGCGCTCAACTGGCTCCCACATTGCCGACGAAAAATATTTTTCGCCGGCTCAGATCAGCAGTTTTACCATCTTCTACCTTTTCGATTTTTTGAAACGTATCAACAGGTTTTCAATCGAAAAAGCGACGAAGAGATTGTGAGAATATTCGTCAGGGGACTTAATCGGGCGTTTTCCCGATTATATCATAATGAAGAAGGCTATC
The DNA here is from genome assembly GCA_041641515.1 of Roseiflexus sp. Classification (GTDB taxonomy): domain Bacteria; phylum Chloroflexota; class Chloroflexia; order Chloroflexales; family Roseiflexaceae; genus Roseiflexus. The sequence goes on from JBEPYG010000044.1 coordinate 5,124, forward strand.
TCTACGTAACCTCTCAGTATATATATAGTGTGAATCAACCTCATCCTTTGATTCTCCTCAAAATCCCGATTGATAACGTTCGACTCATTCCCAAACAGATCGCAGATGACCATATTGATGTGGACAGGTATTCTCTCTATCTAGACATCGCCCCACCGCCACGCCTGCCTGCCGATCCGGTGACATGGCATGTTGGTCTCCTGCAATTCGAGTACGTCATGCGGTTAGCGCATGGAGGGCATACCTCTGTCCTTGCAAACGAATGTGAGCTCGATATCCGTCGTCTAAGAGAGGATTTGATCAGGAAGTTTGCCGCTAGTGTAAACCATCAAAATACCATCGAATTTTTCGTTCCTGCTCGTAAAAGATACCATATTCGCAGATTACGGGTAAATGAGCAGGGAAAGATCACAGACGAGTAACTAATAGTGGAATGGAAGAGATATGAACACCTACGGACAGTTTCAGGAAGGTGAACAGTATTCCCTTGAAGCGCGTATCTGGGGTCATCGTTTGCGTGACGGCCAACATTGGATGGAGTATTTGCTGGAATTTCTCAGTGTACTGGCCGGATATGAATATGTTTTTGGTCGAGGAAATCAACCGGATCAGAAATACAGAATCCCTAAACGACTGGGGTTACGCCGATTCATATTCTACGATGAGCGTGAGAAGACTCAAGACCCGAGAGATCAACTGGCGACCACATTACTCATAAAGGCTCTAGAGCATAAAGTAAAGCCGAGCAAGAGCGCAAATACTGAAATAATTCGGCAGGTACAGGTACTCTTCCGCTCGTTCTCAGTCATTGAGGATAACCGCTCATGGTACGCTAAAAGCCTGTTCCCTGTCCACGAAAATCTTTTGCTATGGGAAGCGTTACGCAAAGGATCGACGAAAACGACATATCGCGGTACCATTGACCACCTTTCCGCTGCCGATCTCGATGAAGGGATAGAGTTTAATGCACGCAACTTCTTTGCGCGCGGCGGCGAACTCTACTACCTGATGATTTCTGCTGGCACTGAACGCTCCCCTGAGCGACGTGCGCGCATTGCCCAACGTTTACGAACGTTACTCACCGAACAAAACAAGACCCTCGGTGAACTGGCCAGTCTGATCGACCAGACGTGGCAGGAGCAGAAACACATATCAACGGACTATGCTCAGAGTTCACCCGGATGGATACCTGATCCCGATTGCGAACTGTACCAGCAGTTCGCCGAAGACCTCGATACGTTGCTCGACAATAGCCTAGACGCCCTTGAATGTCTTGAGTTGCTCGCCCATCTCATTTGCTTCCATATTATCGTCTATATCTACTATCGTGCGCATCCTCACCAGAGCGCTGTCTGCCAGCTTGACGCTTTACGCAATCCATACCGGCCGGAAATTCTTATCGACATTCCTGGAGACGAAGAAAGTCGGGTGATTCGCTCGTTATCAGCCAGTCAACTACAAAAGCACGAACAATGGCAGATTGAGTGCGTCAAACGCCCCATCAGAGCTAGAGTCGAGGATATTGCAGCTCGAGCGTCAGGTGAGCGCTTCCTGGAAATGATCAGGGAAGAGGCTTCCAACTACTTCGGAGGAACGCGCAGGAAGAGCCGAGAACAGTTTGAACAAGAGATACAACGCCTGAAGGCACACATTGCACAGCATGGTCAGGCAAATATTAACGAACAAGTAATTAGTATCCTGTATGACGTAATGGGAAGAAATTTCCGTGATCACTTCATTGGCATTCATCGTCGTCTTGGTCGGTCTATTGGACTAATTGCGCCATCGCGCGGTCCTCAGCCACGTTTTGTGTTAGGAGATACTTTGCTCAAAACCATCACGATGGCTGTTTTACCTGCAGGTAAGACCATGACATTCGGTCAGTTTCTCGAAACGCTCTACAAACGTTATGGCATCATTATCGGTCCAGGCGAAGCTCGTAAGGCGCAATTCCAGGAACGGTATCCGATCAATGAGGGGGCTTTTTCGCGCAACCGTGACCGATTCCTGTTGCGCATGAAACTTGCCGGACTCCTGACACAGTACTCGGATGCAACAGCGATTGTCTATCGCCCTTAGCGTTCAGGAGAAGAGTTATGAGCGCACAATCTGACCACATCATTGCAAGTGCAGTTATTCGTTGCATTGATAAACTCAACTCCGACCCTGCCAGTCGTTTGTTTATCCGATTAGAAGATTTTAGTGAGTCGATTTACCGGCAAGTAATGGACTCAATTGTCCAGAAGCCACAAACCGATAACCCGCTTTTGCGCAAGATTATGGAAAAAAGATACTCGAACAGAGGCAGTAATAAACTAATCATCCGAAGCATCTCCCCTATTCCAGGCTTTGAAGACTTTGCGATTGAGGAAGGACGTTCCGCAACATGGTATCGGAACAACCTTAAGGCTGGGGAGACATTGCTACTCATTTTCAATCGACGAACCAGCGATGCACAAAGCCTGAAGGACCTCTATACCATCAATAGCGTCACTCTTATTCGTGAAAAGTTAGAAGTACTGATAGATGCGAGCATTCAAAACTATCAGTGCAATGAACAAGAAAAGAAAGCAATCATCATATTTGTTGACAAAACCCTGAGAAAAATCGGATTTGAACCACAACTGCACGATTTAGTCAATTTCTTTACCGAAATCGATCGCCTTCTCAATGAACACGCCAGCATCGAGAAGGCCATCGCCTTCTCGCTCCCTCATATACACCTTTTCCGTTGTCGCGCACTGGCTGAACATCTGAACGATCCGCGTGGGAAGAGGATGCTTCGGGACATGTATCAGACAGCACGGATAGGGTTTGAAATCATCGAAGAATCAAGACAGAAGAAGCTGCTGGACAACCTCGAGAAGGCCGAATTCAGCGATGATGATGATGTAGGTGATGGCGCTCTATCGGCTGAAGAGAAAAAGAAGTTACTCCGTGACTTTGTTAATGGGGAACTGGTCAACCAGCCTGATCATCGCAGGCGTGTATTCCAGATAGATTGGGAAGAAGTGCAGCAAATCATTACCCCACGTCAGCGAGCGCCAAAGAGAGAACAAGTTATTCAGGAGCTGCAAGATGTGCAGCAACAGACATCTTCTCCTCTTCCAGATATTGACGAGCTTATTGATGCGTTGCAGCGCAATGTCGATCCCGAAACGCAGATTGTTGAGTCGACGCTTCAGGCGATCGGTGAACAACTGTCATCTGGCGTGCGCGCCGCACTGCGCCGCCTGATGCGTCCTCGCACTGCTCGGAATGCCGACTTTCTCTACGGATTGATGACACTGCTGATTGAAATGAGACACCCCTACGAGCAACACGCCGGGTTACGCGTGTCGGTGCATTTCCAGCCGCCGGACAGGCTATCGAAGAAGACACCTCTATCTGAAGCAGCTCGCGCTTTTCAGGTATTGTATGGCGGCATCGAACGAGCTATGCCAGCTGTGCAATGGCATCTCGATGAGTTATGGGACATCGCTGCGTCTAGCGCGACAGAAGATAATGATGACGAGGAATCACGAGACCAGGAACGCAAAGTACAGATGAGCTTTCGTGTCATCATCGAGCAGATCGATCACCGGGCGCGTCGCATCGGAGAAGCCAGCTTGATATGGGAGTATCGCGCCGATAGTCCTGTTGCAGCGACAGTAGCTGCACTTGATGCAGAGAGAGAACTGATGGCCAAGGCCTCCCTAAATCCGATGCTCGATGCAGAACCAGCCATAGTGCGAATTCCTGTGTACCGTTCCTCCGAGAATGCCGCATCAATTCATGACCTTGATCTTCACGCACCGCTCCGAACGATCGGACACTGGTATAGTGATGCTGAGAACCTGCGCAAGATACTGGTCGACCTCTGCAATGAAAGAGGCTTCCAGAAATCGGTTACACAACCGATCTTGCAGTCGTTGTCCGATCTCGAGCAGGCATGGGCGAGTTTTATCCGGGCATCGCAACAAGGTCTTTTCAACGATGCCATTAGATCGCTCCTTCATCGATATGCGGATTTTCTTAACATTGCTCTGGTTTATCTCTCAAAAAGTCAGTATCTACCCCTGTATCGTGCCATCAATCAGGCATGGCTGATCATCCCATCTATCACTGAATCCTGGATTATTATGCCGCTGCTTCACCCGATGAAGTTGTACTGGTGGCAGCAACGGGCGAATATGTTCAATGAATTGATTGAGCGCATGTTCGACAAAGACGCCCGAGCAGTCGATTACAAGATGTTGCAACGTGAAATCAGCACTGCTTGCAGTTCACGCCATATGCCTCCAGCGCTTACGTTCGCCGACAAAGGGCATACCGGAGAATGGTTTATCACCTATGAGGAGACTCAGGGATACGAACTTTTTCGACAGCAACTTGATTCGTCAGAAACAGGCGGTTTCAACATTGCTGAACTTGCAGAGGATGAACAGGAAATTGCGCAAAGTCAGGCGGTAGATACGCTCATCAGCGTCATTCAAGATTATCTCGAGACGCACCCATTTGTTCAAGATGGCTTGAATATCGTTTTGCTTGAATGTAAACACTCCGCCCTACCGATTATGCTGCTCAAAACTCTCACCCAAAAATCAAGAAAAGTCCCACTTCCTCAACGTATCCATATCAATGTGCATACTTCGCAGCATGGCGCTACCATCTATCGTCGGGTTGATGAGTGGCTGACCAATGAACCAGAACGAACAGAGCGCGAAGGCGCCGCATATCTGCCGCCCATCACCATTAACGTGCTTGAATGCCCGCTGAACGATGCGATCAGCCAAACGTCGCCCGCCGATATTGTCTTTCTGGTAGATTTCTTCACACAAAATGGTCGTCGCCTGAAAACGAGCCTCGTATCACGTCAGGTTGCCGGACAGGAAGACATCGTGTATGCATATCAGATAAGACCAGAGCCTTTTGAAGAGGGAGAAGTCTATCGTCGCCTCCGACTGACACCAACCGCAAAACCAGAGGTTCTGCGACTGTTTCTTTTGTGCCAGTATGCCGGCTATCTGGTCGCAGACAACCCGCTTCCAAAGAATACGGATGATATCGATCTTTACGCTGTTTGCTCGCTTGAACAATGGCAAGACTTGTTGCAGCAACTCCACGAGCATTTTAACTGGGTTGTTTGTTATGATGAGACAATCGACCGTTTTCTATTACGGGCAGCGTGCCAGAATAACGTACAAATTATTCGCTACGCATTGGGACTGGGAGCGCAACGTCTGCATCATCTGACCATCTCTTCTTCTGGACGAACCCAGGATATCGTCGTTCAGCGCCTCGCCTCGCGGCTCGAACAGATGTTACCGCGATTCACACGAGATCAATGCCAGCGTGTCGCGGCTCATCTGGCTAATAAAGCCAATGCCATTTCCGGTGATATGGTTCTACGCGCGGCGGGACCGGGAGAATTCCTCAACGAGTTGATCGGGCTGGTCGCTGCAATATTCGAGACAGAACAGACATTCCTTCAGCAACATCCCGATAGTCTGATAGTATGGATTCTGCTGGATGACTTCAAGCACTGGTTCGGTGGCGGCAGGATTCCCGATCTTCTCTTCGTCGGCTTGAGCGCGACCAACGACCGACCTGTTGTGGAGATTCAGGTCATTGAAGCGAAGTGTGTCAATTCTCATGCGTTTGAGTCAGAAGCTCGCGATGCCAGAATGCAGGTTCGCCGTGGCGTCAGCCGGCTGATAAACGCATTTCGCGCGGGTGGCATCCATCTCGATGCGCCATATTGGTACGATCAGCTCTACCGGACTATTGCCGGTAATTTACTGCTAACCGATCGTACACGGGAACTCTGGACAGCTATTGCTGAGCATTTGTACCATGGCGACTTCCAGGTCATTGCGAGCGGGCATAGCCGAATCTTCTGCTATGACGGTCAGGCACGTATCATACACGGACCGGATGTGAAATTACTGGAAGAAAGAGCCAGTGACGCGCCCGATGTGCCGCTGTACGAACACCGCTATGGAATCAGAGAACTGGTGACTGTTCTGCGTACTCTGACTCAACAGACAAGCGGGATCGACCGGGAAGGAATACTTGATTGGGATACGACCCGTGTGCCAGTAGCAGTTGCAGTGCCATCTGTTCATCCAGATAACCCAGATCAATCATATCAACCTGCACAATCGTCCGCTTCTGGGACAACAACAGATGATGAGCCAGCCTCAAAAAATACAAGACAACCTAGGTTCGAGCCACTAGAATCCCTGTTAGAATCCCTGTTAGAATCCCCGTTAGATGCAGTACCATCTGTTCATCCAGATAAGCCAGATCAATCACATCAACCTGCACAATCGTCCGCTTCCGGGCCAACAACAGATGATGAGCCAGCCTCAAAAAATACAAGACAACCTAGGTCCGAGCCACCAGAATCCCTGTTAGAATCCCTGTTAGATGAGCCGGTGCAGCCACGCGACAACACCCTTACGCTAGTTGATACAGCATGGCTGCAACACATAGCCCGTGAGATCGAACAGGCGCTGCGCGTTCGTGATATCAAGTTCTATCCAATTGATATTGCTGACGCCGATCAAGGACCAAGCATCGTTCGTTTCAAGCTTCGGCTTAAGCCAAATCAGCAACTAAGCAAAATTCAGTCGCAGGCAAAAGATTTAGCGCGCGAATTGAGACTGAGACATCCGCCTTTTATTGATAACGTTCCAGGAACGCACTTCATCGGGATTGATATTCCACGCGAACCACGCACTACAGTGCATTTGCAGCCGCTCTTGTCCGGTCTACCCAATCCGGGTCCGGCGGAATTGCCCGTCATCATAGGTGTGTCACCTGACGGTAAAGTTGTTATTGAAGATCTGGCAGAGTTTCCCCACCTTCTGGTCGCAGGCGCCACCAAATCAGGAAAATCGGTCTTCCTTCGCAATTTGTTGTTAAGTTTACTGGCTGTCCACCGACCAGGTCAGATCGAATTGCTGATCATCGATCCAAAGAAGACCGATTTCACCATTTTTGATGGTCTTCCCTATCTTCGTGGCGGCAGCGTCATTGTTGAGATACGCGCTGCCTGTGAAGCGCTTTTGGAACTAGCTCGCGGAGAGATGCCACGACGGCAGCGTGTCATCGCTAACCGAAGCATGAAGATCAAAACCTTTAACCAGCGCTTTCCAGAAGAGGCGCTTCCTCCAATCGTCGCTATTGTTGACGAGTATCACTTGCTAAAGAGCCAGATGGACAAAAAAGAACAGGAGGCGTTTGAACAACAACTCAACATTCTTGCCGCTGCTGCTCGCTCGGTTGGTATTCACCTCGTCGTAGCAACGCAGCGACCTAGCGCTGATGTGATTACCTCGACGATCAAAGCTAACTTGGATGCACGTATCGCGCTTCGTGTGGCGTCTAGCGTCAACTCGCGCATCATTCTCGACACCCTAGGAGCAGAAAACCTGCTCGGTCAGGGTGATATGCTCTTTCGCCGCTCTGATGGGAGCCTGATGCGCCTGCAGGCGCCGTTTATGGATGAAGATGAGATCATGAGGTGGCTGGACGATCGATTTGGTCGGCGCTCATAGCTATCTTGAACGTTCGCAGGAACGAGGCGCGATCGGCTATGCCGCTGCAGAAGCATCAGTGCCGCGCTGCGCTGCTCTGGCAAACGTCCAATGCAACGCTTCACCTTATGGGAATCCGGAGGAACAGCAGACCGTGCTGAAGCCGACCATCAATAGCGCCTTCGCTTCTCGGTTCTCGCTTCTCTCTCCTCACGTCACCTGCCTGACCTGCCGAAACACATCACGATCCCAGGCGCGCGTTTCGAGGATGTGGAGCATCCGATCAACCGCATCCCAGACATCGACGAAGCGCAGGTAGAGCGGTGCAAACCCGAAGCGCACAATGTCTGGCGCGCGGAAATCGCCGATCACTCCCGCAGCGATGAGCGCCTGCATCAAAGCATATCCCTGGGGATGGCGGAAACTTACCTGGCTGCCACGTTCCGCGTGGTCACGTGGCGTGATCAGTTCCAGACCGTACCCCGCACAGCGCATCTCGACGAGATGGATGAAGAGATCGGTCAGCGCCAACGATTTTGCCCGCACCTGCTGCATATCAACCTCGAGCAACAAATCGACCCCGCATTCGAGCGCAACCATACTGAGAATCGGTGGGGTCCCGCATAAATCGCGTCCAAGGCCCGGCGCCGGCTCGTACACTGGAGTGAACGCAAATGGCGCCGCGTGCCCCATCCAGCCGGAAAGCGGCTGGACGAACGATGACTGCCATCGACGCGCCACGAACAGATACGCAGGCGCACCTGGACCACCGTTGAGATATTTGTAGCCGCATCCGACCGCAAAATCAACATTGGCCCCATTCACATCGACCGGGATCGCCCCCGCTGAGTGCGCTAGGTCCCAGACTGTGAGTGCACCACACGCATGCGCCTGGCGCGTCAGCCGATGCAGGTCGTACATGCGCCCGGTTTTGTAGTTGACATGGGTCAGCAGTAATACCGCAACCTGCTCGTTCAGATGCTCTTCAATTCGTTCACTGTCTACCAGGCGTAATTCGTGCGTGCTTCCAAGATGCTGGATCAATCCCTGCGCTATGTAGAGGTCGGTCGGGAAATTATCCGGCGCCGAGAGGATAATCCGTCGGTCTGGATTCACAGCTAGTGCAACAGCAAGAGTCTTATATAGATTCACTGATGTGGAGTCGGCACAGATCACTTCATCAGGATGTGCCCCGATTAATGGTGCAATCTTGCCGCCGATACGCGCCGGTGCATTGATCCAATCACACGCCGTCCACCCTCTGATCAGCATGCGCCCCCATTCATCCTGAACGACCTGGCGCATGCGCTCGACGGTGCGCTTCGGTAGAGGACCGAGCGAGTTGCCATCGAGATAGATGAGATCATCAGGCATGTGGAAGAGATCGCGAACGTGCGCCAGTGGATCGGCGGCGTCGCGCGTGATCAGTGCAGTTCGGGAAACCGGTTCCATGGCGATCTCCTTCCTGGCGCCTCTGGTGCTTTTTTGCGCGAGAGAGTGGTGGAGTGAAAACGTGCGGCATTATAGCACAGAACATGTTCACTGTGGGTGGAGATCTATTTTCTCAGTTTTATCTTGACAAATCGATTTTATTAGGATATGCTAACCACACGGGTTTGAATGTCCATACCACCTGCAAACAACGAACAAGCTGCCTCAATACGGAGCGCAAAGGAATAGAGTTACAGGCAGCTGCCGCTCTATTTGTGATTGGCAGCTACTATCTTGCGGAATATATGCACCGGCGTGAACGCCGGATGGCAGTCACGGCGTCACACCGCATCCATCGCGTCTGAGGAGTATCCGATGCCTGGCGAAACATCAGTCGACTGGATAGCGCTGATTCAAATTGCGCTCGCACTGGGAATGCTCTCAGTCTGTTGTTGGCTCATCGGGATAACCATCACCGCACAACGATCTGTGCGCCGCCGGCATCGCCTCAAAGCGCAGGACGACCGTGAACGCACCAAACCGCTGCCACGAGACGCTTCCCGCGCCGTGCTTTCACCGCACGACTATGGAGATAACCAGAAGGAGGGACGCCATGCTCGTGTCCGCACTTCGCGACCGTCATCTGACAGCAATCGTGAATCGGTTGCTTGACGAGGAACTTTCCCAACTCGCCAGCCGTTCGTCTGCCAGCGCACCGTCATTATCGCCCTCAGCGCGCGCTGCGGTTGTCGAGATTGTGATCCGCACCGTGGAACGCCTCGATCAGGAGCATACCGGCACGCGAAGAAAGAATCGGCATGGCAGACAATGAACCTTCTATCGACTATGCGAACATCTGGACACGGCAGGGAGGTCGTATGAAAGCTACGCTGTTTCTTGATCTGTCGGAACAGGTGACAATCCCCGAAGATGGCACGATCAGCCGCACCCTGTACCAGGACGCCACCTTGAAGGCGGTGCTGTTCGGGTTTGCAGCTGGACAGGAATTATCTGAGCATACGGCATCGATGCCGGCGATCATGCACTTCATCCAGGGCGAAGCACGGGTCACGCTCGGAACCGATGTGGTTGATGCACGCCCTGACACATGGGTGCATATGCCCGCACACCTGCCGCATAGCATCCACGCGAAGACAGCGGTTGTCATGCTGTTGCTGTTACTGAAGGGAGGTAAAACGGAATAGTGCTCTATCTCGTTGCACTCACGTTGCACAATCTGATGCGCTGGGTCACGCTAGCTGCCGCGCTCTGGGCATTGTACCGCGCCTTCCGCGGCTGGATCGGCGCGCGACCGTGGAGTCGCGCCGATCAGCGCGCCGGTCGCTGGTTCGCACTGGCGCTCTCGGTGCAGTTGCTGATTGGCGGCGCGTTTTACTGTCTGTCGGACTCGCTGGCGTATCTGGTGTGGACGAGTCCAGACACGGTCATGCGCGAACCATCGCTCCGCTTTTTCGTTGTCGAACACAGCCTGCAGATGTTCGTTGCACTTGCCATGGCACATATAGGGAGCGCACTGGCGCGCAAAGGGCGCTCCGACACGCAGCGCCACCGACGTGCAGCGCTCTTTTTTTCAATCAGTCTTCTTGTCGCGTATGGAGCCATCCCCTGGCCCTGGTCACCGTATGAGCGACCACTGGTACGGTTGGGTTGGGAATGGTAACAGGGGAGATTCGCTATGGCGGAAATGACGACCGGTTCAGTACGCCTGCGTCCGATTGCTCTTCCTGTCGAGCATGGCGGCTGGGGCTTCCTCGGTGCGCCGATCGTGCTTGGATTGTGGGTTGCCCCTTCGGTCGCAGGTTTCTGGCTTAGCCTGGCAGCACTAGGGGTTTTTCTGACACGTCAGCCGTTGAAACTTGCGCTCAGTGATCGGCAACGCGGGAAACGCTACCCACGCACGGTATGGGCAGAGCGATTCGTTGCGCTGTATGGCGCCGGCGCACTGCTGGCATTCCTTGCTGCCTGGCTGACGACGGAGCACGCATTCTGGCTGCCGCTGTTGCTGGCATTGCCGCTTGCGTTTGTGCAATTGCGCTACGATCTGATCAAGCAGAGTCGAGCATTGCTGCCGGAAATATGCGGCGCGCTTGCGCTTGCCGCGCTGGTTGCTGCACTGGCGTTGTGCGGCGGGTGGAAGATAATTCCTGCGTTTCTGCTCTGGTTCTTGCTGGCACTCAAAGCAACCGGCGCCATCATCTACGTGCGCACCCGTATTCGTCTGGCACGCAATGCGCCTGTTGCACGTGCACCGGTCTACTTGGCGCATACCATCGCACTAGCTGCAGTCACCGGGCTAGCGTCGGTCAGTCTGGTTCCCTGGCTGGCTGTGGCGGCTTTTGGACTGTTACTGGTTCGTGCAATCATCGGATTGCTTCCCCGCAGCTTGAAAACGCCAACCGCAATCGTCGGCATGCAGGAACTGGGGTTCACGACAGTGACCGTCGTCGCAATCGCTGTGGGGTATACAACCATGTGGTGATCCCCGTCCGTATCAAAACCGACTCTAGATAGAATGAGAGCGCACGGTGACCACAGCCGGTCTCGCGTATGTCAAACAACACACGACACACACCGGTAGACTCTCTATTTCAATACCCGGCATCACTTCCTGACCGTCTCTGTCGATCTGCATAACATTGTCGTTTGATCGAGAAGGGCGATTGATCGGCGCGTTCATCGATGGCGCCAACTATCGTCGCGGCTTATGTGGCGATATTCTGATGAAGCGCGCTAGCACTCGGGGAGGCAGGCTACGGGGTATGCTTACTCCGGAGGAGCGCCGGTAGCCGCTTGCATTGGTCAGAAGACAACAACTCGCGAATGTGCATATAACACAACCGACGTTGACATCCGTGCCTAGCCGGATCGTGTTCTGACCTGGAGCATCGAGCGATTCGGAGTCTGAACATGCTGCTTGTGCCCCGATCCACAAGCCGATCAGCACCTTCCGCTCGATCAGTGCCTGTCGCTACTCCTCCAGGCTGCTGAGGGATGGAGCCGGAGTCGCTGCACCTTCTGCGCCCTCTACCGCGATTGCGAATTCCGTATCAAGTCGTGTGCCGAGTTTTGTTATCACGTCTAGCAGGTCAAAGACTTTGTCGGCACAGGCATGCGTGTGCAA
>JBEPYG010000045.1:0-17203 GCA_041641515.1 Roseiflexus sp.
ACACGCGAACGATAATTCAATTCTGCGATACTGAGGTTCTGTCGGGAACAAGAGCATCCTGTCCTCGCTCCTGGGCTGATTCATCGTGACATTCTGCGTCGGATTAGGGTCTTTCAGCAATGAATCCGGTATACGCCTAGTGCCGTGGGGCTAAAGCTCGCGGCTACCAGGGCAAAGCTCGCCTGCGCGAGCTGGTGGGGCGGCTCTGACGACGAGCGTCGCCCCGCCTGCTGCCGTGGGGCTAAAGCTCGCGGCTACCAGGGCAAAGCTCGCCTGCGCGAGCTCGTGGGGCGGCTCTAACGACGAGCGTCGCTCCGCCTGGCGCCGTGGGGCTAAAGCTCGCGGCTACCAGGGCAAAGCTCGCCTGCGCAAGCTAGTGGGAACGATGTCCCGGAAAACCACAGACTGCAAAAGCTTCGTTGTGAGATCAGCCGAACGGCAGGCGTTGCCCGGTTTGATCTCGGAACCGCAGTGCCTCGAAGGGGTGCTCCCCGAGGTCGGAGCCGAGAGGCATCCCCTACCCCCTGGATGAGCTTCCATCTTTCCTCATAGGAAACTCTGGAAGTGCTCCCCGGGGTCGGAGCCGAGAGGCATCCCCTACCCTCTCCGCTTGCGAGCGAGGGGGCATGCAACTCTATTGACTATCGCCTGTCGGCTATTGTCAGGATCATCTATTGGCTCTGTTCACCTCGGTAGCGCACCAGGACGGGGAGATGTCTACCCTTTCAGCGAGCCGGCCAGCAATCCACGCAGGAAGTATTTCCCCAGGAAGATGTAGACCAGCAATGGCGGCAGCGCAACCAGCAGTGCACCGGCCATCTGCACATTCCACTGTGTGAACTGACTTCCTGACAGATTCTGCAATGCCACGGTCACCGGGCGGAGTTGCGGGTCGTTGGTAATGATCAGACCAAACAGGAACTCATTCCAGATCGAGGTGAACTGCCAGATCGCCACCACCACGAAGCCAGGCGCGGAGATCGGCAGCATCACATGGCGGTAGATGCTGAAGAAATCGGCGCCATCGATCTTCCCCGCTTCCACGAGTTCATTCGGCACTGTAGCGTAATAGTTGCGGAAGATCAGGGTCGTGATCGGGATGCCATACACCACATGCACTAGAATCAGACCGGGAATGGTGGCATACAGGCGCATTTCGCGCAGCACCTCAACCAGCGGCACCAGAACGCTCTGGTAGGGGATGAACATGCCGAAGAGGATCAGGGTGAAGAGCGTTTCCGAGCCGGGGAAACGCCATTTCGACAGCACATAGCCGTTGAGCGATCCCAGGATGCACGAAATGACCGTCGCCGGAACAACCAGCTGCACACTGTTCCAGAAACTGCCGCGCATCCCGATCACCCCTTCGCCGCCATTCCACGCGCGATTGAAACTTTCGAGCGAAAAACTTGTCGGCAGGTCCCACATCCGGCTGAGGCTGACCTGGTCGAAGCTTTTGAAACTGGTGATCAGAAGCAGATAGACCGGCAGAAGAAAGAAGAGTAGAAACGCGATCATGACGCTGTAGATGACCACGCGCGACCAGTGAATGCGCCGTCGCCCCGGCGCGGGTATGGCGACACTGCTCATCGCTCCACCTCCGTCCGACGGTTGTAGATCAGGTACGGTACCACCAGCAGCGCCACAAACACCAGCATCACCATCGCCACAGCTGCGCCCTCAGCAAACTTGTTGGCTTTGAAGGCAATCTCGTACATGTACAGTCCTGGCACCTCGGTGTTATTCCCAGGCGCTCCGCCGGTCATCGTGACGATTAGATCGAAAATCTTCAGCGAAATATGCCCCAGAATAATCACTGCGCTCAGGGTGATCGGCTGCAGCATTGGCAGTGTGATGTTGCGAAATACCTGCCACTCGGTCGCACCATCGACCCGCGCCGCTTCTTTGATCTCTTCTGGGATGCCGCGCAACCCTGCCAGATACATTGCCATCACAAACCCCGACATCTGCCAGACTGCCGCGACGACAACCGGAACCATCGCCATCGGAATGCCGATGCGGGTGCGTAATCCCTCAATGCGCCACCCCGGAACCACGCTGGTATCGGTCGTCCATGCCGCTTGCAAAAATCCTAGCCCTGACTGTTTGAACAGCAGGTTGATACCGGTTGGATCATTGGGCCAGTTGCCCGGCGCAAACAACCACTGCCAGACAACGCCGGTCACGATGAACGACAACGCCATGGGGAAGATGTAAACCGAGCGAAAGAATCCCTCGACACGGATTCGCGAGTCGATGAGCACGGCGAGCAACAGTCCGATCAGCAGGCAAGCTGTCAAAAAGAAGATGGTAAAGACGATCAGGTTACGGATATTCGTCTGGAATCGCGCAGTGCTGAAGATCGTCAGATAATTGTCGAACCCGACGAACGTCGTGGACATCGCCAGTCCCCGCCAGTCAGTCATTGAGATGTAGGCGGTCCAGCCAATGAAGCCATAGACGAAGACGGCGATTGCCAGCGTCGACGGGGCAATCATCAACAGTGCAATCGCTCGATCCCGATTCATCCAGCGCACCCGGCGGGCGGGATGGGCGCTCAGCGTCTTTGCCTGTCGCATGTATGCTCCTTGTGTCGAGGGATTGGCATTGTGTGCTGCGGTTGCTTTGTTGACCCTTGAACGCCTGACAGACAGGGGCGGTCGGGTGTCGCCCCTGCCAGAACAGCGTTACCTTCCTGACATGCCGGCTGAGATTACTTCAGGTCTTTTGCAGCGTCTTGAAGCGCCTCGACAACAGCATCAACGTCGAGATCGCTGGCGAAGACGTTCAGAGCATTGCCGTACTCGGTCATATACGCTTCGGGGGCAGCAGCGCCATGAACGACGCTCGGCGCCAGTTTCTCGCTGCCGAACGCCTTGATCGAGTACTGCAGGTACTCGTCGTACAAGCTCACGTCTGCGTCGGTACGCGCCGGGATAGACCCCTTCTTCGGGTTGAAGGCGTCCTGCCCTTCACGCGAACCACAGAGCGCCAGCCATGCCTTCGCCTGAGCCGGATTTGGCGCGCCCTTCGCCAGACCAAAACTGTCCGACAGCCACATGAAGACGCCATCATTGCCCGGCGCCGCAGCATAACCATAATCAACGCCGACCTTCGCGCCTTTGCTGATGAAATAGCCGTGCGCCCAGTCGCCCATGATAGTCATGCCGGCTTTGCCGTCGAGCACCAGTTGGGCAGCATCAGCCCACCCGAGCGAGGAACGATCGCTGTTGGAGTATTCCAGCATCCGTTTGGCGATCTCGGCAGCCTGGCGCACCCGCGGATCGCTCCAGTCGGCGCCGGGCTGGAACAGTTTGGCATAATCCTCCGGTCCGAAGACTGCCAGCAGCACGCTCTCGAACAGGTGTGGCGTCTCAAATTTGTCTTTGCCGCCGACTGCCAGCGGAATGATGCCCTTTGCCTGGAGCGCATCAGCTACTGCGAAGAAGTCGTCGATCGTCTTGGGCGGGGTCAGACCGTTCTCCTCGAATACCTTGATGTTGTACCAGAGTACATTCGAGCGATGGATGTTGACCGGCACAGACCAGATTTCGCCGTTGTAGGTGATCTGCTCGAGCAGTTTCGGCGGCATTACCTTGTCGAACCCCTGCTCTTTGAAAAACTGGGTCAGCGGTTCCATCTGACCGGCGTCTACATACGCGGTCAATTCCTTTCCGGCGTGCACCTGCCAGCTATCCGGCGGCTGACCGCCCTGCAGGCGGGTCTTCAACACCGTTTTGGCATTCGTGCCCGCACCGCCGGCGACGGTGGCATTCACAATTTCGATCCCGGGATTCTGCTGCTTGTAGATGTCGAACATGGCGTTCAACCCATCGGCTTCACCGCCGTTCGTCCACCAGCTGAAGATTTCGAGTTTGCCGCCGCCAGTCTGCGCGGGAGCAGTGGTCGGTTGCGCCGGGGCGGCAGTCGGCTCAGACGTTGCCGGCGCGCCGCCACAGGCCGCCAGGACGAGACTGAGAATCGAGAGGAGACCCAGAAGTTTCAATCGCTTCGTCGTGAACATAGCATCCTTGCCTTTCACTTTGGAGAAATACGGTCATGCGGAGAAATGACCTGTCAGTACCCTATCGGCGCTCAACCGTACAGAGCCTGCACCTCCTGGTTCGGTTTAGGATGAGAATAAGATGAGTATACCACAAAATCCTGAGGTAAAAATGCACGGGCGTCTCGCCCGCATCCCCAGAATGGGTTTCATCGCGACGTCGTGCGCCATACGCACGACCGTCTATCGTGTGGATGTCGTCGGTCTGGCGCCACACGGCAGCGTCAGGGTAAAAACGCTCCCTTTGCCAATACCGGCGCTGAAAGCGGTGATATCGCCATCCATCGCACGCGCCAGATGGCGTGCGATCGTCAACCCGATTCCGCTGCCGCCGCTTGCCCGGCTGCGTGACGGGTCAACCCGGTAGAAACGCTCGAACAGGTAAGGTAACGCTTCGGCAGGGATGCCGATGCCGGTATCTTCCACGGCGACCTGAACATGCGTTGCGTCGCTGCGCACCCGCAGTGTGATGCATCCATCTTCTGGCGTGTAGCGAATGGCGTTGCCCACCAGATTGACCAGCACCTGCGCCGTTCGATCCGGATCGGCGTATGCCGGTACGCTCCCATCTGGCGCCTCGACGATGATGTTCAGGCATTGTTCGATGAGTTGTGGTCGCAATTGGGCGGCAATGCGCTCGACCAGTGCAACAATATCGAAGACCTGCGGCTGGATCGTTACCTGACCCGCTTCGACCCGCGAGAGGTGCTGCAGGTCGTCGACCAGGCGCCGCAAGCGTCGCACTTCGTGTTGCATGGCGCTGATCGTTTCGGGATCTCCCGGCAACACGCCGTCGAGTATCCCTTCGAGGTATCCCTCAAGACCGGCGAGCGGCGTGCGCAATTCGTGCGCCACATTGCCGATCAAGGTGATGCGCTGCTGTTCGACCTGCGCCAGCGCCTCGGCCATCTGGTTGAAACTCTGCGCGACATCGCGCAGTTCGTCGCTCAACGGCATTGCAATTCGTTCGTCGTAGTGCCCATCGGCGATGCGCTGGCTGCTGGCCGCTAGCTGGCGCAACGGTCGCAGAATCTCACGCGCCAGCACCATGCTTGCCCCCAGACCGACGAGCGCTGCTGCCAGCGCAGCCACCACCAGCGCCTGAATCACTGCCGACTCGAACACTGGTAGGAATTCGGGATCGACAGTGCGCGCCGCCAGCGCATCCGCTGTTGCGATCAGCGTTACGACGCCGACCAGCACAACCAGCATCTGTGCGGCGATGATGCGCCAGCGAAGTTGTCGCCACCACCCCATGCGATTAGACCGCCTCATCGATGAATTTGTACCCTACGCCTCGTACTGTCTGAATGAGCGGAACACCGGCGACCGCCTCTAGTTTGCGCCGTACCTGCCCGACATATACGTCCACCACACGATCGGTGCCGTAGAAATCGTCCCCCCACACCAGGTCGAGGATCTGTTCACGGTTCAGCACTCTGCCGTGGTGTCGCGCCAGCGCCAGCAGCACATCGAACTCGGTCGTTGTCAGATCGATCACCTGGTCGCCAACCGTCACTTCGCGTCGGTCTGGGTCGATGCGCACGTGGGCAAAGCGGAGCGACGAGTCGCCCGCGGGAGTTGCGGAGCGGCGCCGGCGCAGGATAGCTTCGACCCGCGCCACCAGTTCGCGTGGGCTGAACGGCTTAGTGACGTAATCATCGGCGCCAATGCGCAACCCGGCAATCCGGTCGCTCTCTTCGCTGCGCGCCGTCAACCTGATGATGAATACGTCCGACGCCTGGCGAAGCCGCGCAGCAACTTCCGTTCCGTCCATACCGGGCAGGTTCAGGTCGAGAATGACCAGATCGGGATGGTCGCGGTGCGCCACCTCAACCCCTTCCGGTCCACTGGTTGCCAGCAACACGTGAAAGCCCGCCTGTTCGAGATAGGCACGCACCACGGTGCGAATACTAGCTTCATCTTCGATGATCAGGATGGTGGCAGTCATATCGGACGTTTGTCGTCGCCGGTTAATCCGAAGCGTTCACCGAAAAAACGGAAGAGCGGATAGTCGAAGGTATGTCCAAGCAGGTTTCCTGTTATGTTCCTCCAGACGGCTTCTCGGCAACGATCCACGCTGAGAATCGGTCGCGTTCTGCAACAGATGCCTGTAATCCATGCGCCGCCAGCATGGTGCACACGACCTCCGGTGCCAGGAAGGTGCTTCCCATTAGTGCCATACGTTCCGCCAGCGCCACCAGTTTGACTGTCAGGCGCCGAATATCCGGCTCTTCAATCACCAGTCTGCCGCCTGGCGCGAGCACCCGCGCCAGTTCGCGCGCTGCAGCGAACTGGTCGAAGAAGTGATGCAGTGCATCAACTACTAGAATGCGGCTGAAGGAGTCATCGGCAAACGGTAGCTGCTGCACCTGGATCCGCACCGGGTGCACTGTCTGTTTCTCGCGTGCGCGTTGCAGCATGCCGAGCGACTGATCCCCAACAATCAGACCACCGACGAATGGGCGCAACGTCGCGGCAACACGCCCGGTGCCACCGCCGGCGTCGAGCAGCCATCCATCGGTCGGGAGGCGCAACAACCTCTTAAGCCGCGCCGGATCGGGCGGACCGATCACCCGTTCATACACCGGCGCCAGAATATCGAAATGATCGAACATAGCTGGTTCGTTCCGTTGCAGGGATGCAACCCAGGGCAACCCGGATCTCTCCCAAATCCTGTGACGGCGCGATCTAGCATGATGGAGAGGCGTATGCATCCGCGCCTGTGCTCATCCGAATAACCAGGGGCGCTGCGAGCACAACACTCTTCTCCTCCAACAGCAGATTGCTGCAGCGCGAGAGGCGCCTCGCAACGACAGCAGCACACGGTTGTTCGGACAGGCATTAAGTATACCGGATAACGAAGGAGGGTGGACGAGCGTTATGGCGTGCGTTTTCGGTCCCATTCCATCACGGCGTCTCGGACGGTCGCTCGGCATCGATCCTGTGCCGTTGAAAACCTGCAACTGGAACTGCGTCTACTGTCAGCTCGGACGGACACGTCCACTGGTTCATGAGCGGCGCGTGTATGTGCCACTGCCTGTTCTGCTGAATGAACTCGATCAGGCGCTCGCAGCTCGCATGCCGGCTGAGATCGATTGGGTGACGATTGTCGGGTCAGGTGAACCGACGTTGCACAGCGAGATCGGCGAACTCATCCGCAGCATCAAACGCCGGACGACGATACCGGTGGCAGTGATCACCAACGGGGCGCTCCTGTATCTGCCCGATGTACGGGAAGCGCTCTGCGCTGCCGACGCCGTGTTGCCCACCTTTTCGGCGGGTTCGGCAGCCGTCTATCGCGCACTGCACCGCCCCCATCCAGAAGCTACATTCGAGCGTCTATTGGAAGGGCTGATCGCATTCCGTAGCGCATACCAGGGGAATCTCTGGGTCGAGGTCATGCTGGTGCGCGGCATCAACGATGCGGAAGAGGCGCTTCGCGACATCGCTGCGGCATTACAGCGCATTCGACCCGACCGGATCGACATCACGCTGCCTGAGCGTCCCCCTGCCGAGTCGTGGGTCGAACCGCCCGACACCGAAGGATTGATGCGGGCAACCGCGATTCTTGGCGCTGCTGCGCATGTGGTTCATCCGGCGGAAGGAAGTTTCGATCTGCGCGGGTATGCCACACCTGTCGAAGCAATCCTTGCCATCATCACCCGTCACCCGATGCGCACAGAAGAACTGGAACGCGCCCTGACGCGCTGGGCGCCGAACCATGTGCGCGACGCACTGCACACGCTGGAGTCGAGCGGCGCTGCACAGGTGATCGAACGCTATGGAACGCGTTTCTGGTGCGCGGCGGACGCCTTCTACCCCTCGACCGCCCCTGTTCCACGAAAGGCGGTGACGACATCCCGTGAGTAATGGTTATCTGCAGGAAACCGCGCTGGAAATCGCCGTATGGGAGGCTTTGCAGCGCGTGATCGATCCGGAACTCGGCGTCAGTCTGGTCGATCTCGGTCTGATCCGGTCGGTCACGGTCGCCGATGGGCGGGCGCTTATCGAACTGGCGCTGACCACGCCGCTGTGCCCGCTAGCTGGCGTTCTCGAACACGAGGTTCGCACCGCGGCGTTGAGCACGCCCGGTATTCGAGAAGCTGAGGTCATCCTCGTCGATGCACCATGGACACCGCTGGCGTTGGCGCCATGGCGACGCTGGCTCGACGAGACGACCTGATCGTTCTGCGGGAGAACTCATACTCATGCCATCCAGCGACGTTTTGCTCGATGTTCAAGGCGTCGCACTCACCCGTGAAGGGCGCACCATCCTGCACAATATCAACCTCAGCGTTCTCGCGGGTGAGATCCACGCCCTGCTTGGCGTCAACGGCAGCGGAAAGTCAAGCCTGGCATATGCCATTATGGGGTGCGAAGACTATCGTCCTGATACGGGACGCATCGTATTTGCCGGGCGCGACATCAGCAATCTGCCCATGCACGAACGCGCGCGTCTGGGGTTGACGCTCGCCTGGCAGGAACCGGCGCGTTTCGATGGTTTGCCGATTGGCGACTATCTGACGCTCGGCAGACCGGCGATCAGTCGGGAAGAGGTATGGGAAGCGCTGCATGCCGTGGCGCTAGACCCGACGAGCTATCTGCCGCGCGCCCTGGATCGCACCCTGAGCGGCGGCGAGCGCAAGCGGATCGAACTGGCGGCAGTCTATGCGATGCGTCCGCGGCTTGCCATCCTGGACGAACCGGACGCCGGCGTCGATGTGTTGAGTTTCGGCGATATTCAACAGTTAGTGCAGCGCATGGCGCGTGCAGGATGTGCGGTGCTGCTCATCACCCACCGCAACGATATGGCGGCGATTGCCGATCGCGCCTCGGTGATGAACGCCGGGAGCATCCTGGTGACCGGCGCTGCCGAAGACGTGTGTCGGATGTACACCGACCGGCGAGGATGAGGTGTACGATGGACGTGCAACAGACACCCGGCATCACCGCGCCACGCGACGACCCGATGTGGGCGCGTGAGTACAAAGCGATTCTGCAGGCATACGAACAGGCGGGCGGACCGACCGCCGCACTTCGCTCTGGTCGTGTTGCAGCGGTTGTCGTCAGCGCCAACCGCGTGCTTGGCGTCGTCACCGTGCCGGGGGTGACAATCGAGGCCGAGCCATTACCTGATGGCGTCCAGGCACAGATCGTGGTTGCGCCGGGGGTGCAGCTGGAACATCCGGTGCACCTCTGTTTCGGGATGCTCGCCGAAACCGGCGTGCAGCGAATCATTGCCGATTATGCGATCGGCGCCGGAGCGCAGGTCGAGTTTCTGGCGCACTGCAGCTTCCCCAACGCACGCGATCTGCGACACATCATGGAGGCAAGGGTGCGCGTCGGCGCTCATGCGCATCTGCACTACACCGAAGCGCACTACCACGGACCACACGGTGGCGTGGTCGTCGATGCACACGCTGGTGTAACGGTTGAAAGGGCAGGGTGGTACTTCAGCACATTCAGCCTCGTGCACGGGCGCGTTGGTCGGTTGCTGATCGACTATACCGTCGACGTGGCAGCGTTGGGTGTTGTTGATCTCACATCAATGGTGTACGGCGCCGGCGACGATGACATCGAGGTGCGCGAAACGGTGCGCCTCAACGGAGAGAAGGCGCGTGGGCTGGCGAAGACCCGCATCGCCGTGCGCGACCATGCCCGCAGTCGGGTCTTCACCACTGCCGAGGGCAACGCACCCGGAGCGCGGGGCCACATGGACTGCGCCGAGATTGTCCGGGGCGATGCCGTCGCGGAAAACGTACCGACCGTCATTGTCCGCAGTGACGAAGCGCATGTCACCCACGAAGCGGCGATTGGGTCGGTCAACCGCAAAGAACTCGAAACGCTGATGGCGCGTGGTCTCGATGAAGACACAGCAGTCGATGTGATTATTCGAGGGATGTTAGGAACAATGTGACCGTGAACAGCACGTTCGCTCTCAGACGCATCAGACACACTTCAACGCCTGCATCGCCTGATGGGTGCTCAAATGAATGCGCCCATCACCGAGATGCTCCACGAAACCGGCGCGCTGGAGCTGATCCATCACCGGACCCTTGATCTCCGTCAGATGCAACTCGACGCCGGCGGCGCGCAATTCGCGCACCAGATTTTCGAGCGTCTCGAGTGCGCTGGCGTCGATGAAATTGATTGCCGAGCCGATCAGCACGAGGTGCTTCACGTCCGGTCGTCCGGCAACGATACGCAGGAGTGCGTCCTCAAGGTAGCGCGTGTTGGCGAAATAGAGACTTTCATCGACGCGCACCGCCACGACATGCGGGCAGGTCTGCACCTGATGGCGCAGCACATTGCGGAAATGTTCACTCTGCCCTACTCGCCCGACAATCGCAATATGCGGTCGACTCGTGCGCCAGAGGAACAGCAGCAACGAGAACACTACTCCAGCCAGAATGCCTGCTTCAATGCCAGACAGCAGCACGACGGCAAACGTGACTCCCCATGTCGCCGCATCGGTGCGGTTCATGCGCCAGATACGCAACGCCTCGCCCGGCTTGAACAGGCTCAACACCGCCACAATGACCGTCGCTGCCAGCACTGCCTGTGGCAGGTAGTAGAACAGCGGCGTGAACCAGAGCACGATGACGCCAATGCTAGCTGCCGTCACCAGTGACGCCAGACCGGTCACTGCGCCTGCCTGATCGTTGACCACCGAGCGGGCGAAGCCACCGGTGACGGGGTAGCCGCCGGTGACGCTCGCCGTCAGGTTGGCGGCGCCGAGCGCCACCAGTTCCTGATCGGCGTCGATCGCCTTGCGCCGCTTGCTCGCCAGCGCCTTGGCGACCGCAATCGACTCAACGACGCTGATAAAGACGATCGTCATTGCCGTGGGAAGGAGCGCCTGCATATCGGCAGCGCTCAATGCCGGCAGCGTGAATGGCGCGAATCCCTGCGGAATGGCGCCGACCACCCGCACCCCGGCAGTCTCATTCAGCCGCCAGAACCACGACGCCAGAATGCCGAGCAGCACCGTCACCAGCGGTGCGCCGCTGACGATCAGGGTCACGGCGGCGGATGGCAGGCGCGTGTGCTGCAGCAGGAACGGCTTTAACCGCGAACGAAACAGGATCAACAAGGCAATGCTGCTCACGCCGACCGCCAGCGTTGCCAGGTTCGTCTGGTTCACACCAGCAGCAGCGTTCAGGATGATCTCGTGCACGCGCTCGCCTTCGATCCGATAGCCGAGCACATACTTCAGTTGACCGGCCGCGATAATCAGCGCTGAGGCGGAGGTGAACCCCGCCAGCACCGGATGCGACACGAAGTTCATGACAAAACCAAGGCGCAACACCCCCAGCAGCAGTTTGACCAGCCCTACCATGAACGCCAGCAACAACACCAGTTCCAGGTAGCGCGGACTGCCCGGTTCGGCGAGGGCGCTGACGCCGGCAAAGACTGCCAGCGAGGTAATGGCGACCGGACCGACCGACAGTTGCCCGGAAGTGCCGAGTAATGCATAGACCGCCAGCGGCGCGACCGACGCATACAACCCGACCTGCGGCGGCAGACCGGCAAGCTGGGCATATGCCATGCTCTGCGGAATGAGCATGATCGCCGTCACCAGACCGGCAACCAGATCATTCGGCAGATCAGCTCGGCGATAGTGCAGCAACCAGGTGAGAAACGGGAAATAACGCCGGAGACCATGATGGGTCAACGGCGTCTCAAGCGACGACGACACAGCCATACTGATCCCTGATATCGCGCCTTATCGCCTGGAAGCGGCAGCGGCGCGCTCAAAATAATCATCCGCACAGAAAGCGAAGGTTTCCATTGCATCGTCATCATAGCCTGCCGCACGGAGGGCGTCTTCCGCCTGTTCGCGAGTCCAGCCATCGTAAACGATGCGATCGAGCAGCCACATCAACGCCACGCGCGTTGCTGAACGACAGTGCAGGAACACACGCCCCTGCTCCGCTATGAGCGTCTGATGATACTGCTCCAGATGTTCCGGTTCCAGCTCGTAAACCGGAAGCGGCAGGTGAACGTAGCGCAACCCGGCAGACTCAGCATTGCGCTGCTGAATTGTAGCACGCTCTGGATCAGAGCGCATATTGATCACTACTGCAAACCCTTCCGCTGCCAGCGCTGCCCAGTGTTCCGGTTGCGGCTGCCCGGCGAGCGTCAAACGATCGTCGATATCGTAGCGTATGAGGTCAGCCTCGTGGGACCCGGCCAGTTCGACTTCATTGGTGCATGGTTTCATGAATGTTGATCCTTCAACCTCTTGCCTGCACAACCCTCAAATGAACAGCGTCACTTTTGCGCGACTTGCGTCACCGAGGAAGGTTGCGACGCCGCCGTGTTCCAGACCATCGACCAGTTCATCATCGCGCACGCCGAGGAGTTCGCGCGACATATCGCACACGACCATACGCACCCCCAGTTCGCGCGCCAGGTCGAACAATTCCTCGACCGACATCACACCGTGGTCGCGCATCAACTTGCGAATGATCTGAGCGCCGGCGCCGAAGAAATTCATCTGTGACAGTCCCATCTGCCCCAGGCCGCCGGGCAGCATCGCCGTGAATCCCTGCTCCAGCAGGTTCTTCCCGGCAAAGACTTTCTGCTTCTTGACCGCGTTCAAGCCCCAGAATGTAAAGAACATCGAGGTTTCCAGCCCCATCGAGGCAGCGCCGGTCGCGATGATAAGGGCGGCGATAGCTTTATCCAGGTCGCCGGAAAAGACGACCATCGCCAGACGGTCTTCGATGCCCTGTGCGGGATGCGCTTCAAGGGCAGCGACACGCGCCTCGAGTGCGGCGATTCTGTCGAGCAATGTGGCTGTCTCTTGCTCGTGCTCAATCGTTGTATCCATCATGTTCGCTTTCTCCTCTATGACGGTGCGAGAGGTCTATGGCGTGATTATGTGATTGCCGGTTTCTGGCGCTCGATTTTCTATTTTCCACCTGTCATGCTTCACTACGTTCGCGCAAGGTGTGAGGTGTAAGAGCCGTGCCAACGTCCTGAAGCAGTACATCTCTATTCTTCTATCTTCTCACGCCGTGCGTCGCAGGTAATGGACATAGAGTTCCTGACCAGCTTCCTGAACTACTTCCTGCGCCACGAGTTCGACATTCTTCGCGGCTTTGACCCAACCCTGAAAATCGGCGACAGAACCGCGGTCGGTTGCAACAACGCGCAGCACCTGACCAACTGGCAGTTCGCTGATCGCCTTACGGCTCTTGACGAGCGGCATTGGGCACTTCGCCCCTTTGACATCGAGTGTCTGGTGATATGTCTGTTCCATGACTAGGGTTCCTTTCGATTGTTGATGATGTTATTGCGCCAGAGCGCACACATTCTTGCCAAGCTCCAGTTCTTCCGCTTCCGTCTCGGAAGGTGTACGCAGACCGATATTCACCCGCTTGATTTCGACATACTGTGGCGGGAACTCTGGCAGGTTGCCGAGAACAAATGACCGGAACGCTTCCTCCGACTCCAGGTATGCCAGTGAGGCGTTCGTTCGCCGGACGATTCCCCAAGGCGCTGCCACACGTCCACTCTCGTCCGCCTCATCGAGCGTCGAGAAGTGGGACGGCAGAATGAGCGTCGCATCATCGAGGTGCGGCGGCAGGCGGCGCGTCATGCTCTCGTACAGCACCGGCGTCCACGCCTCACCTTTGCCGCCGAGGTCTGGTCGCCCGAACGAACGCAGGAAAATGCCGTCGCCGGTAAACAGGTAGCGAGAACCATCGGGAGCGATTGCCAGAATGTTCACCTGCCCCAGGGTATGCCCAGGGTACCAGATCATGCGCAGTTCGACCTGCCCGACGCGATATGTCTGCCCATCGTCGAGCGCCGTGTATGCAATCGTCGCCGGCAACATATCAATTGGATGGATGGCATCGTAAGGGTGCACATAGTACGGTGCGCCGGTCTCACGAGTGAGCGCCGGTCCGCCGCTGATGTGGTCGGCGTGCACGTGCGTATCGAAGATATGGGTCAGTCGGGCGCCATGCGCTGCGACAGATTCCAGGTAAGGCGTGGTATGACGCAGCGGATCGATGACTGCAGCTGCGCCATCGCTGATGACGATGAAACTGACATCACCGCGCGCCGGACGTGCCACCTGGACGATGCGCCCCCACGAGGCCACGATAATGTCGCGGGTATCGTAGAGATGCCCCCAGCTCAGAATACCGCCTTCCAGATACTTTGCATCGACCCCGTGTGTGCGCAGCAGGTCTGCGACATACTGCGAGGAACCTTCTTTGGCGCACACGACAAGCACCTCACGGTTGGCAGAAACACGGGCAACCGCGCTTTCCTCATCCTCGAGGAAGTCGTAATACGGGATGTTCAGTACGGTTAATCCTGTACGACCTTCGATCCGCCAGCGCGCAAAGTCGTCCGGGTTACGCACATCGAGAATAAAAGGCGCTGTATTGTGCAACAACGCATCGTAGAGGGCGCTGGCAGTCACTGCTGGCGCCTGGGTTTGCAGTTCTGTGATCGTCATATACTAAACCTCGTACTGCTGTTCACAAAGAATCATTGTGCGAGCGTTAGTGTATGATGGTCGTGTAAGGCGCGTACAAGGGGAATGTAAGAGTCTGGTAAGGAACCGCTCTCTGGGGGAGAACCCTGTTGGGGCACGGCGGTGCGGCGTCCCAACGCGGCGGCGTCTCAAAGCGCACCTGGACACCATGCGCGACAATCCCCAATCTAAAATAGTGCAAGCTGCGGTGCTCTTTACATACGCTTAACTATGTAGCGTATCATTTACGCCCGGTAAATGCTTTGCATCGGCGCAAGAAAGGGGTTTCTTTTATCTTCAGAGGGGAACGTCGATACCGCCGTCCGCAGAGCGAGTTGCGTGAGTGAAGAGGCACGCGCGCTCTGTCATCTTCACGAATGACGTCCCTGTCACTTATCACTGATAGCAAGGATTGCGCCTTGATGCAATTGACACGATACCGTCACGTGGCACATGTGCTGCTGCTCTGGCTTATCCTCCTCGCCGGATGCGGCGCCGTCGCCGATCAGATGGCATCCACCGGTTTAGTCTCTTCCGCGTCCACACCCACTCTGTCAACAGTCGCACAGCGCACCGGCGACCCGCAACGCGGCGCGGCGCTGTTTGCCGGTGACGTGAAGATTGCCGGATTCGTTGCATGCCGTGGATGTCACGCTGTCGATCCGGCTGCGGGTGATGGTCTGGGACCAAATCTGGCAGGCATTGCACCGCGCGCCGGTTCGCGCATCCCTGGCGTTGCCGCCGATGAGTACATTCGTGGCTCGATTCTGGTGCACGATGATTTCATCGTGCCGGGGTTCGAATCTGGTCTGGTGCGCGCCGTTGTTGGACGCGACTTTGGGGAGATCCTGAGCGACCAGGATATTGCCGATCTGACGGCGTACCTGCTGACGCTCGATCAGGCGCCGATCGCACAGGCGCCGACGCCTGATCCGTCGTCCTCGCCAACGCCATCGTCGCAACCGGTGACGGTTCCAGCAGCGCCGACAGCGACCATGCCAGCAACGGCATCGATGGATGCCACCCCACTGCCAACGTCGACGGCGACCGTCGAACAATCGCCATCGGTTGCGCCATCGCCAACCGATGCAGCTTCATCATCGCCCGACAATCGCGCGCCGACGGTGGTCAGTCCGACCATCGTGGCAACGGAGACGCAGAGCGCGTCGGCGACGCCAACCCTCACGGTAGCATCTCCCACAATTCTGCCGTCGCCAACTGATAACGCGACATCATCACCGGCGCCGACGCCAACCCAGCTGCCGACGCTCACAGCGACCTCCGCGCCAGCTGCAAGTAATCCGTCTCCTGCAGGCGACGAGGATGTGATAACGGGAGAACTGGCAGTCTACACCGGATGCATGACCTGTCACGATCAGCACCCGCAGAGCATCGTCAAAATGCCGCACGTGCGCTTTCCGAGATGTTCCTCCTGTCATAGCGGCTCGCCATCGCGCATCGGCTGTCCGACCTGTCACAGTATGCATCGCATTCAGGCGCCGCATGGCGGCGAGAACCCCAACCTGCCGTGCAGCCACTGCCACGCGGACAGGTAATGTCCTGGCTGATGGTTGATGCACATTCAATCAAGACCGATGATCTACGGGTAAATCTTTCCTTTTCGCCGCCTCTGATGCTAACTGATCGCATCGCTCATTTTCCTTTGTATTGTTATGACCCTTCACCCAGCGAAACTCCACCTGGTGTTGCTTGCACAGCTCCAACAACTGCTTCCATAGATCGGAGTTCTCTGCTCGATCTTTCTCATTCCTCATCCAGCTTTGAGCCTGCCATTTCTCGACCCAACCTTTTGACATACTCTCAACAACATACTTTGAGTCACTGAAAATGACAACCTCAGAAGGGCGTTTCAGCGCCCGCAATCCTTCGATACAGGCCATAATTTCCATCCGATTACTTGTTGTTTCCCGGAATCCTCCTGATATTTCTTTAGTGGCTCCACGATACCTGAGAACGACACCGTAACCGCCGGAACCTGACTCTGGATTGACGCAACCATCAGTAAACATGACTACTTTGCCAGATTCGAGGAGATCAGCGACGATGTCATCTGTACTGACGGTAGTTTCAGCGTGACGTTCCAGATAGTCAACCAGATTGGGTGCAACGTTCAACAACGTTTCTTTTGGGAATTCCTTGAGCCAGTTTATAGCTTCTTCATGGGTGTAGAAACCTTTGTACACCGCTTCGGGAAATCCTTCGACCTGCTCTGCAGCTTCGCCTTGGCCGAACCATTTTGTGTAGACCCCAGGATTTCGTCCGTTCACGACGACATAGTATTGCTTTTTCTTGCTGCCCATACAACACAATCCTTGTTTCACGTTTGCACGTTCAAGACCCTTGAGGTCACATACCCCCCGCACCGGGCGCGTCGTCCGTGCCGCCAGCACGGTTCTCCTGCAGCGCGCAGTCCACGGGGTGAGACCTCAAGGGTCGGGCGCATTTCACGTTTACACGTTCAAGACCCTTGAGGTCAGGGACGGGTGCGCGAGGGGCGCGTCGTCCGTGCCGCCAGCACGGTTCTCCTGCAGCGCGCAGTCCACGGGGTGAGACCTCAAGGGTCGGGCGCGTTTCACGTTCGCGCGTTCAAGGCCCTTGAGGTCAGCATACCCCCGCAC
>JBEPYG010000046.1:0-4934 GCA_041641515.1 Roseiflexus sp.
AAAGGTTCGTAACCGGCGCTGACGCCTTTGGGATAATCGCTCTGGTCATTGCCAAAACGCAGATGGGGCAGGTGATGACACCCGCCCCATCTGCACCGTGGACCGGCAGCAACGCCATGCGACCGGATCAGTAACGCACTCTGGCGCATGCCGTCGCCGCGCCCACTACCGGGATTCCGGCTTGCCCGACATGATCATCGACAGGAAGTACAACGCGGCAACGATCAATACGATAGTGAAGAAAGCCATCAGGAACGGCGCCATAGCTAGCCTCCTTCCACGAGAGATATGATAGATCATGCATTGTTATATTTTGAATGCACGAAGCTTTCACTTCTCGCTTTTTCAGTATATCACGCTGCGGTATGAAGTGCAAGGTTGCTATTACGCACGATAAGCAAATCTTGCATTTTTCTAACAGATATCTAACATTACTCCGTCAAAAGACGTATAATCACCGCTAGAGAGAATGTTCCAACAATGTACGCCGCTACGGTGCACACTGTCATTCCCCCACCCGCAGCACAATCTTCGCCGCTCGAGTCGCTCCTGCAAGCAACTCCTCGAACGCCGCCGGTCCCGCTGCCAGCGGTCGCTCTTCGAGCCACTCGCCGTCGAGCGGAACCCTGCCCGCCGCCAGCAGGTCGAGCGCACGCGCAAAGTCGGCGTCACTGTACGTGAAACTGCCGATGATGGAAATCTCCTGACGAACGATGTAATTGGCAGGAACCATCGACTCTTCTTCGTGTAATCCAATAAAGACGACACGTCCGCCGGGGATGACGGCGCGCACCGCCTGATCGCGCGTGATGGCAAGCCCCACAGCGTCAATCGCAGCATCGGCGCCGCCTGGCGCGAACGCCTGCACCGCCGCCAGCACATTGTCACGCGCATTCACGGTCGCCGTAGCGCCCCATGCGCGGGCAACCGCCAGTCGCCGTTCGGAAACATCACTCACCAGGATCTGTTCGATACCGGCGGCCCGTGCCGCGACCAGGCAGAGCAATCCGATCGGTCCGGCGCCGAGAATGACGAGGTGCTGCGGTGCGTCAGCATGCGCCACAGCGCGCACACCACATGCCAGCGGTTCGGTGAGCGACCCCATCGTTAGCGAGAGATGCTCCGGCAGGGGGAAGCAGAGACGTGCAGGAACTGCAACATATGTGGCGAATGCACCAGGACGATGGGCGCTGATCAGTTGCCGGTTGCGGCAGAGATTGCTTTTCCCTGCACGACAAAGATCGCATACGCCGCACGTCAGCAGAGGATTAAATGTCACCCGCGTACCGGCGCGCGCCGGTGACCCATCACTCAGCGCCGCGTCGCAGTCGAAGGCGATCCGCCCGGCTGCTTCGTGCCCCATGATCAGCGGCGGTCGGCGCAAGCTGTTCTGCCCCAAATATCCGCTCAGTTCCGATCCGCAAATCCCGACCGACGCAACTTCGACCAGCACCTCGCCCGCTTTCGGCATCGGCGCCGGTTCGCGCCGCAACTCCATCTGGCGCGGTCCCAGCCAGACCAGCGCGTCCATGCTCTGGGTGTGCATGCCATGCTCCTACACTATTCAGACCTGCGTGTTACACCACCGGAGCGCAGAGGAATGTCAGACGCGCGCCCAGTGCCTGCGTTTCACACCACCGGAGCGCAGAGGAATAACGAACAGGCGCCATTGCGCCTGCACCTCCCAATCACCACCCCTCTTGCGTCGAGGCTTACATTCCACGTTTTAAATATACTCGAGTTGGCTCACCCGCCGTCGCCATTCGGTCTTGATCTCCACCTGCGTGCCATTGCTCGCCTGGAAATCCATCAGCAGACGGTTGAAGACATTCGGCTGGTCGAGGAAGGGGAAGTGATTCGAGCGCGGCAGTTTGATGACCTGTTGCATCGAAGCGTGGTCATCGTGCAGAAAACGCGCCTGATCACACGATACGATGGCGTCTTTTTCGCCGAAGACCGCCAGCAACGGCGTCTCCAGACGTTCGAGATCGTCGCGCAGATCGGTCTCAACTACCGACGCAATCACGCGCTGCACCACCGTTTCGGAGAGGCTGTCAGTGTCTTCGATGATTTCATTCAGAATCTGCGGATAATCGACATTGAGCTGGCGCATCAGGCGCGTCCAGACATTGCTGGGAGCGCTGCGACCGAAGAGGCGCGAGAGCGCGCCGGGCCGAACGTGATTTTGAATCTGCGATCCCTCGATAGGGGCGCTGACGATCATGAGGCGCGAAACCCGATCCGGATACTGGCTTGCGACACGGAGCGCGACCATGCCGCCCAACCCGTGCCCGACGATGCTGGCTTTGGCGATGCCGAGCTGGTGCATAAAGCGGATGACCAGATCGACATACTCAGCAATCGAAAATGCGCCATCGCGCCGATCCGACTCGCCAAACCCCCAGAAATCGATGGCAAACGTACGATACCGTTCGGCGGCGTGCTCCATCGTCGGCAACCAGTAGCGCCACGATCCAAGCCAGCTATGCAGAAAGATTACCGGTGCGCCGCGGCGACCGACAACCTCATAGTGCACCAATCGATTGTCGATATGAATCGCGCTCATGATCGACCCGGCTTTGTCGCTGACGATTCAGTTTCCGACGACGGCTGGGTCAGTGGAATAATGAAACTGAACGTACTTCCCTTGCCCGGTTCACTTTCGACCCACATCTGTCCGCCGTGCATTTCGACATACGATTTGGCGATCGACAACCCCAGACCGGTGCCGCCTGCTTCATCGCGGAGCGGGTTATCGGCGCGATAGAAGCGGCGGAAGAGGTGCTGTTGCTGCTCGGGTGAAATGCCTACGCCGTTGTCGATGACATCGACCTGGAGCAACCCGGCGGGATTCAGTCCAGCGCGCAGTTTGACAGATCCTTCGGGATAGGTGTACTTCACCGCATTCGATACCAGGTTCAGTACAACCTGCGTCAGGCGCGTCTCATCAGCCATGACCGGCGGCGTATGCTCGGCAACCTCGATGCTGAACGACAGACGCTTGCGCTCGATCTCGGCGCGCAGAGTCTTGTCAACTTCCTCGAAGATAGCGCCGATGAAGACGTTCTCGAAGTTCAACCTGACCTTGTTATCGTCGATCCGTCCAATTTCCAGAATATCGTTGATCAGGTTCATGAGCCGGTGCGCATTATTCTTCACCACGCTCAGGAACGACAACTGCCCCTCATTGAGCGGGCCGCTGGCGCCAAGCATCAACAGGTCGACATACCCTTTGATCGATGTCAACGGTGTGCGCAATTCGTGTGAGACATTCGAGATAAATTCGCGTTTTGCGCGGTCGGCTTCGACTTCGCGAGTAATATCATGGAGAACGACCACGCTGCCATATATGGCATTTCGCGGTCCGACCCAGGGCGCGAAATTGAGCACAATCGACTGGTCTGGTTGAGGAAGAGCCAGCACCCGGTTATGGTTCTTCTGCGCCGCCGTGAGTTCCTGCAACCCCCGCTGCAACCCATCATAGATGCGCCGGGCGCGTTCCACATCACCATCGTCATCACAGGAGTACTCTGCAATCCGCGCCAGCGGCTGGTTGGCAACGAAGGTCGCCGGAATGCGGAGGATCTGCTCGGCAGCCGCGTTGTACAACACAATATGCTGCCGATCATCAACGACGATGACACCCTCGCCCAGGCTTTGCAGAATCGCCTGGTTCTTACTGTTTTCCTCGCGCTGCTGCGACCACAACTCGCCGCGTTCGGTAGCGATCTCGTTGATAATGGTGTAGAGCATGGCGTTGTGGATCACAATCGCTACTTCATTCGCAATCGTTGCCAGCAGCTGCATCTGATCCTGGTTGAAGAAGTTGACGTCAGGACTGGTCAGGATCAGAACGCCAAGCGGACCATCCTGGGTCATCAGTGGCGCGGCGATCACCGAACGCACTTCTTCGGCGCGCCCTTCTTCGTGCAGCCAGCGCGCATCATCACGCACATCTGCGATACAGACCGCCTCCTGCTGGTGCATCACCCATCCCGAAAGCCCCAACCCCTTCTCAAACGTGATCGGAAAATTCTTGGAGTCGACCGAACCATCGGCATTGAGCACAGCGCGACAGGTAAGGCGTCCGCTCTGAAGGTCGTGCAGCATGATCGAGCCACGTCGCGCGCCAACCGCCTCCGACGCCAGTTCCAGCGCGCGGTTCAGCGTCGTTTGCAAATCGAGGCTGGCAGTCAGTTCCACAGTAATCTTATGCACCGCCTGCAACCGGGCATAGGCGTCTCGCAACTCAGCGGTACGTTCACTGACCAGTTGCTCGAGCTCCGTATTGAAACGACGCACCTCGGCAAACAGGCGCGCGTTGCGGATCGCCTGCGCCGCCTGGCTTGCCAGCGCGAATGCGAGTTGCATGTCTTCTTCATCATACGCGCCGACGGTCGCGCTATCGACATTGAGGATACCGATCACCTTATCGCCGAGCATCAGCGGTGCGCCGATCCAGCCGCGGATATGTTCCGTGCCATCATCAACACTGGAAGGCGGCGCTTCGCGGGCATCGACCAGAACCAGCGGGCGACCGCTATGGATGACCTGTGACAGCGACGGGTCATCATCAATATGCAGTTCGAGATGTTCGACGCGATCTCTGATCGACTCGTCGAAGCCACGCGCCGCAACAATGCGCAGCATATCGCCTTCGCGCAGCATGAGCGATGCAGTGTCGTATGGAACAATCCGCGCCAGCTGGTCGAGGATCAACGCGAAGATATCATCGAGCGCCAGCACGCCGGTCATCATTTGCGCAACTTCGCGCAACGTATCCGCCACCCGACGGCGCGCCTGTTCACTCTGGAACAGACGGACATTACTCAGCGCAATGGCAGCCTGGTTAGCGACCGTCACCAGAAAGCGCTGCGCGTCTTCATCGAACCGGCCCGGCTCATAACTCTGGACATTCAGGACGCCGAAGACCT
>JBEPYG010000046.1:4944-17193 GCA_041641515.1 Roseiflexus sp.
GATCGGCGCACCCAACCAGGAGCAGATCGGCGGCTCATCGTGATCGCACGGACTCAGCGCAATCGCCTCCACCTCCTGCTGGGTTCGCAACAGAAGCGGACGCTGTTCGAGTATGACGGTTGGCGTCAACCCGCCTGCCAGATCGTCGAGCACGATGACTTCGGTTTCTCTGTCGGGTGCGCGGCGTCCATCTTCATAGACCAGCGGGAAGGTCAGGCGGCGGGTTCTGGCGTCATACAGAGCAATGAACGATTGCGACGTATCGAGCACCTCGCTCATGCCACGATGGAGCGCCTCCAGAATCTCTTCGGTGCTGAGCGAAACATTGATCGCCTGACTGATATGGTTCAATGCCGTCAATTCGGCAATCCGCCGCTCGCGTTCTGCGAACAATCGTGCGTTTTCGAGCGCAATCGCCGCCTGATCGGCAATACCCGCCAGCAGCGCCACCTCATCGGCGCTGAAGGCGCGTTGTATGATCGTCATGACGCTCAACACCCCAATCGTCTGTTCGCGGTAGACGACCGGAACACCCATGAACGAGGTGTACTGGTGATCACGATTGAACTGCGGATAGAGCGAGGTGCCATCTTCCTCGACATTCGTCACCACCAGCGGTTGACCGCTCGCTGCAACACGCCCCGTCAGCCCTCGGCCAATTGGCACGCGCAGCACCTGCGCCATGTCGAGCGGAATGCCCTGCATGGCAGCAGGAGTAAGAAACCCATCAGCATCGATCTTCCAGAGCGCGACCGTATCGACCTGCAATTGCCCTGCAACGATCGCCATGAGCGATTGGAGCACGTCATCCGGTTTAAGCGAGGAACTGAGCACCTGTGCAGTGCGCAGCAACGCCGACAGTTCACCGACTTTGCGCTGCAATGCCGTTGCACTGTCGCGCGCTTCGGTGAACAGGCGAATATTCTGCACACCGAGCGCCACCTGCACTGCAACCGTGTTCAGGAACGCCAGCTCGCGATCGCCATAGGCGCCTGTGGTGTCGCTTTGCAGGACGATCACGCCAACGACTTCGTGCTCACCTACGACCAGCGGCACGCCGACACTCGATGCAAACGCATGGTCGGCATCGGCAAGATGCTTGATGTTCAGGCATAGATCAACCGCCTGAAAACACAGATTGTCCATGCGTATCGGCTGGCGGGCATCGACCGCGCGGCGGATCAACCCGCCAGGCGCCGGCGTGCGATCAGCCCGACAGTAAACATGCTCCCCGCCAGCAACGACAAAGGTCTGGCCGATGTGATCCCGTTCCCCATCATAGACACACGCCGCGAATGTCTCAATCGAGAGGAAACCGGCCAGCGCCTCGTACACGCCGGCAAACATCTGCTCGATATCAAACGTCGAACTGGTAACGTGACCGATGTGGTTAATGAGGTTCAGTTCATTGATGCGCTGACCGCGTTCAGCAAAGAGCTGCGCGTTCGACAGCGCAACCGCAAGCTGATTGGCGACAGTCGACAACCACTGCACATCACGGACGCTGAATGCGCGCGGCTCGAAACTCTGCACCGAGAGCACCCCGATCGTCTGGTTTTGACGCATCAGCGGAATGCCAACCCATGAACGGATCGCTTCTCCCAGGTTGATCGGCGTGGCCACCAGACGATCTTGCTCTTCCAGATAATCCTCAATGTAGAGCATCCTGCCCTGGTCAATCACCCAACCGCTCAGCCCGCTGCGCGCAATCGTGCGCTTATGCAAGTGTGGCATTGTAACGCCTTCGCGTTTGAACATCTCGAAGCAGAGCTCATCGCGCAGCGGATTGTACGATGCCACAAAGCAAAACGACGGCACGCCGACGTGCGCGACGATCTCCTCATAGATCCGTTCAAGCAGGCTGTCGAGGTCAAGCGAGGATACCATCGCTGCGCTGGCGCGGTAGAGCGAAGCCATCTGTTCCGCCTGCGACCGCGCTTCACGCAGCAGCGTGGCGTTTTCAATCGCGATCGCCGCCTGATCGGCAAAAATCTCGAGCGTTTCAACCGAGCGAGGGGTGGGGAGTTGACGGTCATACGGCTCATCCACGACCATAACCCCGACCAGACGCGACTTGCTGCGGTAGAGTGGCACAATCAGGATGTCATCGACCTGCCATTCTTCCGGCGAGCGCACCCCTTCCGTTTCCAGCGACGCGAGCAATCGCATGTCTGTCCCGTTGATGATCTCGCGCAAGCGCTGACCGGGCACGAAAAAACTGCGTCCAATGCGATATCGCGCATCGAGCAACTGTTCAAGCAGCGACACCGGCAGCGGGCGACGACGCAGACGCTCGATATCGGCCAGCGGCAACCCCGCCGCAGCGATCAGCGACGCCATTGCGCTATCATCGTTATCGATCAGGTAGAATGCAACCGAGCGGAAGCGAGCGGTCTCGGCAACGCTGAAAGCAATCTGTTCAAGCACGTCGTCGAGCGAGCGGTCAGCGCGCATTTCCTGCCCGATGCGCAACACCTCGTTCAGAGTCGTCGCACGTTGCGCCAGCAAGTCGCGCTGGCGGCGCTGTTCGTAATATCGTTCTTCGTTGCCGATGGCAAGTGCGATCTGATCGGCGACTGCGCGGATGAAATCGAGAGCGTCGCGATTGAAGGCGCGCGCCCGTGGACTGTGGAGATTGATGACGCCAATGACCTGCTCTTCGTAATAGATCGGCGCTGCCAGCGCGGCAACCGGCAACGGCCCGACTGCTGCCGGACGATCATCATTCGTCAGTGTCTCGACATTGCGCGCCTCGCCGCGCGTCACCACATCCGCCGCAACCGTGCGTCCACCGTCGAGCGCCGTATTGATCAACAGATCGTTATCATCGGATTCATACCCTTCAGCGACGATCAGGCGCACCGGTCCATGCTCACCAACTGACCGCAGCACCACGTATGTCTGTGGTGACACCGTGACGCCAAGCGCATCAGACTGCTCCATCTCGAGCGCTTTACGCTCCACGATGTAGCCGCGCAACGCGACATACCCCTGTGTTGCATGTGTGGCGCGCAGCGCCTCTTTTAGCGCAAATTCGAGAATGTTGTAGAGATAGAGCGTCGACGTCAGTTCACGACTGATCCGTTGCAACGATCGCAACTGCAGCAGGCGACTCTGGAGGTGCTCATCATCATCGGCATAGCGTTGCGCACTGGAGATGGACTGCGCCGCCTGCGCTGCAAGAATGGCGATCAGGCGTTCCTCGTGTTCACTGAG
The DNA here is from genome assembly GCA_041641515.1 of Roseiflexus sp. GTDB lineage: Bacteria > Chloroflexota > Chloroflexia > Chloroflexales > Roseiflexaceae > Roseiflexus. The sequence continues at coordinate 8,161 of JBEPYG010000046.1, forward strand.
GCGATCAGGTTGAGCGTCCAGCAATTCAAGGACGCCAACCACCTGATTCCCCACCTGCAACGGAGTTGCCATATATGCGCCAATCGGATGTCCGTCAGCAAAAGCGACGACCGAAGGCTCGATGGGCGCGTACCGGATGTCAGAAAGGCGGATGGTGCGCCGATGACGGGCAACCCATTCACTCAACGTCTGATGGTCATGCGATGCGACATGCGCCGGAGAATCCAATCGGGCGCCAATGGACGCTGCGGGTTCGAGCAGGCCGGTTTCGGGATTGAGCAAACTGAGGAGCACCGTGGTACAAGGAACGAGTTGCTGTGCCCATCGAACGATCGCAGACGGAAGTTCATCGGGTGCAAGCCCCGACCCGAGATGAGCGCTCAGCGCACGCAGTGTATCGATTTCGCCGGCGTAGCGTTGTTCGCGTGAGTCGTGCGTCATTTTGGGCGCCGGCGCCAATGCAATTTCACGATAGAGCAGCGCAATCAGCAGTTCGATCTGATGGCGCAACGTTGCGAGAAAGCCAGGGGTAAGTTGTTCGTGGTGGGCAGCCGGCATGCCAAGCCACAACATGCCCGCAGGCTCATCGCGAGCGTAGAGCGGCAACTCGATTGTCTGATCTGGAATGGGAACAGCGCGCTCAATCAGGCGCTGACGCCACTCAGCGCTGACGCCCCAACCGGCCCCGACCGTCATACCGTTCGTCTGCAGCGCAATCACGCCCCAGGGGCAGGGCAAGTGCTCCTGTGCAAGTTCAGCAATGCGCTGCACCATGGACTGCGCATCACCATTGAGGGACTGGCCATACTCCGCCAGCCCCGTTAGAATCTCCCATGCGCGAACGTGCGGTGACGTAACAGTTGTGGCGTCCATTGATGGGAACCTATCGCAATACCGGCGGCAGCTTATTGCCTGACCACCGCAGATCTTATGCTCGTCCGATGCTCATATGGCTTTTACGCCCCTGTTCGCGGGCCTCGGCGACGGCGCGTTGCCGAACTTCTTCGACACTTTCGCTCAGTTCGCGAATATCGTAAAACGGCCCGTCGTTGCTGGTCAGAATGCCGATCGAGAGCGACATCAACGGCAGCTGCCGCACACTGCCATCCTCTCCCTGGATCGTGATATACCCGTTGCGACGATCCTTATAATCGTAGTGTAAACCGATATCGGCATCGAACCGGTCGCACAGGCGCTGACCGATCGCCTGGATAGCTTCAGGTGTGGACGTGATGACAAACGACGGACCGACGATCATTTGCCCGGCGAAATCTTCAGGACGCCCCAAATCATTGATCGCCTCGCTGATCAGCAGCGCAGTGAACTTCAGCACTTCTTCGCCGACCATGGCGCCGTAGGACTGCGTGAAGGCGTCGAAGCCATTGATATGCACCAGCGCCAGCGCCCATCCGCTGCTCGACAGCAATATGCGGTACTGCTCATTGATCAACTCGGCGGTTGGCAGATTGGTGACCGGATGGGTCAGATTCTTCTGCCGCGCCCGATCGAGGGCGCCTTTGACAATCGTATGCACCTCTTCGATATCGAAGGGCTTCACGATGTAATACTCTGCCTGAACTTCGCCGAGCCCCTTAAGGCGATCCTGTTTCTCACCGCGCGCCGTCAGGAAAATGATCGGAATATGGCGAGTTCGCGCGCTCTGGCGCAGCGCCTTCCCGATCTCATACCCTTCCATATCAGGCAGATTGACATCGAGCAGCGCCAGGTTCGGGGGGGTCTTCCGGCAAATTTCGAGCGCAGTCTGACCGCGTAGCGCAGTCATGACTTCATACCCCTGCGACGTAAAATAAATCTTGAGCAGACTCGAAATGTCGGGGGCGTCTTCGACGACCAGGATCTTCTCTTTGCTCACGGAAACAGCCTCCTAGCGTCGCGCAGGAACGGATTGCGCAAGCGACATCGATACCAGCAGCGGCCCGTGCGGCTCATCGTCGCCATCGTGAACAGCGGGATCGTACCGATGGGGCCAGCGATACACAGTACGACGCGGTTCGCCGCTCTCATCGGCATCATCAGCATCATCGCCCGCGAGATGCACGACATTGTGACCAATAGCCGTATCCGGCGCCGAGTACAACAGCACAGTATTTGATTCTATCATACGCGCCGGATAAACGACAAAACCACTGCCGATCTTGACATTGTGACCCACGGCAGATCCCAACACCGGCAACCCGACATCGACCAGTTCTGGCTTCTCGGCGCCTTTCCAGCGATGGAACGTGCGGATGGGACGATTCAGCAGATGAAAATCGGTGAAAATGTTGCCCGCGCCGATGAAGGTGTTCCGCCCCACCACACACAACTGCAGACAACTGAGCTGAGCAACCATCGAGTTATCCATCAGCGTCGTCATGAACAGGCCGGCGTTGAACGGCAGATAGCAACGATCGCTCACCACGCTCAACATCACCTGCGACCCTTGCATGATATTGACATTATCACCGATCAGGCTATTGGTGATGACGACGCCAGCGCCGATATAGACATTGTTGCCGATGACGGTTGGACCGTGAATAACTGCTGTGGGATCGATCGAACAGTTTTTTCCGACCTTCACCAGCCGCGAGCAGGACAGGAAGTGATTGCGCCAGGGCGGAGCGAACGGATTGAGGCGTTCAGCCAGCGTGGTTAATGATACCGCAATTTTTTCTTTCCAGCTTTCTTCAACGAGTTGCTCGTGGATTCGCCCCCACGAGAAGACGCCGAACGGCGAGTTTGCCAGAAACAGGTGCACCCAGTTCTCAATTGAAAGAAACGCACGCATGGGCACCTGAAACACTAGATCGCCGTGCCGCGCCATATAACTGGGGATATGGTAATAGCCCATTTCACGCGGCAGCGTATCGATCACCAGCGGCTCCGGGTCGGCGTCGGGCCCGCGCGGGTAATAGAACAGGTCGGCAACATACACGCCGTGGCGTTCATCGAGGCGAATGCCTTCCTGCAGATGCAGCGCGTGCGTGACGATCGCCGCATCATTGCGTGCAAAAGCGATACGACAGGCGCGACCGGTCTTGCGCGCCTCGCGGATGAAGGCATCGATCAGGTACTCGTTGAAGAACAGATTATCGCGATGGACAAGCAATTCTTCATTCACCGCCGGCGCTTCTTCGAGCGAGTCGACTTCCAGCGCGCCGCGGCAGTAGGGCGCCAGCAGATCGCGCTGCAACAGCCAGAGCGGTTTGTTCAGCACGCGCAGGTCGCGCGCCGGCTCGCCGAACGGGGGAATGAGCGTGCGCTCGCGGATGATAATGCGTTTCATAGATGGAACTCCCCGCAACGATAAGCCGGGTTCGAAGGGGAGGATGAACCTCCTTCCGGGCTTCGCTCTGTACTATACAGAATAGGGAAGCGCCCCTTCAAGGGCATGAGATTACAGTCGAATTACGTGCCGGGAGGTCGATGAAACGCGCCAGGGTCGGCGTTCAACAGATGCGTGAACCCTGAACACGCAAAAAACACACGATGAGTAGCCCAACAGACGACGCGGACTATCGAACGTGCGTTTGTGGAGGACGTTCGGAGCGTGCCCGTCCCGTCTCCGTTACGCAAGACGTTTGCACCTCCAAACAACGAAGATTGCGACTGTCAATCAATCGGGTCTTTATCGATGGCAAAGATGCAGCGATCGCACCCCATGCCCTGGCACTCGGTCTGTTCGATACGGAACGAATGACCACCCGTCACCCAGGTCAGCGCTTCTTCGAGAATGCCCTGCGCCAGATGCCCGACGGGACGTTCCGATTTGCGCCCCCAACAGATCGGGCATTTGTCGATAATGTAGAGGAACTGACCTTTCCGCTCCTCGACATGAGACGGCTGATCGCTGAACCGATCGAAGGTCTGCGCTGTCGCGTTGAGGACGATTTTCATTTTCATCGTCATCGGCATGAGTTTGAGCGCAAGATCAGCCATCCCAAGCAACGGACCGAACTCTTTCAGACCCAAGTTGAACGCATAGCGCCCGGCGCGCAACTCCATACCGCGTGCGCCACGCGGCCCATACATCGTCTCGGTGGCTTTGGAAATCGCCGACAAATCCGAGAACGGAAATTCACGCTTGAGGTTGTTCGGCGGATAGTTATTGACCAGATGCCGGGTTCCGGCCAGGTTCAACAGCGCATTGACGCCGTTTCGCCCCATGACGTCCTCGAGGCTGATGAGATACAGACGTCCGATCAGGTTAGGGTAGTATCGCACCTCAAGTTCATCTGCGCTGCCACGCTCGTCAGGCATTGCCCGGCTCCTTACGGGTCTCAGGAGTAAACGACTGGTTAGAATGTGTCATCAGTCGATGACTTGCACCATTGTACACGAAGGGATGGGGATCGTCAACAGCGTTCACGGTGTTTCTTCGTATGATGGTATATCATACTACATGATGCAGTGCACGTATCGCCAGAAACGCACACAACGCAGTGGAACGGTGCTGGTGTTCAAGGACATCATCCCCACCAGCTCGCGCAGGCGAGCTGTGCCCTGATAGCCGAGAGCTGGAGCGCCACCGCATCCGGCGTCGACCGGCTCCTTGCGCAACGACCATCAGCCCCACCAGCTCGCACAGGCGAGCTGTGCCCCGGTCGCCGAGAGCTTGAGCCCCACGGCATATCCGGCGTCGACCGGCGTCCGCCAGGTGTTCTCCTGCCGTCCTGCTCGCGGCGATGAACCGCTATAATGCCGACTGTGAAGCAACGATAGTGACCACTGCCCACAGTAAGGGTATACCGTATATGCGAATTATCATGCTTGCGCCGTTTGGCATCCGTCCAAAGGGAACGCTGGCGGCGCGGATGTTGCCGCTGGCGCAGGCGCTGACGCGGCGCGGGCGCGAGGTTGTCATCATCGCACCGCCAGTGCACAACCCGGAGGATGCCGCCACTCGCATCGTCTACGATGGTGTGCCGGTCATCCACACCGCCACGCCATCCCTGCCAGGCGCTGCAGGTGTGATGCACCAGACGCTGCTGCTGCTGCGCGAGACATTGCGACACACTCCCGACATTGTGCATCTGTTCAAACCCAAAGGGTACAGCGGTCTTGCAGCCTTGCTCATTCAAGCGCTCCGTCCGGCGCTACCGCTGGTCGTCGATACTGACGACTGGGAAGGACCTGGCGGCTGGAATGATCTGCTTCCCTATCCTGCGGCGGCAAAGCATCTGTTTGCCTGGCAGGAGCGTGACCTGCCACGTCGAGCAGCTGCCGTTACGGTCGCAAGTCGCACGCTCGAAACCCTGATGTGGAGCATTGGCGTGGCGCCTGACCGCATCTTTTATCTTCCCAATGGCGTTCCACGCTCCACGTTTCACGTTCCGCCTTCCACGCTTCGCGTTCCACCTTCCACGCTCAATCTGCTCCTCTATACGCGCTTTTGGGAACTCGATGTACGCGAGGTTGTCGCAGCTCTGGTTGGAATAACGTCTCACTTCCCAGAGATACGCCTGATCGTCGCAGGCAGAGGTGAGCGTGGCGAAGAGAACGAATTGCTGCGTCTGGCCGGACGCGCCGGTCTGCTGCACCTCATCGATTACCGGGGATGGCTGATGCCCGAACAGATTCCGGCGACGCTAGCTGCGGCCGATGTAGCGCTGATGCCGATGCAGGATACGCTGATCAACCGTGCACGCGGGCTGGCGAAACTCCTCGAGTTGATGGGCGCCGGTCTGCCGATTGTTGCCAGCCGGGTTGGGCAGGCGGCAGAGTATCTGGAACACGGTGTGAGCGGCTGGCTTGTACCGCCCGGCGATCCGGGAGCGCTAGCGAAGGCAGTGATTCACTTGCTGGAAGACGCCGCTCTGCGGCAACGCCTGAGCGATGGAGCACGCCACGCCGCGCTGCGCTACTCCTGGGACGCACTGGCGCCGATTGCTGATCTGGCATACGAGCGTGGTGAACGTTGAACGTTGAACGTGCGAACATTCCCGCCTGCCTGTGCTCTTTGCACAAATGCACAATCACGCACTTCCAAATCGAACGATTTCGACCTCATTATCAATTTGACTCCAAGTCGATCAATCGCGTACCCTCACATCATCATATACTGGTTGCGATCGTTGTGATGGAGGTTGGACGGGACCATGGCCGAAGACGAAGTCCATGCTCGGCGCGCGCCTTATCGGCGCAATGCATCTGTAATGCTGACGCCCGCTATCCCCACCGACGATCCGCAGGCGGCGCTGGCATTCTGCCGCAGGCTTGCAGCGTTGATCGCCGATCATCCTGAGGATGACGTCGTCCACGCGCCGCAGCCACGTCCCCACATCTCGGTCGTGATGCCGGTCTTCAACGAACGCGAGAACCTGCCCGCGCTCTATGAACGGCTTGTGCGCGTCCTAGACGCTGAAGGGCAACCTTACGAACTGGTGTTCGTCGATGATGGCAGCCGCGATGGCAGCCGGGACATACTTACGACGCTCGCCATCGGCGATCCGCGCGTCGTGGTTGTCGAACTAGCGCGCAACTTCGGTCACCAGGTCGCGATCAGCGCCGGTCTCGACCACGCACGCGGCGACGGCGTCATCGTCATGGACTCCGACCTGCAAGACCCGCCAGAGGTACTGCCACAGTTCATCGCCCGCTGGCGCGAAGGATACGATGTTGTGTACGCAGTGCGCGCAAGCCGGAAGGAGAACCTGGCGCTACGCTTCGCATATGCGCTATTCTATCGCACACTGCAGCGGATCGCCAATATCGACATCCCCCTTGACGCCGGCGACTTCTGTCTGATGGACCGGCGCGTTGTCGATGTGCTGACAGCGATGCCGGAGCGCAACCGTTTCGTGCGCGGCATTCGCAGCTGGGTGGGGATGCGGCAGATCGGGCTGCCCTATGACCGCGAGGAACGACATGCCGGCAAGCCAAAATATACCCTGAGCCGGCTGACTTATCTGGCGCTCGACGGGATCGTCTCATTCAGTTTTGTGCCGTTGCGGATCATCACAATGCTGGGATTCATTGTTTCGGCAATCTCGATTGCGCTGGCGATCATGTATGCCGTGCAACGCATCGCGTTCGGTTTGACTCCTCCCGGCTTCCCGACCCTCATCGTAGCCATTTTCTTCCTTTCGGGCATTCAGTTGATCACGATTGGCGTAATCGGTGAGTACGTGGGACGCATCTTCGAGGAAGTGAAACAGCGTCCGCTGTATGTCGTGCGGCGTGTGATCCAACAGTCAAAGATACCAGGGTAATATCAGATACGTGCAATGCCGAAGCGGCGGCACGCAAGACAGGCGGCGTTATGCGTTCTCTGTTCAACACCAGTACGCAGCTCTCGCTCAAATACCGACGCTGGTTCTTGCTCCTGAGCGCAGTATGCATTGGCGCGCTGGCAGCGTACGTATCGCACCACGATCGCCTCCGTTACAATCCTGGAGCCGGTGATTTCAACTGGGCGCTAAATACAGCACATGCACTCATTCACGGTCATGATCCTTACGCATTTACCCCATCGTCTCTGCTAGTAGCGTACCCCTTGCCTGTTGCTCTTTTTGGACTACCTCTGCTCTGGTTGCCGGAAACGCTGGCTGCAACTGTCTTTTTCGGCAGTTCCTCCGGACTCCTCGCCTATGGCATCCTGAAGAGCGACCGGCCGTGGCGTCTACTCATATTTCTTACGTTTCCATACTGGTTTGCTCTCAGTTACGCACAGTGGTCGCCGCTTATCGCGGCAGCGTGGTTTCTGCCAGTCCTGGCGCCGCTACTCGTGCTGGTCAAACCACATATTGCTCTGCCGGTCGCCATCAACCGCATCACGCTCACCGGCGTTGGGCTGGCCGGACTCGTGCTCCTGACATCCTTTGCAATCATGCCAGACTGGCCCTGGCGCTGGCTGGCAACAACAGGAGAGTTTGAGTCGCAGTACGTCCTGCTTCGTCTTCCATTCAGTCCACTCTTGCTCCTCGCGGCCTTGCGCTGGCGCAACGCAGAGGCGCGGTTACTTCTCGGCATGGCAGTACTCCCTTTTCGCGGTGTGTACGACCTGGTTGCCCTGTATCTGATACCACAATCCGCACGGCAGATGGCAATCCTGGTGAGCTTGAGCTGGTTACCCATACTCCTGCACGGAACGATTCCAGAGACGCAATTGATCACCCTGTGCTCCTTTCTGCCAGCTTTGGGGATACTCTTCATACATTTGATCAACCGAGATGCTTTTTCTGATTCGTATAGAAAGAGCGCTGAGAAACTGCAAACATAACCAATGGTCACTACCATGCGCATCCTGATGCTCAACAACGAGTTCCCGCCGCTCGGCGGCGGAACCGGTACGGTCAACAAGGCGCTGTTGCAGCGCTTCGCCCGCGTTGCCGATCTTGAGATCGATCTGTTTACGGCAGCATTGGGGCGCACACCTGAGCGTGAGCAGTTCAGCGAGCGCATTCAGATCTACAAGGTTCCGGTCAACAACCGCGATCTTCACCACTCATCGAACCGCGAGTTGCTGATGTATGCTGTCGGAGTATTACCCGCAGCGCTGGCGCGACATCGTGCAATACCCTACGACTTCTGCTTTGCCTGGAGCGCCGTGCCTGCCGGTGGTGCAGCATTGGCGCTTCGGTATCTCACCGGTCTCCCCTACCTAGTGCGAGTGTGCGGACCAGATATTCCCGGTTTCGAGGAGCGTTACGGCTGGCTGTATCCACTGCTGACGCCGTTCATCCGCGCCGTGTGGCGCCAGGCGCACCTGGTCGTGGCAAAGTGTGATGACGAAGCTGCGATGATCCAGCGAGTCGATCCGTCAATCACTCCGACAATTGTGCCGAACGGCGTAGATGTCGCTGCGTTCCGCGTCGCCACGCCGCGCCTGCACGGTCCTCTGCGCATCCTCTGCGTGGCACGGCTCATTGAACGCAAAGGGCAGCGCCATCTGCTCTTGGCACTCCGCCGTTTGCGTGATGCAGGCGTGGCAGCGATGGTCGAGTTCGTTGGAACCGGTGATGCTGCACAGACCTACCGCGCCGAAGCTGAGCGTCTTGGCATTGCCGACCTGGTGACATTCGCCGGATATGT
>JBEPYG010000047.1:0-17187 GCA_041641515.1 Roseiflexus sp.
GCGGGAACGCCAGTGTGCGCAACGAAGGACCTGGCGAAGAACCACCCGCGCTCCCTGACGCCGACCGTGTGTACGACCGTTCGGCACACGCCGAACGTGGCGGCAATGCGCGTGTGGACAACCGGGGCACGAGCGGTACGCCGTCCAAGACTAGCGCGCAGCGCACCTACATTGGTTCGGCGCACACCGAAGGCGGCGGCACGGCAACGGTGGTCAATGAGGCACAGCGCACTCCCGCCGCGCCACTGATCGTGCTGGCGGCATACGCCGCGCCGCGCGGCGTCCCCCCGCTCGCGTGGGACGTCGAAGAACGCGCGCTGCGCGACTGCCTCGCGCCCTACCCGCAGCGCTTCCTCTTCGCGCCGCTGCCGCGCGCCACGCCGGATGACCTGCACCAGGAGCTGCTGCGACTCCGACCCGCTTTTCTGCACATCCTCAGCCACGGCGATCAGGGCGACCTGCTGTTCGAGGACTCATTCGGCGACGCGCATCCGCTGCCGCGCGCGGCGCTGCTGCAGACCATCGCCAACACCTCCTCGCTGCGCTGCGTCATCCTGAGCGCCTGCACGTCAGCCGCGGGTCTGAAGGCGCTGGGGGCAGGCATGCCGCCGGTGATCGCCATGCGCGCGGCGATCAGCAGTGAGGCGGCGCGCACCTTTGCGCGAGGGTTCTACGACGCCATCGCCGCCGGTCACGAGGTGCGCGCAGCTTACGCCGCTGGGTGCGACCGAATGCGGCTCACCGGCGTGGGAGGTGCGGACGTGCCGGTATTGCTGGAATAGCCGATACGCTGTGCAGGATGCGCTGACTGTTGCTCCCTGCATGATCGTCCTGGAAAACCATGACCCGCAGGCAGGGGAACATTCGTTTATTCGTTGCATATTCGTTGCCCGCTGGCATCCTTGCATTCGGGGTTTGACACACCACCCGCAGCGTGCTATACTGTCAAACGTTGCGGGGGTGTAGCTCAGCTGGGAGAGCGCGACAATCGCACTGTCGAGGTCAGGGGTTCGAGCCCCCTCACCTCCACCATCGCACGGGGCAGTAGCTCAGTTGGGAGAGCGCAACGCTGGCAGTGTTGAGGTCAGGGGTTCGATCCCCCTCTGCTCCACCAGACACAACGGCAGGCACAGGCGCCTGCCGTTTTTGTGTTAAAGCCGTCCCCAGCGCCAACACGCCGACAGGGAAGCATTGATGCGCGCAGACGTTATCGTCTTCCGGACGATCAATCGGGCACGGGGCGGAACGGTCGATACGCTCGCGCCCGCACCAGGGTGAATCGCTCACAACGGCTCGTTCATCAGGCGCTCGTAGCAGGTCGGGCAAATCGTATGGCTGAACGACACATCGGCGTGCGTTTCGAGATAGGTCGTCACACTCATCCAGACGCCCTGCTCATCACGAATGTTGTTGCCGCACCACGCACAGATCGGGATAATGCCGCTGAGGGTTTTGATCGTGGCGAGCGCCTCTGCAAGAGCCGCATGCTTGCGTTCGAGATCGCGGTAGAGTTTGCGCAGTGTCAGATGAGTGTTGATGCGCGCCAGCACCACCGCAACATTGATCGGCTTGGTAATGTAATCGACGGCGCCAGCTTGCAGCCCAACCACCTCATCGACCGGATCGGTCAACGCTGTCATCAGAATGACCGGAATATCCTTCGTGCGCGGGTCTGCCTTCAGGCGACGACAGGTCTCAAAGCCGTCGACTCCAGGCATCATCACATCGAGAACGATCAGGTCGGGCAGTACCTCAACAGCGGTCTGGAGAGCAATATCGCCCCGTTCGTTGAGCAACACCCGGTACCCTGCGTTTTTCAAACCCGTGAACAACACGCCAAGGTTGGCAGGATGATCATCAACAACCAGAATAGTGTCGGGCGATTTGGTCATGGCTTTCCTCGCGCCTGGCGCAAAAACGCCTGTAACTGACCAATCTGAAACGTTTCCAGCAGATGTCGAACGTGCACGCTAAACGATGTCATCTGCGGCATGGTCTGCGCCAGTCTGTCAATCGCGCGCTGAAGACCATCGATGTCACCAATGCGCGCCAGTTCGAGCAATGAGGCCATCGTGTCATCCGGCGGCAGCGCGTCCACCGTCCAGGAAGACGACTCTTCGGATACCTCAACAGAGCGCCACTCGACCCAGGGAAGGCAACGCTGGAGCGTTTCGATCAAGACCGTGCGATCAACCGGTTTGGGAATAAATGCCTGCGCACCAGCTTCGAGACTCTGACGGCGATCATCTGGATAGGCGCTGGCGGAACTGACAATCAGAACGATATGATCATACGCCGCGCACCGGCGAATACGACGGATCATCTCCACACCATTCATGCCAGGCATCACCAGATCCAGAATAACAGCATCAGGACCGAATTCAGCAATGCGACTCAACCCTTCTGTTCCATCGCATGCTTTGGCGGTGATGATCCCCAGCGGTTGAAGCATTTCACACACAACCGCACGATTGCCAGGATGATCATCAACAACCAGCACTTTGGGCGCAGGACCAGCTACCCCAATAATCTGACGTTTAGTCGGCGCCGCCGGAGACGCTGCGTGCTGCACCGGCGACAGCGGGATATCAAACCAAAAACGGCTGCCGACGCCGGGCATGCTCTCCACCTGCAACGTCCCTCCCATCAGCGCAACCAGTTCAGACGAAATCGCCAGACCCAGCCCGGTTCCCGTTTCGCCAGTCTGGGTTTGCAACTGCTCGAATGGGCGAAAAATCGTCTCGAAATGCTGCGGATCAATACCGATGCCAGTATCGATAACCTGGAATCGGACAAAGCCCGGCAGGTCGGGCGTTGGGTCAACCTGGAGCGTGACTGTGCCGTGACGGGTGAACTTCACGGCATTGCTCAGCAGATTGATCAAGACTTGTTTCAGGCGTTTCTGATCACCTGTGACTATAGGCGGCACGTGTCCGATCGCCTGCACAAATGTCAGATTTTTAGCCACCGCCCGTTCCTGCACCATCCCGGCGATGCTCGTCATCATTGCATTAAGATCGAATGCAACCGGTTGCAACTGGATCTTTCCGGCTTCTGCTTTCGCCAGATCGAGCAAATCATCGATAAGGTTGAGCAGATGCTCACCACTCGATCGGATGGTCTGCAGGCTTTTCCGTTGATGATCGGGGGTCGCAGGGTCGTGGTGCAGAATTTGCGCATAGCCAAGGATGCTGTTGAGCGGCGTGCGCAGTTCGTGGCTGATATTCGAGAGAAAGACACTCTTGCTGCGATTGGCAGACTCAGCATTGCGTCGCGCTTCCTCTGCAGAATCAATGGCAGCTAGGAGCGACTTCTCGACAGTGCGCTGCTCCGTAATATCGAACATCAACCCCAGAATTGCGGTCACGGCGCCATCCACGCGCACCGGTGCAATGATCTGTTTGAACAGACGAGTCTGATCCTGAACAGGCAGTGTGTACTCGAAGGAAACTGTTCGCCCTTCAAACGCCCAGGACTCGTACAACCGCCATTCTTCCTGCACTGCTACGAAACTGCTGTTCCGCTCCAGCGAGGAATTGTCCTCCATGAGCGCCCGCATGACAGAGTTTTGCATAAGGTATCTGCCATCAGCGTCCTTCGCCCACAGTGCAACCGGCATATGTTCGATCAGCGTGTGCAGACGCGCCTCACTCTCGCGTCGTGCATACTCCGATCGGTGATAGTCGCGCCAGAGGAAGACCGATTGCAATGCACTGCTGATCTCTTGCGCCAGCTTTTGATACACCCTGCCTTCACGCAGATCGGCCTGCACTGCAATGATCCCAAAGTCGCGCAACCCAAAAAAGAGCGGACTGACGACCAGCGCGTATGGCTGATGATCGTGAAGCAGTTCATCTGGCACAATCCAGCGACTGAGGAACGGAATGCCATCCGCAGACAACGGCAATCGCCGTCCTTCTTGAAGCGCCAGCACCACTCGACCTTCCCCAGGCGCTTCCGACGCAATTGTCTGCGTGAAATCATCGAACAGAACAAGATAGCAATCGCGGATGCGCATTTCGGGCAGACGCTGTGCAAGCACATCGAGCAGATGATCAACATCCTGGGTAACAAGCATGGACTGACTAATCTCGAGCAGTATGTGGGACTGCTCAACCGTCTGGGTGCGCAATTCAATCCTGGCGCGTTCGCGTTCCTGCGCCAGTGTCAGGCGAACCCGTTGCAGAAACAGGCGATTTTTCTCTGGCAGTCGATCGGGATTAGCGAGCGCTGAAACGACCAGATGGAGCAACTCAGAGATCAGGTCGTGCCACTGCGCCATCCCCTGAGAGATGCGCCTGCGCGACAGTTCATGCTCGAACCCGCTCCAGAAACGATCCCGCGCCTCATTTTCTCTCTCCGGCGACTCAGGCGACAATCCTTCGATCAATCCATCGAGCCACGATCGGTCCATCGCCGGATCCATTGACTCACGGAGACGCACAATCCGCGCCACCAGCGGATCACCAGACGGCTCGGCGGGAGCGGATGGGCGCATGGCAGGCGCATCACCGGTCAGCGTCTGTGGAAGCGGCTCCGGACAAGCCAGCGACCAGCACCCGCAGGAGCGGCGCACGATCAGGCGAGCAGGGACAGAGATCCGGTCAGGGATGCTCTTGCCGTCGATCATGTCGAGGAGCGCATCAACGGCGACAACGCCCGCTTCGTAGAACGGTTTTGCCATGACCGTGATCGGCAACTCCAGAGTCTGTGCATCGAGATGATCATTGAACCCGGCGACCGCTACCTCGTTGGGAACGCGCACACCGTACTCCTGAAGCGTTTGCAGCGCGCCGACCGCATAATCCACCTCGGAGCCGATTACAGCGTCAACGTCGATGCCGGGACGCACACCTCGCTGTCTGACCAGGGTATGAACCGCCTCGGCGCCGACGATTTTCCCCCATTGCGAATCCTGATAGACCAGCGCCGGATCAAAGGGAATACCGTACCGCTGGAGCGTCTCCTGATATGCGAGAAAGCGTTCCTCACTCTCCAGATGACCCACGGGACCGCGAATGAATGCGATACGGCGTCGCTGATGGTGTTCGATCAGGTGCTCGATCAGTGCGCACATACCCTGGTGCGTGTCGGTCACAACCGAGGGAACGCCGGCAATACGACCTTCATAGTTGATAAGCGGCAACCGCCGATATGGGGCAATGAACTCCTCCATCTCGGCATCGTCCAGGTTCATGCTAAATCCGGCTTTACTCCCACCCCACGTAATCACGCCATCGAGACGCGGACTATTTGTCAGCGAGAAGAACGACAATCCCGGCAACCGTTGCGAATAGGGGACTCTGAGTAACGGTTGTCCACGCGTTGGAAGCGTTCCTCCGATAAAACAGAGCAGGTTGGCGCCCCGCCTGCGCGCCGCATCAACGACGCCCAGCCAGAAGGGCTGATGGACGATCGAGGTAAGCAGACCGATCGTGAGTGGTGGGGCACTGAGCGTTTGATTGGACATAGACGAGTGCTGCTATGAGTGATGATCTGCCAGCAATGCTTCGATCTGCGCTGGCGTCAGTGCGCGGCCGAAAAGCCACCCCTGTGCATACTCGCAACGCAGTGCGCGTAACTCGTTCGCCTGTTCGACAGTTTCGACGCCTTCAGCGACCACTGTAATGCCAAGCGAATGAGCTAGGGTCATGACAGCTTTGACGATTTCACGATGCTCACGACCGGCATTGATACGACTAATAAACACCCGGTCGATCTTCAATGTATCGACCGGGAACTGGCTCAGGTAGCTGAGCGACGAATAGCCGGTACCGAAATCATCGATGCATACCCCGACACCCAGCGACCTGAGTTCGCTCAACTGCACGGTCGCCAGCTCGCGGTGGGTCATAAAGGCATGCTCGGTGATTTCCAGTTTGAGCGCCCACGGCGGCAGTTCGTTGACCCTGATCGTGTCAGCCACCTGGGTGACCAGATCGGACTGCGTCAGCTGGTGCGCCGACAGATTAACATTCATCCACAGGTCAGTCCGGTGTGGGTAGCGGACGTGCCACTGACGCAACTGACCACAAGCTTCCTGAAGCACCCATCGACCGACCTCGGTGATCAATCCGGTCTCTTCCGCCAGAGGAATGAACTGATCGGGCGAAATGAGACCATAGTGAGGATGCTGCCAGCGCACCAGCGCTTCCACTGCGACCATCCTTCCATCGGCAAGCGCAACGATCGGCTGGTAGTGGATGCACAGTTCACCGTGCTCAACCGCTCTGCGCAGGTCATGTTCGAGCTGGAAATGACTGAGCGTCTTCCGACGCATATCTGGATCGAAAACAATGTAGCGTGCGCGCCCTTGCACCTTTGCCTGATACATTGCTGTGTCGGCATCTCGTGCGATCTCCTCAGAACGCTCATATCCCTTGCTCAGAACCAGACCTATGCTAGCTGTCGTGTAGATGGTGCGATCGGCAATAGTCAAGGGCGCTCGCAATGCCTGCTGGATGCGTTCCGCAATCCATTCGGCCTGCGCCGGCGACTCGAGCGGGTCGAGAATGATGGCAAACTCGTCGCCACCCAGCCGCGCGACGGTATCGCCCAGACGGATGGTCTGTTCCAGTCGTCGTGCAACTGCCACCAGCAATTCATCACCCGCCGTGTGACCGAGGCTGTCATTAATTGTCTTGAAACGATCCAGATCGAGGAACAACACCGCAAACAGATGATCCTCGCGCTGTGATCGCCTGATCGCCTGACCCAGTCGGTCTGTAAAGAGCGCGCGATTGGGCAGCCCCGTCAGAGCGTCGTGGAGCATGCCATACGCCAGTTGCTCCTCAGCGCGTTTACGCGCCGTAATGTCGGTCTGTGACCCGACGATCCTCACCGCATGACCACGCTCATCCCACACCGCGATGCCGCGACACAGCATCCAGCAATAGTGCCCGTCGCGGTGACGCATCCGATATTCCAGTTCCAGTGACTTGATCAGGCGGCGGGTATGCGCCAGGAGGCGGAGTTCGACCCGTTCACGATCATCGGGATGGATGCGGCTAAACCATTCGTCGGGAGACGTTCCAATCTCCTCGTCTGCGAACCCCAACATAGCTTTCCAGCGTGGCGCGAAGTAAATCTTGTTGCTAACGAGGTCCCAATCCCATAACCCATCATTGACGCCCTGCGCAGCCAGCGCATACCGTTCCTCACTGGCGCGCAACGCTGCTTCAGCGCGCCTAGCTTCGGTGACATCGCGCACGATGGCAACCCCCCCGCTCAATCCTTCCCTGTCGCGGAGCGGACGGGCCGTGATGCTCAACCACTGTTCTGGCAGGTGATCGGTAGCCGGCAACCATACTTCCGCCGCATCGACCGGCTCACCGTGAAGCGCGCGTGCAAACGGCAGATCGCGCGGGGTCAACCAGTGATGACGATCAGGTGATTGAGCTACCGGAGTATCAGGCGCACTCGGAAGCAAAGCCGACAGGCGATCACCAAGGATCTGGATCGCTGCGGGATTGTGGTGGATCAACTGACCCTGCGTGTCTGTGACAATCACAGCATCTCCCATGCTGTCGAGGATCGCCAGCAGGAGATTCGTTTGCTGGCGCAACGCCTCCTCAGAGCGTTGCAATGCTCTCGTTCGCTCGGCGACACGCTGCTCGAGCGCCAGATTCAGAGCGCGCAGTTCTTCTTCAGCTCGTAATCGCTCGCGATGTTCCGCTTCCAGCCGGTTGAGCATGGCCTGAAGGGTCTGATCAACCGCCTCGAATCCGATTGAGTCGCGCAGCACCTGCTGAATGAACGGGTCATTGGCAGCTGCGGGATGATCTGCTGCCGTGCTGATCAACTGCAGCCGCATGCGGACGTATGCCTGCTCAGCGTCGCGCAGACGCTTTTGTTCCAGGCATGCGTTGACGCGCGCATTCAGAATCGTTGTATTGAACGGCTTACCCAGATAATCGGCGGCGCCGAG
This sequence comes from Roseiflexus sp., assembly GCA_041641515.1. Taxonomy (GTDB): domain Bacteria; phylum Chloroflexota; class Chloroflexia; order Chloroflexales; family Roseiflexaceae; genus Roseiflexus. Next base: position 7,928 of record JBEPYG010000047.1, read on the forward strand.
TTCGATGCAGGAAGTGACCAGATCAAGGTCCTGATCGCCGGAGATGACGATCACCGGAATATGACGTAGCGCAGGGTCTGATTTGAGCATGCTCAAAACACGATCACCCCGCATGCCGGGCATCAGAATATCGAGCAGGATCAGATCGAAAGGCTGCTGCCGAACCGCTTCGAGCGCCTGAATGCCATCAGCGCACACAACGACCGTATGCCCGGCGCTTTCGAGCTGCCGCGCCAGCGCGCTGCGCACGTAATCGTGATCATCGACGACAAGTATGTGACCAGAGGAAGGCATATGTTTGTAGAAAGTCTTCGACGTTTTTGTATAGCCGTCATACTATACCGTTGTTTATGCACTGACGCAACCACGGATGACATGGCAAGCGTTCAGGGTCATCGTAGAGCTAATAGCCGATGGCATTCAATAGCCGATAGAACTTCCATTGGATATCGCTGGATGTGCCATTTCCGTGGGCGTAAACGCCTCAGCTCCTGCGCGAAGGCAACCTCCGTAGCCTGTGGAGTCCACGAAGGTGTGCTTTACCAGACGTAGCCGCAGACTTTATGGTTTTCCAGTCGACCATTCAGCCTGACGAAGGGTGAACCCAAACTCTAGTCATAGCTTATAGCCGATAGGAGAGAACCGACAGGCGAGTGCTGATCACACGCAACGTTATCGAATATCGGTTATGCGCCTGGTTGGGGTACGGCGGCGCCGTGCCCCGACGGAGTTCTACCCCGAAGGGCGCGGGCGCGCCAGAAAACCACAGGAAAAACGTAGAAAGTCGTAGCGTTCTGCTGCGGAGCGCGTGGGCGCGCCAGGGGGCACAGCTAGCCGCACCCCGACGGACACGATCCAGGTGGTCGAACATCGACTCACACCAATTGGAATTGAACAAGCTGCATACGCACGCTCACCAGAGCGCACTGCAATGCCATCACAGCAATCTACAATCCAATATCTACAATCTAAAAATGGTAGCAGGGGGTGCGACGTCCGTTGCCGACACGTATACCGATTCAAACTTAGGGTATAATCGCAAGCGTCAACATCACGTCTCAATTTGCCCAGGAATCCGGCACATGAGAGCGATACACATCGCTCATCGGCGCTCTACGTGATAGAGCATCGCTGCGGTGCGGCATTGCATGGCAAACGCCCGGCGAATGAAAGGAGAGCCTAATATGTTTGAAGGCTTCAGAACGTTCATCATGCGCGGAAACGTGGTCGATCTGGCAGTTGGCGTGGTGATCGGCACGGCATTCGGTACAGTTGTCGACTCACTGGTCAAAGATGTGTTGATGGCTATCATCGCCACGCTGGTCGGACAACCAGACTTCTCGAATATTTTGGTGTTCGGCGCGGTACGGCTTGGCTCATTTCTTACCGCTGTCATCAACTTTCTGCTGATCGCGGCTGCTATTTACTTCTTTGTGGTCGTGCCAATCAACAAACTGAATAGTCGGGGCAGGACACCCGAACCGCCGCCCGCGCCGCCAGAAGCGTCAGCGGAAGAGAAACTCTTGACCGAAATCCGCGATCTGTTGCAACAAAACATAACCCGTTCTTAACGAGAGCTTGATACAACTCCTGTAACGTTAAGGAACAGAAACGGTCGGTCGAACGTTCAGCGGAGAACGTTCGATACTGATGACACGAGGTGTGCAGTGCTCGCCACCCTGAGCGTCGTAATCCCAACACGAAACGAAGCCGCCTTGATCGGCAGATTCCTCGCCGCACTGCCTGATCTGGTGGAACTGATCGTCGTCGATGCCAGCGACGATGAGACCCCGGCGATCATCGAGCGTACACGACCGCACAACACGCTGGTTCTGCGCTCACCCGCCGGCGTGGCGGAAGCGCGCGAGATCGGCGCAGCTGCTGCACGCGGCGACTGGCTGATCTTCAGTGATGCCGATGTATGTTTTGCGCCTGGCTACTTCGAGCGCTTTCCACGCTATGCCAGCGCCGACGCCGTGTATGGACCCAAATACGCGACCGCGGCATATCAGTGGTACAGCACAATCTTCACCGGCGGGCAGCGGATAGCGCATGCCCTCGGCTTTCCGGCGGCATCCGGCTCGAACATGGCCGTCAGGCGTGATGTACTGCACGCAATTGGCGGTTTCCGTTGCGACCTGCCGGTCAATGAAGATAGTGAACTGTTCCTGCGCCTTGCCCATCGAGGCTATCGCATCCGATTCGCGCCCGATCTGGCCGTCTACTCGCTCGACGACCGCCGGTTGCGACGCGGTGCGGCGCGCAAACTGTTGCACAGTACAGCCCGATGTGCACTGATTGCCCTGGGCATGCGCATACCACTCCCGCAACGCCTCCTGCGCCACGACTGGGGATACTGGAACGCGACACGCCGATGAGCCCGCCGCCCGGTTCGATGCGCCTGGCACTGGTTCTTGGCGGCGCGCTTGCTCTTGTGTTCCTGGCACTTGTCATCTGGCAAAGCGGCGCTGTTCAACGTGTCTTCAGCGCTTCATCACCCGACGAGGCAGCCGCCATACTACGCGGCTTCGGGCTGTGGACGCCGCTGGTCAGCGTGCTGCTGATGATAGTGCAGTCGGTGCTGGCGCCGTTGCCCGGCTCTCTGGTCGCCGCCGCCAACGGCGCAATCTATGGCGTCTGGTGGGGAATGCTGCTCTCCTGGACCGGCGGTATGGCAGGCGGACTCGTGACGTATGCGCTTGGACGCTGGTCTGGCAGCGTGCTGGCACAGCGCTGGAAGGACACACCCCTGTGGCGACAATTGACCGGCATCGGCGCGGCGCGTGGCTTCTGGATGGTCTTGATCGCCAGAATGACGCCGATTGTATCACTTGATTTCGTCGGGTATCTGGCAGGCATCGCGCGCGTACCGCTCCCATTGTACACACTTGCCAACGCTATTGGCATCATCCCCGGCATGCTAGCGTACACCCTGATCGGCAGCGAACTGATCCAGGGACGCGCCATCTCCTGGCAGATCGCCCTGGCGCTCATCCTGCTCGTTGCGTTCTTTATTGTCGGGCGACGCTGGCTGCGAACGTCGGGCATCTAACCCTTTCTTTTCCTCCCCTTATCCTACCGTTAACATCTTCATAGCCAAAGCGCAATCCAGACGTGCTATGGTTGCGGATGGCAGGCAAGCAACCATGTGGGAGCGAAGGAATGCGGATAGCACTGATCACCGAAACCTTTCTGCCCAACGTCAATGGCATCGTGACGACCCTGTGTCGCCTGCTGGAGCACGTGCAGAACGAAGGGCACACAGCGCTGCTGTTTGCGCCGCAGGGCGCTCCCGAGCGCTACGCTGGCGCGCAGGTCATTCCGCTGCGCGGCATACCATTCCCGCTCTATCCCGATATCCGCTTTACGCCGCCACAACCGGGCATTGTGCCTGCACTCCGCGCGTTTCGCCCCGATCTGATCCACCTCGCCGGATTGATGGTTCTCGGTCCGACAGCGCGTTTCGCTGCGCGGCAGTTGCGCATCCCGGCAATCGCGACGTATCACACGGATCTTCCTGCGTATAGCGTTCACTACGGTTTGGGTGCGTTACGCCAGGCGGCATACTCATACCTGCGCTGGATCCACAACGCGTGTGCGTTGACCCTCTGCCCCTCCTCGGCTATCCTCGCGGATTTGCGCGAGCGCGGCTTCCGACGGCTCCGCCTCTGGGGCCGCGGCGTCGATACTGTCCGTTTTCACCCGGCGCACCGGCGCGACGACTGGCGCTCTGCGATCGGAGCACGTGCCAATGAGCGTGTGTTGCTCTACGTCGGGCGCCTGGCAGCCGAAAAACGACTCGACCTGCTGGCGGAGGCGTTGCGCGACATGGATGGCATTCGCCTGACGCTGGTCGGCGACGGACCGGCGCGACCGCAGCTTGAACGCCGGTTTGAGGGGATGCCGGTGACGTTCACCGGCTTTCTTAATGGGCACGATCTGGCGGTTGCATACGCCAGTTCCGACCTATTCGTCTTTCCTTCCGACACCGAAACCTTCGGGCAGGTGGTGCAGGAAGCGATGGCATCAGGGCTTCCGGTTGTCGCTGCACGCGCTGGCGGCGTCATCGACCTGGTGCGGGATGAGGAAACCGGCGTCTTCTTCACACCGGGCTCGGCGTATAGTTTGCGCGCAGCAGTCAGCAAACTGGTCGCCAATCCCGAGCTGAGCATCGCGTATGGACAGGCAGGGCGCGCCGCCGCCGAACAGCGATCCTGGCCCCGGGTGCTCGACGAACTGATGGGATATTATCGGCGTGCGCTGCGCTGGCGTCCGCGTCTGCTGGCGCTCAGGAGAACCTGGTCATGACCATCTGGAGCAAGGCGGATATTCACGTTCACACCCGGTACAGCGACGGGCATAGCTCGGTCGCCCAGGTGCTCGAACATGCCGATCATATTGGGTTGCGCGTCATCGCCATTACCGATCACGACACGATCGCCGGCGCGATCGAGGCGCAGCGCATGGCGCGCGGCTTTGATGTCGAGGTCATTGTCGGCGAAGAAGTGTCCACCGCCGATGGTCACCTGCTGGTGTTGTTCCTCGAACGCGCCCTCCCGCCGGGGCGACCCGCACCCGAAACGATCGCTGCCGCCCACGAGCAGGGAGCGCTCTGTATCGTGGCACATCCCTTCGACTGGCTGGTGCCATCGTTTGGCGCCAGTCTGCTTCGTTACTGCGGCGGCAATAACCCGGCATGGCCCGTCGATGGCGTCGAGGTCTTCAACGCAAGCTTGCCGTTGCCGGGCATGAATGAGCGCGCCGCCTCCGTTGCCACCGCGCTTGAACTGCCCGCCTGCGGCGGAAGCGATGCCCACCACTTTTCGACCGTTGGTCTTGGCTACACCCTCTTTCCTGGCGCAACCGCCGATGACCTGCGGCAGGCGATCCGCCACGGCGATGTGCGAGCTGGCGGACGTTCGTGGGCTGCCGGGCACTACGCCGCTGTTGCCAGCCTGCGCGCCCGCCGGGGGCTTGCCCGCGCCGCGCGCGCCGTCGCACAACCGATGGGTTTCCGCAGCACCGGCGGGAGTCGGTAATGCCATTATGGATGGTAGATTGCTGTGATGGCATTGTCATGCGCTCTGGCGGATAGTGTGCACGCAGCGTGTTCAATTTCAATCTATGCGCACGCGCATAGCATCGATGAGGACGCATCTGGCGGATGGTGTGCACGCAGCGTGTTCAATCCCAATTGGTATAACATCGTTTCCTGCGTCAAAAACGGGACACAGCGTGCTGCGTCCCTCCATTAACCAACCGGTGGGTGGTACAATGGTGCAGAATTGGGTTTGCGGTGAACGGAAGGCGTCGCTGTGGCGTTTGCATGCGAAGACCCGAATGCCATTCTGCCGGTCATTATCGATCTGTTGCATCAGGAAGGGTGCACTGACGCCAAAGCGATTATTTCCACCCTGTTCGACGCCGGTCGTGCACAACTGCGGGTGTTCGTCTCAGGGTGGAACACTATCGATGGCGTACTGGCGTATCGACCGGAGACACACTTCGCTGCCACAACGCGGGTACTGGTCGCAGCCGCCCATGAACGCGCACTGCGCGATCTCCTGCTTGCCGCGCCGCGCGGTGATGTGCTGCTGTTTCTGACAGCTGGCGCATGGACGCTGCCGACACTCGCAGAACTGTTCGACGGGCACGAGGTTGCGCCGCGCCCACCACTCAATGCCCCCGGTGTTCATCTGTTTGTCGGCGTTCGCCGCGGCAGCGGGACGCTCCCCGCCATCGCCGATGAAATCCTGGCGCAGGGTCCACCCCTGGCGCGCGCCGCCCCGCCGCGCCCAGCTGGCGGGCACACCCTCAGCAGCGCCAGAGACCCGATCGTCGCCCGTCTGCGCGACCTCGGCAACGCGGCGGGGCGGCGCGCGCGCGGACAATTTCTCGCCGAAGGACCCCTGCTCACCTCCCGCGCTCTCGACGATCTGCCGGTTGAGGATCTCTTCTACACCAGCGATCTGCTGCGCGACCCGACAGGCGCAGCACTGCTCGAGCGCGCAGCAGACCTGAGTGTGCCCGCCTACCGCATTTCCGAAGGCCTGATGGGACTGATCACCCCCACCCGCCCGATCCCCGGCGTGGTCAGCGCAATCTGGGGGCGGGTGCGCGACGTCGCCGACTACCGCCCCAGCAGACGCGCCGTCATTCTGGTGACCGAGCAGATCAACAATCCCGAAAACCTGGGCATGACCCTGCGCACCGCCGATGCCGCCGGGGTCGAGGCAGTGGTTGTGGCAGGCGGTGGCGCCGACCCACTCCACCGCGAATGCGTGCGCGCCGCACGCGGCGCGGTGGGGCGCATTCCGATCTATGCCTGCGCCAATCTTTCCGCCTGGATCGAACAACTGCGCACCCAGGGCATCTACGTCGTCGGCGCAACCGGCAATGTCGAACACGCGCTGTACGATGCCGACCTGCCATTGCCACTGGCGATCATTGTCGGTAATGAAACCGAGGGACTGACCAGCGCGACGATGACAGCCTGCTCATCGCTCATACGCATTCCGATGGCGCCCGGGCAGGACTCGTTGAACGTCGGCGTGGCGGCGGGGGTGATCCTGTACGAAATCGTGCGGCGAACCTGGCGTGCTGGAGAGTGACCGTTGTGCGCAGCGCAGGTGTTTCATGATCATTCCCGGGACAGAAACCCGACAATCGCCGCATTCACATCAGCCGTCCGTTCTTCGTAAGGAAGGTGACCGGTGCGATCGTAGACGATCAGACGAGCATCGGGGAGGATGCGTTCCAGGCGACGCCCTTCGTCCACAGAGAAGACCGTGTCGCCATCGCCCCAGAGCAGCAGCGTTGGCGGACGGATCAACGCCAGATTCGCCGGCACAGGCAAGGCGCCATCCTTCGGCGAACGCGCCTGCCAGACCTGTGCCGCTGCCGTGCCGCGCACATACAGGGGCGCGGCATACCCCGCGATCACCTCGTCGGTCAGCCAGTCGTCGCGTTTCGAGAGCGACCGCAGCCCAACGCCAACCAGCGACGGCGCCAGGACATAGTACGAGAGCGCCTGACCGATCAGCGGCAGGCGCGCCAGCGCAGCAATCGGCGGACGCCCAACCGTGAAGGCCTCCGGGCAGATTGCAACGATGCGGCGCACCCGCTCAGGCGCAAGCAACGCAATCTGAAACGCCACCCGCCCGCCGAACGAGTGCCCCACCAGATCGAACGTCCCAATGCCGAGCGCATCGAGTGCGCGAAGCAAAAGCAGCGCCTGATCGTGCGTCGAGTAGACCGACGCCGCAGGACGCGGGGATGCGCCATAGCCGAGGAGATCAATCGTCACCACACGCCGCCTGGCATCAACCAGCGCAGTGCGCTGTGCGCGCCAGGCGAACGCCCACGCCGCAAACCCGTGAATCAGCAGCACCGTCGGAGCGTCGCGCGGGCCCTCATCGGTGTAGTGCAGGTCATACTCACCAACACGAACAAAGCGCTGAACACCTGGCAAATCAGCCGGGTTCAGTCGCTCGCGGAGCGGCGTCAGCGCAATCGGGGCGAGTAGCGCCGCCATACTCACAGCGGCGAACGGTGGCAGTGGGTTCATCTACGCAGCAAACACAGGGCATGAAAACGGCTCAAACCAGCGCACCAGCTCAACCGGAAGACGTCCGGCGATCAACGTTCCTTCCGCTTCATATCGTTCTTCGTCGATCACACCGCGCGAGTGCCAAAGCGACACCAGATCGTTGCGGCGATACGGAATCAGCGCCGTGAGCGGCATCATACGTTCGCTGAGCGTCTGTTCAATGCGTCGCAGCAGCGTATCGAGCCCCCAACCTCGACGCGCCGACACAGCCAGATAGTCGTCCGGCATGCCCAGCGTTTCCGCGATCCTGTCTACTTCGGCTTCATCGACACCATCCATGAGATCGACTTTATTGAGCACGGTGAGGATCGGGCGATCTTCAACCTCAAGATCACGCAGCGTATTGAGGACCGTCTGTGTCTGCTGCGCAGCGTTCGGATGCGTTATGTCGAGTACATGCAGTAAAACATCCGCTTCACGGATCTCTTCGAGGGTTGCACGGAACGCCGCCACCAGTTGTGTTGGCAGTTTCTGAATAAACCCGACGGTGTCAGTCAGAAGTATCTGCTGCCCGCCAGGAAGCATCACCTGGCGCGTCGTCGGGTCGAGCGTGGCAAACAACCGGTCTTCGGCGCGCACATTCGCCCCCGAAAGTGCGTTGAGGAGCGTCGATTTACCGGCGTTGGTATACCCGACAATCGCCACCACCGGAATGCCGCTCTGGCGACGCCGTTCACGGTAGACCTCACGGTGGCGATGCACTTCTGCGATCTGTTGTTCGAGCCACTGGATGCGGCGCGCAATCAAACGCCGGTCAACTTCGAGCTGTGTTTCGCCAGGGCCGCGCAGACCGACGACACCACCTGCAGAAGCGCCGCCGCCGCCTGCCTGACGCTCCAGGTGCGTCCACTGACGGCGCAGGCGCGGGAGCAGATAACGGTACTGCGCCAGTTCGACCTGAACGCGCCCTTCGTGGGTCTGCGCATGGCGCGCGAAGATGTCGAGGATGAGACCGGTGCGATCCAGGACTCGTGTCTGCAACGCATCCTCGATATTGCGCGCCTGACCCGGCGTCAGTTCGTCATCGAACACCACCAGGTCATAGTGCACCACATCACGCAGCGCAGCAATCTCCTCGATTTTGCCAGGACCAATGAAATAGCGCGGGAACGGATGTTTGATACGCTGGTAGGTGCTGCCCACTACGTCGAGACCGGCGGTATCAGCCAGCAGGGCAAGTTCCTGGAGCGAGTCTTCAGCTTTCCACACACTACGACCGCCAGTCAGTTCCACACCGACAAGAAACGCACGTTCACGCGGCGGACGGGTTTCGTAGAGGCGGCGTCCGCTATTTGGGGTCGTTTGATCGTCTTTGATCGCCATGCTCCTTCCAGATACATCGAGATTATCACCAGTGTCATTATTTTAACACGCCACACTCTGCGGGGCAAGCATCCCACGCTTGCACGTTCTATCGCACCTGTCGATAAACAAACGAATGTGGGTCATCCACACCCACCCGCAATTGGGAATGCGTAGGGGCAGGCCTTGTGCCTGCCCCCAGCCTTGTGCCTGCCCCCGGCCTTGTGCCTGCCCCCGGCCTTGTGCCTGCCCCCGGCCTGACGCCTGCCCCCGGCCTGACGCCTGCCCCCGGCCTGACGCCTGCCCCCGGCCTGACGCCTGCCCCCGGCCTGACGCCTGCCCCCGGCCT